>CAZRGL010000454.1:0-9449 GCA_964599485.1 uncultured Polyangiaceae bacterium
GGGGGGTGGAGGGGGAGCTGGTTGGGGCGGTGGCGGCTGTGGGGGTGGTCCAGGCGGTGGTGGCGCAGGTGCAGGTGGCGGCAGTCCCGGAGCATCGAGTGGATCCCCTGATGGGAAGAAGCGGCCGAAAGCCGGGCAAGAGTCCGAGCCGGTTGACCCGGTTACCGGTAGGGTGTTCACCTATCCCTTCTTTGACCTAGTCTTACCTGCTCCTCTCGTCTTGGCGTTCACACGCCGGTACAGCTCGCACTTCGCCGACAAGGACGTTGGTCTGGGTTTCGGCTGGACCCATAGTCTCGGCTGGAGGCTCGAGCGCGGTTGCGGTGGCCGTCTTCGTGTCTGGGCGGACTCTGGAACGTGGGTAGAGTTTCCGTCGCTCGAAAGGCGCGACGAGGTAATTGGTCCTTACGGTTGGCAATTGCGGCGCACTTCGGACGGCTTCGTGCTGGATTGCTGCGATGGTGTGTTTCGGCGGTTTGGCTCGATCTCAAAGGGCGAGGAAGCTGCTCTGCTGACACTCATCAGCGATTGGTGCGGGAACCGAATAGCGCTCAATCACGAAAACGGTCGGCTCAGCTCAGTCATCGACTCGGTTGGGCGTCATGTACTGTTTCCAGCTCACGAGTCGGGACGTATCGCAGCGCTTGAGGTGTTGGATGGCGATGGCCATGTCGTCACGTTCCAGCGATACGACTACGATGATGCCGGCAACCTGATCGCCGCGGCTGACGCAGATGGGCATGTTGGCTCCTACGATTACGATCACCGCCACAAACTCGTCCGCCAGACGGACCGTGCCGGGTTGAGCTTTCACTTTCGCTACGACCGCCACGGTCGGTGCGTGGAGGCATGGGGAGATTATGGCGATCGAGCGGACCCCGCGCTCTCGCCGGATGTAACGCAGACGCTCACGGATGGCGGTCCCGCACGTGGCATCTACCCTGTCCGATTGAGCTACCATCCAGATGGGTACAGCAAGGCTGACACGAGCTGCGGATCGCGCGACTACTTCGGCAATTCTCTAGGGATGGTCGACAAGATGGTCGACGACGGAAACGTCACCAGCTGCGAGTATGATAGTCGCGGTCAGCTCCTCGCGGAGAGCGATGGCCTTGAGCGAACCCACCGGTTCGAGCGCGACGATCGAGGTCGACTGCTCTCCGTTACGGACCCGGAGGGTCGCGCCTTGGCCTACGAGCGAAACGAACGGGGTGCGATTCGAGCAATAGTGAACGCTGCAGGTGCTCGTATCGAGCTGGACCGAGACGAGAGACAGTTGATCACCACCCATCGCGACCCGACTGGCGGTCTGCGCAGCTTTGAGTATGACGAGCGAGGCGAAATCGTCGTGGTGCACGACGAGATGGGGCGCGTAACCCGCTTCACGCGGGACGCGCACGGAAACGTTGCGCGCGCCGATGAGCCTGGCGGCGCCGTGCGACTCTGGAGCTACGACTGGTGGGGTCGCTGCACCAAGGAGGTGGATCCACTGGGGCGGGAGACGCATTACCAGTACTCGCTGCGTGGCGATTTGCAGCGCGTTACCCATCCCGATGGCCGTGTGGTCGGATTCTCGTACGACGGAGAAGGGCACCTGGTCGAGGAGCGCGATCCCGGTGGTCAGCTGACACGTTATGAGTGGGGCGGCTTCCACGTGCTGTGTGCTGGCATCGACGAGACTGGGAGGACGGAGCGGCACGGCTACGACCGCGAGGGAAACCTCGTGTCGGTGACAAGTGACGGTGGTAGCCAGCATCAATTGGAATACGACGGTGCGGGGCGGCTGAACGGTGAGCGCTTCGTCGATGGGCGCCACGTGCGATATGGCTACGACGCCGCCGACCAGCTCGTTCGCGTCACCTCGGAAAGCGGCGCCGCGACGGAGCTTGAATATGGCAACGGCGGAGACCTCATCTGCCGCCGTTACGACGACGGGTCGGCGGACATCTTCGACTACGACGTCAACGGCTTCCTCGAACGAGCCGAGAACAGCGATGCAACGTGCAACTTCGAGCGAGACGCCAGAGGGCGAATCGTACGCGAAACGCTAATCGTGGACGGAGAGACCTACCACGTGGATGTGCGTTATGACGCGGCGGGCGATCGTGTGCGAAGAGCCACGTCGCTTCGTCATAGCATCGACTATCGCCGCGCAGACACGGGCCTGGTGGGCCAGACCATCCTGGACGAGTCGGTGGTCGTCGGCCACGAGCGCGACCGACTGGGACGCGAAACCAGAAGGCGGTTGCCAGCTGGTGGCTGCATAGACAGTAGTTTCGATGTTGCCGGGCGACTGGTGCGGCGCACGTCATCCACGGTCGCAGGAGATGTGGCGCCGGTCGATCCTGGGGAGCCCGATTGGATTGGCGCACTGCCGGATGATACGACCTCGGCGCAACGCTTTGTCTACGATGAGCGCGACCTGATAGTCGAAATTGAGGACTCTCTGCGTGGCGTAACGCGATACGAGCGGGACGCGGCCGCGCGACTGCTGAAGGTGGCTTCCAACGGTGGAACAGAAGCATTCCAATACGGAGATCTGGACGCCATCAGCGAGGCGACCGATGGAGCGCCGGATCGCACCTACGGGCGAGGAGGTCGGCTGTTGCGCCACGGCCACACCGAATACGTCTGGAACGACGACGGATTTCTTATCGAGAAGCGCGAGCCGGCGGAGGGTTCGCGATCGTGGGTGTATAGCTGGAACGGTGCCGGTCTTCTTTCGACGGTGTCCACGCCGAACGGTGGTCGCATCAGTTTCGGCTATGACGCGTTCGCGAGGCGCGTGTCGAAACGAGTAGCAGAGGTCGACCCGCTCAATGGCCACCTGACTCTGAAGTCGGTCACGCATTTCGTCTGGGATCGTCATGTTCCCGTTCACGAAGTGACGCGATACACCGACCGACGGAAGCCCGATCGCGTCAGAACGTACGCGTTCACGGAAGGGGGCTTTTTACCAATCGCCGAAGGCATCGAAGAGCTCGCCGACGATGGGCGATCGCGAGGTCGGAATTGGAGGTTTCATCTCGTGGACCCAAACGGCACCGTACAGAGGGTGCTCGACGGCACTGGTAACGTGGTGGTCGACATCGAGGCCTCGGCACACGGGGCACGGCGCTCGGTCGACGGCAGCGACCGGTCGACGCCGCTCGGATTCGTAGGCCAGTACTACGATATGGAGACAGGGCTCTGCTACAACCGCCGCCGCTACTACGATCCTCGACTGGGCTTGTTCATCAGCGCCGACCCCAGCGGGATCGAGGGTGAGCTCAATCCCTATCTGCGTGGCATCGACCCAACACGCGACGCCGACGTAACCGGCCGAATGACCGAGTTCCAGCGCATGATGGCCGAGAAGTACATGCGCGAACGACAGGCAAACGCTGTCAAAACCGTGAGTCCCGGCGATTACACAGGCGAAAAGACCCCAGCTCAACTGAGGGCGGCAGCCAAAGCACGAGCACTCGAGCCTGGTCACCGCGGGCGCTTCAGGCGCGCCCGACGCGACGCAAGACGGCGGGGTTTCAAGCCAAACACGAAGAAGTGCCATGAGCTCGCAGACGGCATGAAGAACACGAATCCTCAGATGAACGGCAAGCGTGTCGACTTCGAGAATGCGGACGACTTCAACCCAAATCTCAAGCGTGCCGATGGCAAGGGCGGATGGGGACACCATTCGGTGTACATGGAGCCGCCGGACCCGAAGGTCTACGACCCCGATCAACAGATGGTTTGGAACAGCAAAGAGGAGTTCGTGGCGGGCATGTTCGAAAACGAAAAGGTCACCTACAAGGAGCACTGATTTAGTCGTGGGGAACATGGTCGGCTTGAGGGTGGTCTATCTGAGTGTGAATCCGACGAATCTGCGTGCGGCTCAGAGGTCCATTCACCGGCTCTGCGCCGAAGCCGGAGCACCGAGGGAGCTGGACAAATGCGACAAGGGGGTGTTTCGGTGGCAGCACAACGACAACCGGTACGACGTAACGGTTCGAGCGCACACGACCGACTCGCTTCGGTTCGTGCTATTCGACGACGACGGTCGTAGGCGGCAGCTTCCTGGGCGTGAAGGGGCCAAAGCGTTGCGCTTTCTCGAACAGCTCGACTTGGTGGTCATCGTCGTACCGCGGTTTGGGCGGCACCAGGGGTATCCCGCCCAAGTGCTGGCCGAGCTGTTGCCCTCGCTCGGGCATCGCCCCGAGGTCGTTCCCGTCGTGTTCCAGCTCGATCGCTACCAGAACAATCCCGAAATGGCTGCGCCGCACTCAGTCGCGCTCCACACGTTGGTGGAGCTCTGCAACTGGCCTTGCTGCGCGCACCACGAGGCCGACAGCGGCACGGGCGAGGGCTGTCGCGAGACGTTCAACAAGGCCATCGCGCTCTACGAGCGAACGGCAGCAGCTCGCGTAGCGACAGAATGAGCCTCGTGCCCCCCTGCACGACAATACGCGGAGCAGGCCCGAGGCGGTCGCCGCTGAGAACGACCTCTTCAAACAGGTGTGCACGCTTGCTCGCAGCGTTAACATTCCCACCGCGAACAGCGTGTTCACCTCCCCATACGCGATGGGGCCAGCTACCTGTGTCACAAGCGCGGCCCATGCCGGGAACAAATCGCCCGCACTGCCCTAGTCGAGACGGCAAAACTGAACCGAGTCTATCCCGCTGGGCACCTCCCCGTCGCTGCGCTCGCTGCCCGGCGGGGCGAGGTCGTACTTCCGCATCACCTTGCCAGCTGAACATCCTCTCGGCCGCCATCATCCGCACAGATCTCCGCCGCGGCCGCAGCGATGGCAAGCGAGCACGTCCGAATCATCGCCAAACTCGTTCCGGAGCGAATTTGGCGAGTCGAGATGTGCAGAGCTCGTGGCGGTAGCTCACATGCCCGCGCGCGGTACTTGCGTCGCGCTCTGGCGTCACGACGGGCTACGGCGAGCACTTACGAGCGTTATGCGGCGGCCAGGGCGGTGTTGATGGCGACCGGGCGTCGCTGTTGCGCGTGCGGCAGGCGCTACACTGGGGACTTGTGGTTGGCTTCGCACTACTTGTTGCCACCGCACGACTATCGGCGTGGCCAGCAACGCTACTGTCTGGGCTGCTGGCTCGGCGTGGGGTTCATTCCTCGTGCCGTCGCCGACTGCTAGGCCGAAGGCTGTTTTCAGTTGATACCTAGGGGCGTTCGTCTTCGTCCTTCATGCATTGGTACTCGGCGGGGTTCAGATGGGTAGGCGATACAAGGAGCCCTGGAGCACGTAGAGCAGTTGTTGGCCGTCGCTGACGAGATTGGTGACCTTGCCGGGGAGCGCCTCGAGCACGTCCTCGGTTGCTCCGCCCGCGAGCGCCACGTGCTTGAAGAAGTCACCACTCGGCTCGCATCCTGCTGCGTAGACGCGCTCTCCGATGACGGCGATGTGGCTGATCTGGCCGCCGGCCTGAAACAGCTCGACCGGAGCCCCGCCAGTTTTGGGGACCTTGAACAGTGACGTCGGCTTGCTGCACATGCTCGAATACGAGACGCGGCTCGACCAGAGTACGTCGCTCTCGGCCAGTGCCAGCGCGCCCACCGGCTCGATGTCCTGCACCAAGGTGGTGAAGGAGGGGCCCGACTTGGGAGCGCGAAAGATGGCCGGGCCCTTGGGCGTGGAGGATGACTCGGTGAATACGTTGGTTTCGTCGACGGCGATGCGGGTCAGCACATACTGCGACGAGACTTCGCCGATCATCGTCGAGCTGCCGCCTGAAACCGGTGCGGAATGCACTTGGCCGCCAAAGGACCAGTACACGCGGTCGCCGTTGACGGCCAAAGCCGGCGCGGTGGAATCCCAAGATGGACCGCTGGCAAAGAGCGACGGGCTGCCCCCCGTCTTCGGCACGGCCCAAATCGCGCCCGAGTCGCCCTCGGACAAGAAGAGCGTCGTGGCGCTGCCGGCCATGCGAGTCGGGTCAAAGGTCAGCTGTGCAACGAGCTGCGAGGCCCCCTCGCCGTGCTTGTCGATGCGCGCGAGCTGACCGCTGCCCTCGAAGAACACGTCGCTGGCGTCGACGTGGAACAAACCCTTGGCTTCGCTCGTCAGCACCTGCGGCAGGCATTGGCTCGCCTCACAGCTCGAGCCCTGGCAGCTATGCCCGCACTGCCCACAGTGCTCAGCACTCTGGCTCAAGTCCGCCTCGCAACCATCGGCAGCGTCCTGGTTGCAGTCGGCCAGCGTGCCAGCACACACCAGGCTCGAAGTCTCGGTGGTGGCGCCGCTGCTGCCACCTTCGCCTCCGGACGGCCCGTAGTTGCCGCCCTCGTCGTGGTCGTGTTGGCTTGCCGCAGCACAGGCGGCGAGCAGCGCGCCGGCGACTAGGGCGGTGGCCAGACTGGCTACATGCGTCCAGTCGAAGTTGGCAGCCTTTGTTCTCTCGTTCGTTCGTGAAGTCATATCCCAGCAGGCGAACGCTGGGGTCTAGCCGGGCCAGCTGACGGCCGCGGAGCACAAATTCGACGCCTCCGACCTGTCGGTGCGCCGGAGCGCGGGGAATCGAATTCGATCACGGTAGCAGCTTCTGCAACTGCGTTTGGTCGTACGTCGACGCTGCCCACAGCACGCTATTGCTCTTGTCGGTAGCAACGACACTGTATTTTGGCGAACCGACGACGGTTTCGACAGCAAGAGGCGCGCCCGCGGGGCCGAGCTTCGCGAGGTACACACCGTAGTACGGGGTACTGGCGGAGAGCCCTCCGACTTGAAGCTGCTTGCCCATACTCCCGGTGAGGAGCAGGTTGTCCTCGGAGTCGGTGGTGATTGCATGTGCATCGTTGATGCCCAGGCCGACAAACGCTTCGCTCCAGAGGTGCTTTCCCGTGCCGTCCAACTTGGCGACGAAGACGTCGTAATGGTCGTTGTCCGCCGCCAGGAACTTGGAGCCACCGCAGGCCATCTCCTTCTTGAACGAGCCCGTAACGACAATCGCGCCCTTGCCGTCCAGCGCTACATCGGTCGCGACATCGTGCGAGGATCCGCCGCAGCCAATGCTCCAGAGATGCTTTCCCGTGCCGTCGAACTTGACGATGAACCCATCGGCGTCTCCGTTATTGGGAAGCTTGCCGCCACCGAAATCAGCATCGTAGTACTGCCCCACTACGACGATGTCGTTGAAGGCCGCCACGCCCCTGACCGTAGCGAGGAACCCCTTGCTCCACATATGGCCGCCATCCGAGCTGAGCTTGGCAACAAACATCCGAGTCGCTCCGAGGTTGGCGCCTCCGAGATAGATGTCCCCGTAGTGTGCGCCGACCAGAATCAAGTTGTCGACAGCATCCACCGCCAAAGCAGTCACCGCCTCCGCTTCTCCGACAAGTCCTGCGAAGCGCTGGCTCCAGATGTGCTTGCCTCCAGCGTCGAACTTGACGGCGAACGCATCGTAACTACTGGAGGTTCCACCTGCAGCGACGAACACCTCTCCGCCGAAGCTAATCTGCTTCTGGAAGTTCCCGCCGACGTACACATTGTCGGCGCTGTCGACAGCGATCGCACTGCCAGTCTCCCATACCGAACCGCCGAACCCCTTGCTCCAGAGGTGGTTGCCGCTCGGATCCAGCTTGACCAGGAACACGTCCCAACCTTCGCTCTGCAGCGGCCCACCGCCGAAGTCGACGGCACCATGAAAATGACCTGTAAGCAGCACGTTGCCAGTGCTGTCGGTAGCTACCCCGTAGGTAACGGTGGTGCCTCCAAAGGTCTTGCTCCAGGGCTTCGGCGGCTCACAGACCGACGCCTCACAAGAAAACCCCGCGGCGCAGTCGGAGTCGTCGAAGCAGCTGGTCTTGCACGCGGCCTCCGTCGCATCGCAGGTGTACGGCGCGCATGGAGTGGCGGCGCCTGGCACGCAGCCGCCTTGATAATAGCACTCTGCGACGCCCAGTGTGTCCTCCTCACAGATGGTTGTGGAGGTCATCTCCATCTCGCTCCCGCCACCAGCTTGCTGGTCTACCGTTCCTTCGCACGCCGTGCAGAGCGTTGCCGCCATGCACACCACCAGTACAACGAGGTCGTATTTTGCATTCATGATGGAAACGGGAGAGGTGCTTGGCGCCATGTGAAACGGGGTATTGCTAGCGGCTAGGCCTCGATGGAGGCCGGCTCGTGGCGCGGGCGGGGTTCAAGGCGCAAAGACACGACGACCATCGACGCCAACCACTGGAAATGATGGCTGCAGGACTCAGAACGCGCGCGGCTTTGCGTTCACGACGGCAACAGATCCGTTGGCGCCTTACATGATGCTTATTTCCGTCAAGGGATCGGTGCGACTCGGCCTAGGCTCACGGAGGCCTGGCGAAACGATGAGCAAGACGGTGCGGCGCGCCAGTGCAGGCAAAGCCGCCGGGGCGCTGGACGGGGATGCGACGGAGCAGATCCATTCGCAGCCCGCGTCTCGACACCAGAGCGCGACGTAAATACTGCGTGCGCGCATGTGAGCTACCGCCACGGGCTCTGCACATCTCGACGCGCCAAATTCGTTCCGGAACGAGTTTGGCGGTGATTCGGACGTGCTCGCTTGCCATCGCTGCGGTGGCGGCGACGGTCTGTGCGGATGATGCAGCCACTGGTGATGCGCAGGCTTTACAGTTGTTCGGTGGCCCTTCCAGCGCCGGCGGAAGAAGTGTCAGCGTCCGGCAACAGCGGCACCGTGATCGCGACGTTTCGACGCTGGCATGAAGTCTGCCTGAGGCTGTGCGAACCCACACGCGCGAAGGAGATAATGGGCAAGCGATTCAACCTGGCCGGCGGCACCTTGATGGTCGCCGCAATGCTCGTAGCGGCGACAGTCTCCGCAGAACCGCTGCCCCGTTTCGAAGAGGATCTGGCAGGCATGGACGGCGAGGCCCTCGCTGAGCTCTACAAGCAACCGTTCGTCTGGCACCTCGCGCACGGGCAGTACATCAACGAAGTGTGTAGCCACGACCTTCAGTTCAGCCCGGGCGAGGAGCAACGGCCCGTCCACGATGCGGCAGAGACCGAGCGAATAATCCTCGAGCAAGTAGACGACTTGCGGCCGATCATCCCCGCGATCCCGCCGCCCTGGGAGTGGTTCACCGTGGTCGATGCCTTCGGCAACACCGGGCTCGATCTGTTCTTGGATGCGATGGGCGGCTTCGACAGCGGGTTCTTCAGCGTACCGCTCTTGCATCTGTTCGATTTTCGCGGGAGCAAGCTCAATGGCAACGAGCTCAACTACTATTTTTTCGGCATGGCCATGACCCACCAGGGATTTAATTGGTGGCAGATTTCTGCTGTGGAATGCGTCACGACCCAGCGCGCCGTGGGTGTGCCGGACACCCTCCCTATGCAAATGCCGACTGTACGCGCCGCCCGGTGGCAGCCGACGAGACCCTGCGGCTCTGGAGTTTGTCCGGGGTGACGAGGGCGGAGCCCTGCCGAAGCATGCTTCAGCGAGTTGGAGCAGTCCCT
>CAZRGL010000455.1:0-9349 GCA_964599485.1 uncultured Polyangiaceae bacterium
CACGGCCCAGCGGACGCTGTTGTTGGCGATCAACGCGACGCGGTCGCCACGTTTCACCCCCAAGGATGCCAGACCCGAGCGAAAGCGCCGAACCAGCGCGCCCATTTCGCGGTAGCTGAGCCACACCCAGTGTCCGCCGACTTTGCTGCCGAGCAAGCGCTTGCGCCCATGGCGTGCCACCGCTTCGTCGAACAACTCCACCAAGTTGGCGGGGTACGGACTCATTGAGCGGCCCTCATGACACCATGTACATAGCCTGAGTCCTTGTCGGCCTCCTAGTTCCGTACGAAGCTGCCCCCGGACCTGGTCAAGA
This sequence comes from uncultured Polyangiaceae bacterium, assembly GCA_964599485.1. GTDB lineage: Bacteria > Myxococcota_A > Polyangia > Polyangiales > Polyangiaceae > JAPYTK01. The sequence goes on from CAZRGL010000455.1 coordinate 314, forward strand.
GTGACCGAGACCGACTCGATTCAGGAAGGCTGACGCATGGATGAAGCGCTCGCAGCGATAAAGAACTACGCGAAGACCGAATATGCCATGCGGATGGCGTACATGACTGAGATGAGCGCCGACGGCTGGAATGCAGCTGTGGCGGCCATCAGTGCGCTGCATGCTCGCGATGTTGGCATCGACTACCATCGAGCGGCGCAGGTGGAGCAGCGTTTCATCGACGATTACGTGGCCCAAGCCGAGCAGGCGACCGAGCGCATCATCTTTCAAGTCAAGTCCTACAAAGTCGACGGCAAGCCCCTCTATCGCGCCTATGTCAATGGGGGTGAGCGCGGCCACCCGGCAGACAAGTTCTACGATCGCAACTGGTTCTTCACAGGAGTCGATGGTCAGCTGAAGCTGGTCGGATATGCCACGGTCTGTTGGGATTGCCGCACACTGGGGTCCGTCGAGGACAGCGTTTGCGGCGCTTGCACAGGATTGGGTTGGGAGTGGATGCCATCGAGCCCGGCGGTCGAATTCAGCGGACCGCCAACCGAGGTCCGCAAACTGCAGCCGCCTCTAGCGCCACAATTCGTCGAGGAATACGAGCGCGAGTGAGCTCGGTGCTCAGGCTGCCATGGCCACACAGCTCAGTGTGACGGTTGCCGTTGGGACGCGTCCGCCGTAAGAGAGCCGGCCCATGTCACGCTTCGTCGTCACCACCTTCGGGTGCCAGATGAACAAGCACGATTCGACTCGTCTCGAAGAGGTGCTCTGTGGCAGTGGTAGTGAGCTCGGTGTCGAGCATCAAGACGCCGATGTCATCGTTCTGAACACCTGCAGCGTGCGCGAAAAAGCTGAGCAGAAGCTGCGCAGCGAGGTGGGCCGGCTCGCCAAGCTCAAGCGCTGTCGGCCTGAGCTGTTGTTGGTGGTGGCGGGCTGCATGGCCCAGCGTCAGGGTGAGCAGATTCTCAAGGCGATGCCAGCGGTCGATCTCGTGGTCGGGCCCGACAACATCGCCGAGCTGCCTCAGTTGATCGCCGAGCTCCGACTCGGCGGCCCGCCGCAAGTGCGCACGGTGTTCGATCTCGAGCAACCACGTTTCTTGACGGCGCCCACCGTCACGAGCGGAAGAGCCACCGCGTATGTGACGGTCATGAAGGGCTGCAACGAGCGCTGCTCCTTTTGCATTGTGCCGAGCACGCGCGGCCCCGAACGCTATCGGCCCAGCGAAGACATCGTGGCCGAAATTGCCCAGCTCGTTGTCGGCGGCGTGCGCGAAGTGACCTTGCTTGGCCAAACGGTCAACAGTTACCGCGATCCGCTGGCAGCGCTCTGCATGGCCCCCGAAGCGAGGGCTGACGATCCGGATGAGAGTGAGTTCGCGGCGCTGTTGCGGCACATCTGTGCGCAAGTGCCCGACCTTCTGCGCCTGCGTTACACCAGTCCGCATCCGCGTCATCTGACGCCGTCATTGATTGCTGCGCATCGCGACTTGTCGATCATTCCGCGGCACCTTCACCTGCCAGTTCAGACGGGCAGCGATCGCATGCTCAAACGCATGATCCGTCGCCACAGTCGGGCGGAGTACATCGAGCGGGTGAGCAGCTTGCAACAACAGGTCGACGGGCTGACGGTGTCCACCGACATCATCGTCGGCTTCTGCGGAGAGACCGAGCAGGACTTCGAGCAGACGTTGTCGCTGATGGACGAGGTCGGTTTCGTCGGTGTGTTTGGTTTCAAGTACTCGCCGCGCCCCGACACGCCAGCCATCCAATTGAGCGACGACGTTGCGGGGAAAGACAAGGATGCACGTCTGCAGCGCGTTTTCGAACGGAGCGAGCGCTGTATGGGTGCCCACCTCGACAGTTTGGTGGGCAGCAAGCAACAAGTCCTGATCGAAGGGCCGAGCAAGACCCACCCGGAGAACCTCAGCGGTCGCAGCGGACGCTTCGAGATCGTTCACGTCGCCGACGCCGAAGGTTTGGATCTGATTGGCGAGCTCGTCGAAGTGGAGATAGTACAGGCTTACAAGCACTCCTTATTGGGACGACTTGGCGCCTCGGAACGGGGTCGGGCGCGATCGAGCAAGAGGCGGCGCAGTTTGCCGCTCGTCGGCAAGGGGGCAGGATGACGATGCAGAAACTAATTTCGTTTGAAGGCACTGTGCCCAAGCTCGCTGAACGGGTTTTCATCGCTCCCACAGCGCGGGTCATCGGCGACGTGGAGATTGGCGAGGAGTCGAGCGTGTGGTTCGGCTCGATCGTTCGCGGCGACGTGGGCTGGATTCGCATCGGCAAGCGAACCAACATTCAAGACATGACCACCGTTCACGTGACCGGCGGTACGGCCAACACCACCATCGGTGACGACGTGACCATCGGGCATCGGGCCATCGTGCACGGCTGCACGGTGGGAGATGGCTGTCTCATCGGGATGGGAGCGGTGATCATGGACAACGCTGTGGTGGGCGAGGGCTCGGTGATCGGGGCAGGGGCTGTGGTGACGCCCAACATGCAGATCCCGCCAGGCTCTCTGGTATTGGGACTGCCCGCCAAGGTCATCCGTCCGGTAAATCCCCAAGAAGCCATGCTTGGCAAAATCGGTGCGACCAACTACGTGGAGCTGTCGGCGCGCTATTTGACCGAACAAGCTTGATCCGACGAGTACACAAAGATGGATCTATTAGTAAACGGCGAAACGCTCACTGTGGACCAAGACACTGTGGGTACGATCAGAGCGCTCATCGTGCACCTTGGGCTGGACAAGGGTCCGGTGGCAGTGGAGCGAAATGGCGATGTCGTCCCGCGAGCGGAGCACGAGAGCACCGCGCTCGCCGCCCACGACAAGATCGAGATCGTGCACTTTGTCGGAGGCGGTTGAGCGACGCGGCCGCTGTCAGAGACGCTCGATGAGGGTGTCACCCAACACCAACACGTCCATTCGTGTTCGCAAGAAGCAGTCGAGCGCTTCGCTGGGCTGACAGACGACGGGCTCGTTTTCGTTGAACGAGGTGTTGAGCACCAAAGGTACGCCGGTGAGCTCTGCAAAAGCGCTGATGAGACGATGGTAGAGCGGGTTGACCTCGGCCCGGACCGACTGCAAGCGTCCGGTGCCGTCAACGTGAGTAATTGCCGGAACCTGCTCACGCTTGTCAGCCCGGACGACGAACACCTTCATCATGAACGGAACGTCATCGTCGGTTTCGAACCACTCTGAGACGGCGCTGCGCAGAATCGATGGCGCGAAGGGGCGAAAGGACTCACGCCGCTTGATCTTTTGGTTGAGGATTTCCTTCATGTCCGCCCGGCGCGGATCGCAGACGATTGACCGGTTGCCGAGCGCCCTCGGTCCCCACTCCATGCGCCCTTGGAACCAGCCGACCACCTTGCCGTCGGCGACGGCGCGGGCGGTGTGCTCACACAGCTCGTCAGCGTCCTCGACGCGCTGGACGCTGCACTCTTTTTGTTGCAGCTCCGTCTCCCGCTCGCTGAGCAACGACTGGATTTCGGCCGGCTCGTAGGAGGGCCCCCACAGGGCGTGACTCATGACGAATGAGCTGCTCGTGCGAGGCTGCGCTGACCGATCGGCGTGAACACACAGGGCTGCACCCAGCGCCCCTCCAGCGTCACCTGCTGCTGCCTGAATGTAGGCGCGCTCGAAGGGCGTGTTGGCGTAGATCTTCCCGTTGGCTACCGAGTTCATGGCGCAGCCGCCGGCGAGCGCCACGTTGTCGACGCTGTATTCACGATGAAGGGCGCAGAGCAAGTTGAAGAACGCCTCTTCGTAGCGGGCTTGCACCGAGCGGGCCAGATCACGGTGTCGTTGCTCGAGTGGCTCACCTTTGCGACGCCGTGGACCGAGCAGTGTCATCAGGTCGTCACTGAACAGCTCTCCTACCTCGGGCGCTCTGCCCCGCCATTCGAAGTAGATCTTGTCGGTATGGTGGCGGAAGTACCGCAGGTTCAGCGAGAAGCGTCCGTCGCCGTGCGTATGGACGATCTGCCGCATCTGCTCCAGGTAGGTTGGCTTGCCATAGGGGGCCAGGCCCATCAGCTTGTACTCGTCGCCGTAGTGGGGAAAGCCGATGTATTGGGTCAACGCGCTATAGAAGGTGCCCAGCGAGTGTGGAAAGAAGACCGAGCCTTCAACCTCGACCCGCCCCGCGCGACAGCGTCCCCAGGCAGCGCTCGCGAAATCACCGAACTGGTCGACACTGACCGCAACACAGTCGTTGAACGGTGCCACCAATGCGGTTGAGGCCAGATGGGCGCGGTGGTGTTGAATGTGGTGGACTTCGGCGTTGATCGAACAAGCGGGAAACAGCGCAGCGAGCTCTTCTTCGACGCGCACTTTGGAGCGGTTCTTGAGACGCGCAGCAATCTTCGCCAAGCTGGGTCGCTGTGCGAGCACGAAGCTCAGGCGCGGGCCCCAGTTCGACTTGGGGTCGCGATTGATGGCAACGTGGTCTAGGTCCTCTGGTGACAGACCCCCCTCTTGCAGAACATAGGAGATCGCCCGAGAGGGGAAGCCCGCCCAGTGCTTGATGCGGCGAAAACGCTCTTCCTCTGCGGCCGCAACCAGACATCCGTCGACCACCAGGCACGCGGCCGAGTCGCCATGATACGCATTGATCCCCAAGATCCGGCTCATGAGGCACTCGTCATTAGCACGTTAGCCATGACGCTTGGATGCGGTTGACCACGCGAGAGTTCAGCTTTTCAATCGGAGTCGCCGCCCAAGCCGGGTATCCCCTGGAAGTTGGCGACGTGAGCGTCTACGGCTTGGTGCATGATGGCCACGAATACCCGCGGCATGGCCGTCCTGAGCTGGCTCGCGAGACCAGCCAGATTGGTCAGCATGCTGTCCGGTCCGCTCTCGAGAACCCTGGGCAGCACGTGACCTTGGAACAACTTCGCGAAGCGTTGCACCACTTCCACCGTGACCTGGCGGAGGTTACCCAGCTCGTCGAGCGCAACCAGAATGGGAATGCCTCGTTTCACGAGCTCAGCGCCAAAGTCCAGCACAGTCGGCATGAGGACCTTGACCCCGTCGTCTTGCCGCTCGACCAAACCGACCTCGACTGCGCGGTCGATGATGGCCTCATCGACCGCCTTGCCGAGCTTCTCTGCGAGCTGCGGGACGGTCATGACAACCGGTGTTTCCTCGCTGAAAGGCGTGCCGAGCGCCTGCTCCAGGCCCAGCAGTTGGGCGATGGCCTCCCCCTTGTCGGAGCGCTCGATGAGCTCGCCGATGCTGGTCAACGAGAAGCCCCGTTTCTGCAGGCGTTCGATCATCAACAAGCGCTTGAGGTGGTCCTCGGAGTAGTAGCCGGTTCGACCCACGATCGTCGGCGACTGCAGTAGTCCCTTGGTTTGGTAGAGCCGCAGCTTCCGCGTGGTCATTTCCGTGCGGCGCGCGAGCTCGTCGATGGTCATTCCGTGGGGCGAGGACATAACGACAGCGAGGCTAGCATGGCCTGCAGCCCCTGTGCCCGTATGGTTGTGGTTCAACATATTGAGAGGCATAAATTGATGTAACACCAATTCGCGCAAAGATGCTAGTCGACCTTCGAGGAGTCCGACGCCACATATCACCCCACTTCACCCTCGAGTGTCACCTCAACGCCCCCAATGCCCCAAACCCAATGGTACCCCCAATGGTACCGGTACCAGTCACCTGTCACTTAGCAAATCTAAGAAAGAGCGTGTTTTGTCAAGGATGCTGGCGGCTTACAAGGTGCCAAAATCGGTACCGGTACCAGTCACTTGTCACTTGAGTCCGGAAGCGGCAGGGCGCGGCGGTCCTCTTTTGGCCTGCGTCCAGGCTCGGCTGAATCTTGCTTGGCGAGCTTGTTGGGAATGGGTGGGCTACAGTTGTGCGTCCGCTAGTAAACTGGCGTGTAGTTGGGTCTTTTCGATACGATCTGGTGCAAAGTGCGACGTTGGCTATCAGTGGCGCTGGCAATCGGCGCGGGCATCATCTTGGGCCTCATCGGTCTGGACATGATTCGTCCGTATTTGCCCGCACGGCCGTTGGTCCACGGCCTGCACGTGGACGGCCAGCCGCTGCCACAAGGTCAGCGTCTGCGTGATTGGCTTTCGCAGCGTGCCGAGGCTGTGCAGGGGCGGCGGGTGGTGTTGCGTCATGGCAAGCTCCACTTTGACGCTACGTTCGGCGATATCGGCGGGCGTTTGGACCACAAGGCGGTCCTTCGTGAGGCAACTGCGGTGGGTCATTCAGGCTCAGTCGTGCGTCGCCTTCGGGAGACCGCGCAGGCCCGCAACGGGGAGATTGACGTGCCCCTGCGCTATGTCCTCGACGAGACCGTAGCGCTTCGTTTCGTCCAGCGCTTTGCCAAGCCGTTGAAACGTGAGCCGACCGATGCCCGGCTCGATTTGGCCAACCATCGCAAAGTCCCCGACCAATCGGGGCGCCGGCTCGACCCCGCCGCCACAGTGCGCGCCATGCGGGACAAGCTCTTGGACGCGCTTGGAGGCGCCGAGCTCAGCCTGGTCACGCAGTCGGTTTCAGCCAAGGTGACGCTCAATGACCTGGAAGACATCGATGTCAGCAAAGTGCTGGCGAGTTTCGAGACCCGCTACCAGATCTTCAAGCGTGGTCGGTCTCGGAACGTCGAGCTAGCCGCCAGCAAACTCAATGGGTTGTTGCTTCGACCCGGACTCATCGTCTCCTTCAACAAGCGTGTCGGTGCCCGCACGCTCGAGAACGGGTTCCAAAAAGCCCCAGAGATCGTGGGTGATGAGCTCACCATCGGGATTGGTGGCGGCACCTGTCAGGTCTCGAGCACGCTGCACGGTGCGGCGCTCTATGGCGGTATGGACATCGTACAGCGCAAGAGCCACTCGCGGCCCTCGAGCTATACCAAGCTCGGTCTCGATGCCACGGTTGCTTACGGTGCGGTCGATCTACGCTTGCGCAACCCTTACAAATTCGGCCTCGTCGTCCACGCCTTCGTCCCCAAACCCGGGACGCTGCGGGTGGAGCTACTGGGGGGCGAGGCAGTCGACCGCGTCGAATACAAGTACGGCGTGGCCAACATCGAGAAATACCAACGCCGCATTACCGAGAAGAGTTGGATGAAGCCAGGGCGCGCCTTCCGCAAACAGAAAGGTACCCGTGGCATGGACGTGCACTCTTTCGTGGCCATCCACTTCAAGGATGGTCGGGTCGAGAAGCGGCGGTACTACAGCGGCTACCGGGCCACGCCCGAGGTGTACTGGGTGGCTCCCGGCTACCAGACCAGCGAGCTGCCTGAGCTGCCCAAGCATGCCAAAGGTGTCGAAGGCGAGCCCGAAGACATCTACGACGGTTAGCTCGCGGCTGGCCCCTCTTCTGCTGCGAGGCGATTTTGGGAACTAGGTTGGCTCCGCGCAGCAGCGAAAACCGATCTCGTAGAAGCGAAACTGGGGGCCATGTCGCTCATTGGTTCCGCGGCATCCCGTCCACGGTTTGGACCAATAACCGCCCTTGAGCGCCGAGCGGTGGGGCCACTCAGGCCGTGAGGTACTGACCCACTCCTCTACGTTGCCGACCAAGTCGGCGACCCCGAATGAACTGACGCAACTGGGGAAGCTTCCTGACGAGGCGCCCTGCCAGAGCCGCTGTGTCTCACGGTCTCGAACTGCCCGTACGGAAGAACTGAGCTTGGCCTCGTTCATTGCTCGGTAGGGCTTGTTGCTGTTGCAAGCGTCAGCGCGCTGCTTCCATCCGTAGGGCCAGGGCGTGTGCTGAGGTCCTTCGCAGGCCAGCTCCCACTCGAACTCGGTGCACAGCCTCTTGCCGAGCTTCTTGCAGCTTGCTTCGGCTTCCACGAAGCGCATCATCACCTGTGGGCGCGCGCCTTTGCGGTTCGGCCACTCGTAGCGGTCCATGCAAGTGTGGATGGTCGTGGCGCGCGGCTCGAGCAGCACCAAGCCGGGCAAGAATGAATAACACTTACTCTGGCGGTAGCGCAGGCATACACGCTGAACCTGCTCGTAGTGCTTCCCGCTGACCAGCACCATGTCGGCAGGACAGGTCACCGGCGGCGGCGTGATGGCGGGCTGCATCGAGAGCTGCTGAGCGAAGAGTGCCTCCAGAAGCATGGCCAGCGCGAGCCTATCAGTTGTCTGTTACCGTCGACGCGCCGCATTCGACCATGTCGCGCACGGCGGTAACGGCCATGTCCGCTGCCCACATCAGCTCGGGCGTGATGAGCGAGTTCGGCACAGGGATGCTCAGATCGACGAACATCTCCATCCACAGGATGGTGCGATTGGGCTTGCAGGGATAGAGCTTCCACTGGCCATGCCAGCCGTCGAGGTTTCCCTTCACGTAACGGCCGACGATGCGCTTGCCTTTGCGGTTGTAGGTCTGAGGAGGAGAGAAGCGCGCCACACCCCATACGTGGGCAACCCCCCGTAGAATGGGTGCACGCAGGTAGACATCGGTGTGGCCGTTGCGCTTCGCAATGATTCGGCTCTGCTCCATGCGAGGCAGGATTTCCGTATAGCGATGGTACTGCTGGGTCATCTCGAGGACCTGCTCCATGCTGCCGCGTACACCGATGATCGCGCCACCGGTTTCGATGTCGCTACCTGGGCTGCGCAAGCGGTAACGCTCCGCTTCACGTGACTTCTTCTTCTTCGCCGCCGCGCTGTCGGAAGCGCTCGGCTCATCAGCCCTGTCGGCATCCCCGTTCGATTCAGCTTCCTCGTCGCTCGCCTCTGGCGGTTCCTTTTCGGCCGCGCTGGCCAGGCCGAGTCGACTGCTGGCGAGCGAGGCGCCGACCGTGGCTGTGGCCAGCAGGAGTCGCCGTGACATACCTCGGTGCTCAGTCGGTCCCGTCACGCCTCGTCCTCGTAGCCATCGTCTTGGTCCTCGTCTGTAGCGGGCGGGGCAATTGGGTCCGAATCGTCATCGGCGGCGCTGTCTGGCACGTCGTCGCCATCATCGGCTGGGGCATCGAGCGGGGCGGCTGCGCCGGGTAGGTCGCTTTCGGCGTCGAGGGGTGCCATACGGCATTTGCCTTCGAACTGGACGCCGCGATCG
>CAZRGL010000456.1:0-9328 GCA_964599485.1 uncultured Polyangiaceae bacterium
GCTCTGGCGGAGCTGCGAGCACCAGCTCGACTGGGGGCGGCTCGACGACCAGCTCGAGCGGGCAGGGCGGCGCTGCTGGAGGGACCAGCTCGACTGGTGGGGGCGGAACGAGCTCTGGCGGCGGCAGCACCTCATCGACGAGCAGCAGCAGCGGGATGGGCGGACATCCGCTCTGGATCAACGAAATCCACTACGACAACACCAGCAGCGATAGCGGTGAGGGCATCGAGGTTGCTGGGCTTGCTGGGCTCGATTTGAGCCAGTACCAGCTGGAGCTGCACAACGGCGGGGGACCCGCGCTGTACGACACCATCGATCTGAGCGGCTCGATTCCCAGCCAGCAGAACGGCTACGGCACGACCTGGTTTGGCTTGCCCTCGAACGGCCTTCAAAACGGACCCAACGACTCCGTTGCGCTGGTGGCCAAAACGACCAAAGAAGTGATCCAGTTCCTCGGCTACGAGGGCACGATGACCGCCAACGACGGCGCCGCCAGCGGCATGACCTCGACCGATATCGGTGTCGCCGAGCAGAGCTCCACCCCGGTCGGCCAGTCCTTGCAGCTCAGCGGCAGCGGAAAGTCCTACGCAAGCTTTAGTTGGACGGGTCCCGTCGCCGCCAGTCCGGGCCAGCCGAACAGCGGCCAGACTTTTCAGTAGCCATCAAGGCAGCGCGTGGCTGGCGAAGTAGTCCCACAGATCTTGGTTGGTCTGTCCGTACTGGGATCGCCACAGCCACGTGTGTGGGCCCGAAGGCACGCTGGTCCATGTCACGTCCCAGCCGGCCGCTTTGAGCGCATCGGCAAACCCTTTTCCGTAGCTCAGCGGTACAACCGAATCGCCGTTGCCGTGAATTATCCAGACGGGCCGTTTTGGCGTCGTTTGCGCCGGATCTACTGCCCCTTGCGTGGGGTCGTAGCCGGCGTTGACACCGTAGGCGGCGAAAGGGCCTTGGTAGGCGCCGCTGGCGATCATCATCTGTCCTGAGGTCGTTGCCAGCAGACCGGTGAAGCCGGCGCCCCGTGAATGGCCCACGGCGTACAAGCGCTTGGCATCGATGTAGTAGGACAGACCCGTTTCGGTCAGGATGTCGAGCGCGAACTGGATGTCGTTCTGCAAAGAGGTGTTGTTGCCGTCGGACCCCGGCCAGCCCTCGTTCTTCTGGACGAACCAACCTTTGTTGTAGCCATCGGGGGTAGCGACGACGAACGCGTTGGTCGCGGCGGTCGAGGCGAGCTTGGTCGCCGCGACAAAGTTGCTCGCGCTGTCGCCCGCGCCGTGAAACGCGAAGAGCATGGGCACCGGTCCTGATGCCATTTGGTTCACCGCAGACTGCGGCACGTCGAGCACGTAATTGCGCGATACGCCATCCACTTGGATTTTCAACGTGAAGTGACCGGCTGGCCCCAAGGTAGGTGGGGGCTCCTGCCCGCCGCTTCCGGAGCTGCTATTGCCGCCTGTCGCCGTGGTGCCGCCGTAGCCTCCACCCCCACCACTGCTGCTGGTCGTCGCCGATCCGCCGCCGCCGCTGGTGCTCGTGCCGCCACCGACAGCGTCCTTGTGCGAATTGTCCGCTGAGCTGTCGCCGCAGGCCGCGCTGGTTAATGCCAATGCGACGAGGAGGATCGAGTATGCGCACATCCCCAACCATTGCCTCGTGCTCCTGTTGCCTGCCATGAGTCACCTTTCAGCGTCGGACCAAGGGAATGGTCCACCAATGGCGACCTTCGGTCAACGGAACATCGAAGCTGCATGCGGCTCAGGGATTGCTGGCAGGCCGAGAACCGTCAGCATGGTGCTTTCGGTGGCGATCACGATGTCGTCGATTCGATCGCCGCTGACGTCGCCTGTGGCCAAGCCGCGCACTGGCGCGGAGACGAGGTCAGGGTCGCTCAGAGCGGGTAGCATGCTGGAATCGATTTGGGCGACGGGATCATCACTGCGCATGACGAGCTGTCCTGTGGCACCTCGATCGAGAACGCGCAGCTCGACGAGCCGCGGCAGTACCGAATCGTCGAGCACCGCAATCACGACCTCGTCTTCGGTGCCGGCGTCGACGTCGAGACATCCAAAGCCGAGGATGGTCTTGTTGGCAGCAGTACCAAAGCGTTTGAAATCTGCGAGGGAAAGGCCTGTCGCTTCCTCGGCGATATGCTTGCCGGGCAGTAGATAGAGCGCGATCTCGGGCTCGTCGCCATCGACCTCGAGCAGCAAAGTCAGCAGATCAGGTGGGGCGTCCGCGCTCAGGTTGCAGGCCACCAGCTCGTTGTCCAGCTTCGCCGCCAACCAGGGCGCGAGTCCCGGTAGGGCGAGGTCATTTGCGTCGCCCACGACATGGACGCCATCGAGCGTAGCGATGACTGGCAAGCTGGTAACCGTTGGCACGTTGCCTTTTAGGTCGTATCGGGCCGCGTACAGCGTCGGGCCCGCCGTTCCAGCAGGGTACGACAGCACCAATACTTCGGCGGCGTCATCGCCGTCGAAGTCCGCCACCGTCATCAGGGCGCGCTCATGCTTGATGTTCGGCGAGGCGATGGTGGGGCCCTCCTCGCCGAGCGTCAGATCGGCATCACCCAGCGAGCTGACGAGCCCAACCGCAAGAGCGGGCTCGGCTAGGTCCGTAATCCCTCGACCGATGGCAGCGATCCCCAGATTGTACGGGCTCGGGCTCATGCGACCGATTGCCACCGCGTAGGGCTCGAAGCGTTCCGCAATTGGATTGCCACTACCCCCGAAGTCGAGGACAAATGGCGACTGCAGCTGGCGATCGCCGCGGCCCTCGAGGATTGCGATACCTCTGCGGTTCGACGTGTCGTCGTACTTGGCAGTCACGGCCAGGTCGGCGATGCCGTCGGCGAATTTGCTCACATCGACCGAGAAGTCCAAGGCCGCCAGATCGGAGATTCCGCGTAGCGCGGCGATGCTTACTGGCGGATCCGGCGCGCCGAAGGGATTGCCAAAGGCAATCGACAGCAGGTCGCGACCGCCTTCGCCCGCGGCCTTCTCGTTCATCGCCACGTCCGGCAGCAGATCGCCGTCGAAATCACCAACAGCGAACCTGGCCACTTTACCGCTCGTCAGGATATGCGCTGGATTGAGGGTCCCACTGGGGGTGCCGATGAAGAAGTCCAGACCGTCAGCAGTGGACGTGCCGGCGACCACGTCCAGCAGCCCGTCGCCATTGAGATCGGCAACATTCGCGCTGTCCCACGCCAGCTGATTCGGGACGGCCGGGTCTTGGCAGTCGTTGTCGATGCTGCTCAGCACGACGCCGTCCGGCATGACCATATCGAGCAAACCATCGTTGTCCAAATGGCCGACGGCGAGGCTCTTGCCACAGCTGGCCGGGGCAACTTTGGCGGCGAGCTGGTCGGGTACGGGCGGTGGCGTCGGCGTCGGCGGAGCGGAGTGAAAACTCCCATCGCCAATACCGTAGGCGACGTACAAGCCGTTCTGCCCACCGACCACCAAGTCGAGATGGTCGTCCCCCGGGGTTGTTTTCGATGGCGGGTTGACGTGCAACAGGAAAGCGCGTCCTGCGATGGAGTCGTCGTCTGCCAGCACGACCTGGGGCAGGGCAGACAGGCTCAGCGTCATCGAGTCCGAGACGACCTCGGGAGACGACTCGTAGACGTACAGTTGCTTGCCGCCGACGTACGCGAGGACGATTTCGTCGCTGGGAGAGCCCGACTCCTTGATCTGGCCTACCAGCGGCCGGCCTGCGAGGTCGGCGTTGGAGCCAGGTGTCGGGCTGAGGGCGTAGTCTGCGTCGAACAGCTTCTCCACCCAAAGCAGGGCGCCGTCGAACAGGACCATGAGCTCCCCGCCCGGGAAGTACAGGCCTTTTTCGCTGAGCTCAGTCACCGTCGGGATGAGATCAGCCGAGAACAGCTCTATGTAGTCCGGTGGCACCTCCGCGAAGAGGTAAGCGTTGTGTCGCATCTGCCGATCGCTCGAGCCGAGGAGCACCAGCAGCCCCCCGCTGACCGGCAGCGTCAAGTCGGCTCTTTTGTCATCGCTGATGTCGCCGACTCCCGGCCGTATCTGCTGCTCCGCCGCGAAAGGCGTGAGCATTGCCTGCTCGGGCCATCCATCACCCCCGTAGTACACAATCGCGAAATGGGACTCGTAGAAAGTGAGGACGTCTCCCACGCCGTCGCCGTCGAAGTCCGCGATGCGCGTCGCGCGCCCGGCCGGTTCGCCGCTTTCTCGTGGCGGCGCAAACTTCCCGGACGGTTGGCGGCAAAGGCCGTCCAGCCCGCACTCAAAACTAGTGGGGCATTTCTGCGACTCACCCGCGCGCTGTCCGCAACCGTAGCGGCACGAGTCCGGTTGATCGGCGGGGATACAGAAGGCGGTCTGCTGGCTGTCGAAATGGTCGCAGTCCTCGCCCTGCTCGAGCACCCCATTGCCACAGCGTCCCAGGCCGATGGTGTCGAGATCGGAGCAGGCAGCGGCCAGCCCGATCGCAAAAAGTCCGCCGATTATCGATAGCGTGCGCTTGCGCATGGTGCAGGTCGTGCTCGTCACCGAGCCGCGAGTCGCAAGGCTATCACGCCAAAGGCGCGGTATTCGCGCCCTCGAGCCGGGCTGGACGAATGCCGAGTCTCGTGTTAAACAACTGTTTAAAACAATCGTTTAGGAGGGCAGCAGCATCGCTGTTGGGACATGGGAACGAGCACTTTGAAGGCGGGCGTACGACAGCGCATCATCTCAGCCGCGAAGGCCGAGTTTGCGGCTCATGGCTCAAAGGCCGCCTCGGTGCGCTCGATCGCTTCGCGCGCCGGCGTTACCGCGGCGATGATCAACTACTATTACGGTAGCAAACAGGCCCTCTACGACCTCATCGTCGAGCAAGCTCAGGCGCGGTTGCTTTCGAGCATCTCGCTGGCTTTGGCCGAAAGCGAGCAAGAGCAGTTGCCCGCTCGGCTCGCCGCGGCGTACTTCGACTTCCTGGCGGAGGAGCGCGATTTTCAGCGCTTGTTGGCTCGCGAGGTGCTCGACCGAGGCGAGGCTGCCTCGGACTTCGTGAGCCGCCATTTGGTTCCGCTACGGGCGATGTTTGAAGATCTGTTTGGTCGTGACGACGCCGCCCTTCAGGCCGCCATCAGCGTGTTTGGCGCGGTGGCCGGCTACTTCCTCTACGAGCCGGTCATGGCCCAGTTGCTGGGCGACGATGCAGTGGCCGCTGCGGGTTTGGCGCGGCGGCGAGAGCACATCATGGAGCTGGCCAGCATGTTGGCAGCAAAGCGACGGTGACGAGCCACCGAGGAGTGAATATGAACGCCATCAAGAGACGGAAAATCGCCTTCATCATCCCAGGTCATCTGCGCAAGATGCGCTTTCTTCACTCGGATCTTGGTCTCAAGCTCCTCGAGCACTTCTCGCACTTCGTCTTCTACAATGCGGGCACGCTGCAGCTGGCCTCGATCATGAAGAATCGAGGCCACGACGTCAGCCTCATATTCGACGACGGCAGCAACGTCGGCCGGGCGCAAGTCGACGCCGAGGTGATTTGCATCTCATTGACCACCGCCGCGGCGCCGCGCGGTTACGAGATTGCGCGCCGCTTCAGTGATCGAACGGTCATCATTGGCGGACCTCACGCGTCGGCCTTGCCCCACGAAGCGGCTCAGCACGCCGACCACGTGGTGGTAGGCGAGGGCGAGCAGGTGCTGGCCAAAATCATCGAAGGGCACATCCACGACAAGATCGTCAACGCCGGCTTGATCCAAGAGCTCGACGCGTCTCCTTATCTCGATTTTTCGCTGTTGCCCTTCAAGCCGAAGAACTTCCCGGTCATCACCTCACGCGGCTGTCCCTTCGATTGCAGCTTCTGCGCCGTGACGAAAATGTTCGGCAGAAAGGTCCGCGCCCGCTCGCCCGAGAGCATCCTGGCGGAGATCAAACACTACGCGCGCCAATACGGTGAGATCGAGCGCTTGGATCTGATCTCGCCCAACTTCACCATCCAGAAGAAGCACTGCATTCAGGTGCTCGAGATGTTGCTGGCCGAGGGCATCGTGCCCTCGCTCGAGATCCGCAGCTCGACCCACATTGGCAAGGACAAGGCCATCCCCGAGCTGCTCGCCAAGTTCCCCGTCGTCTCCTTGTTGGTCGGTGCCGAGAGCTTCGACGACGAGGCCCTCAAGCTCTACAACAAGCCCAGCGGCAAGGACGACATGGTGGCTCATGTGGCCAGGATGAAGGGCTACGGGATCAACGTGGTCACCTCCTTCATCTGGGGCAACAAGCTCGACACGCCCGACACGATTTGGCGGACGCTCGACAACATCGACCGGATCAAACCGTCGCACTTTCAGATAGGTTTGCTGACTCCTTTCCCCGGCACGGCGCTGTATCGAGAGGTTCGCGAAGACATCTTCGTCGACGACTGGAGCTACTTCGATCTCATGCACGTCACGCACTTCCACCCGAAGATGGACCCGCTGACGATGCAGAGCACCTGGCTGAAAGCGCAGAAAGAGATGTGGTCGCTGCGCAACCTGGCCAAGCGGTACCAGGATCTGTTTTCGCCACCGATCAACAAGTTGTTCTATTGGGTGATGACCCAGTTCGCGAAGGGTGAGTTCGCGGACTTCTTGGAGCAACTGGGCCAGCTCGACAGAGCAGACGAAACGCGGCGCCAATACCCCGAATGTGTGCCGCAAAGCGCGCAACCCAGCTTGTCGCGCCCCCAGCAAGTCGCCCTGTTGTAGAGCAAGACCTGAAACAAAGTCGCTCGCGACTGTCAGGTCGAGAGGCCCACGCGCGTTGTCAGCCGAGGAGGTCTCCATGACGAAGCGTCCCTGTTGGCTCGAGTTGGCGTTGGCGTGTGCTTGTCTGTTGTCCGCCGGTTGCGCGGCGAGCCCCATCAAGAAAGTAGGCTCCGCCGCCCGGGTGATCATCGGCGACGAGCTCGCGCCGCGGCATTTTGGCTCGCAAGCCGAGATCCGTGCGTCGATTCGCGCCACCTCACGCAGCCAGAGCTCGTGCGTGAACAGCGCCTACTATGGCGGGCGGTCGAGTCGGGCCCGGCCACCGAGCTTCGGCTTTGCCGATGAGGGCGTTGCCATGAGCCCGCCTCCTCCTTCCTCTGCGCCGACCGTCAATCCAGCCCAAGAGATGTCCGGTCAGTCCTACAAGAGCGCTCGCGAGCCGCGCTATTCGCGCACCAATGTGCAGCATCGAGGCATCGACGAGTCGCACATCATCAAGACCGATGGTCGGTTCATCTACACCGTTAGCGAGAGCTCGCTCTTCATCGTCGACGTTCGCGACGGCAAGAACAGTGAGGTAGCAGGCTCAGTTGTGCTGCCCGGTCGGGCCAGCGGCATGTTCATTGCCGGCGACCGGGTGATGGTCATCGGACGCTTCGTCGATCGAAACAAGCTCATCAACGACAGCCAACACGACAAGCTCAGCTACGTCATCGTCTTCGACGTGCGCTCACGGCGGGCGCCTCGGCTCTTGGCCCGTCATGTGCTGGAAGGCCGCTTTGTCGACGCCCGGCTCATCGACGGTGTTGCCTACTTCGTCCTGCGCTCTCGTGCATATCCCCGGTCGAAGCCGGCGCCCGTCCTCGCCACCGCCAGCCGCGTGCGTCACGTGGCGGCGACCCAGACCTTCGCCTATCGTCAGCCTCGGCAAGCCCCCTCTTTTGCGACTGTGCACGCGCTGCGCCTCAGCCGCCCCAAGAAGGTCAGCTCGAAGGCCGTGCTGATGGGCAACCCGACGGTGGTCTACATGTCGGCGCGCAGTCTGTACTTGGCCGACACCGCATCGGCGAACGCGTCCGATATGGCGATGGTATTGCTGCCGAAGTTGGTGGCGAGCCACCTGACGTCAGAGGACAGTCGACTCATTCGCCAGATCGAAAATGTCGATGGCGCGGTCGTCTCCACACTCGAGAAGCGCGACAAGATCATGAACGTTTATTGCGATCGGCTCGATGCCCTCGAGCCCACCCAGCGCAGGGAGCTGCGGCGTCGCGCAAAGATCGGACTCGCCGAGCAGATCAGCAAGATGGCAGCCCATCAGGTTACGGCCATCCACCGCGTCGACATCGATGGCACGAGTCTGCGGCTTGGGCCCAGCGGAACGGTTCCCGGTCGCCCCCTCAACCAATTCGCTTTTGACGAATACAACGGCATCTTGCGTGTTGCTACGACCCGTCGCAGCGATAACGCGGTGTTCGCCATGAACGCCGAGCTCGACACGGTGGGCAAGCTCGAGGGACTGGGCAAGAACGAACGCATCTACGCGGTGCGCTACATGGGCGAGCGCGTCTATCTGGTGACCTTTCGTCAGATCGATCCGTTCTACGTGATCGATGCCAGCGTGCCGACGGACTTGCGCAAGCTCGGCGAGCTGAAGATCCCCGGCGTGTCGCGCTACCTGCACCCTTATGGTCACAACAAGATCCTCGGCATCGGCAGCAAGGACGGCGCCCGCCGCGGACTGAAGATCTCGCTGTTCGACGTCAGCGACGTGAGCGCGCCGCGAGAGAGTGCGCGACTGACTTCAGACGAGTTTTTTGCCGATTTGCAGTCTGCCCATAGCCACCGAGCGCTGCTGATCGACCGCTACAAGCGCTTGCTCACCGTTCCGGTTCGCTCGAGCAAACAACGAGGACTCGGCACCCTGGTGGTCGACGCGGCGGCCCACGGATTCGAGGAGCGGGGCGTGATCTTCCACGCCGATGAGCAACTGGCATCGCTCGGGACGCAGAACATCGAGGGCACCGTCTACGTCGACAACCTGCTGTTCACCAAGTCGCCAGCCATCGTCAGGGCCACGGCGCTCGGGGACCTGTCAGAGGTCGCCACCGTGTTCCTCAAGTAAGCAGCCTATTGTGGCGGCAAGAGGTAGCCGCAGATAAGGGCCATGATCTCGCGCTCGAGCTTGCCGTCGTCGAGCAGCTCCGGCTGCTTGATGAGCGCATCGTTGATGATGTGATCGACTGCCGAGTACAGCACGAAGACCGCCAGATCCAAGTCTTGGGGGACGAGCTCAGCTCGATGCAATTCGAGGTAGGCGCGCAGCAGCTGTTGCTCCTGCTGGTCGATCTCGGGTGGATTGCTGACTCCACATGCTGCCACCGCGTAGCGCAGCTCGTGATGCAGCGCCGGATCTTCAGCGTGGAACCGCAGCAAGCCCTCGACGTAGTGCGTGATGGCTTGCTTGATGGGTGCGGCTCCCATCTTGACTCCAGCCTCGACCAAGATGGCGAGCATCGCTTCGCACTGCTTGTGCCACAGCGCTTCGACCAACGCCTCTTTGGTCGAGAAGTAGCGATACACCGTGGCGATGTTCACCCCAGCCACCTT
>CAZRGL010000457.1:0-9308 GCA_964599485.1 uncultured Polyangiaceae bacterium
TCTTGTTCGCCGATGCCGAGCGCATCTGTGTCTCGGATCTGCCCTCGGAGATGGGCGAGGGCGACCGGGCCGGCCGCTCAGGAGACGAAGCCCCCAGCTCCAGCGAAATAGCCGCCAACCTCGGCAACGAGGGGCTCAAAGAGCAAGTCAAAGCGGCCACCTGTAGATTGGAACGCCGCTTGATCCACCGAGCCCTCGAGCAAACCAGCGGCAATGTGACCCACGCCGCCCGTTTGTTGAAGATTTCGCGCAAAGGCCTACAGCTCAAGATGAAAGAGCTCGACTTGCGGGAGTCAGCCGGGCGTAACGTTGCCGGCTCGCCGCGTAGTAGCGACCACGACTGATCATGGCCTTGCTGCGATTCGCTGCTGCCGCGGGCCGCCCTCGCCTCGCTAGCGCAGCGTTGCCCGTGCTACTCGCGGTGGTGGCGTGCCTGGCGGGCTGCCATTGCGAGAGGACGTCCCCCGTGGTGCTGAACGATGCCGCCCCGCCTTGGGATGTTGCGCCCAAGAGCGAGCCTAGTCGCAAGGGCATGGCATGGATCCCCGCTGGGATTTTGGTGGCGGGCACGCCGCCGGGCCAGCTGCCGCGAATCGCCGACGAAGAGCTTCCCGGAAAGCGTATCCCCATGGGCGGCTTCTTCATCGATCGCTTCAACTACCCCGCCGAGCCCGGCGCCATACCGCTCGCGGGCATCCCCCAGAGCCGCGCCAGAGCAATCTGTGAAGAGCAGGGCAAGCGATTGTGCTCGGAGCTCGAGTGGGAGCGCGCTTGCAAAGGCACCGCCAACACGACGTACGAATACGGCGACCGTTACGACGAAGCGGTATGCGGCACGGGCGTGGCGGACTCGTTAGCGCCGAACGGCGTCAACAACCGTTGCGGAAGCACGTTCGGTGTGCGCGACATGCATGGCAGCACCTGGAACTGGACATCTAGTGAATGGGGACGCGGCAGCAAGAGCAAGCTCGTCACGGTGCGTGGCGGTAACGGCGCCGATGGTGAGCTCATCGGCCGCTGTGCCAACGCCCGTGGAATGCACCCGGGCCGGCGCGATGGTCGTGTTGGCGTACGCTGTTGTGCAGGCCAAGTGAACGCCGCCGCGGTTGCTTTGGAGGTACGCCGCGGCAGTGTGCTGCAATGGCGGCCACCGGATGATGCAACAGCGGCGAGCTTGGCCAAATTCGTCCCACAGACAATCAAAAAGGCCGTCAAAGGGCGCCCCAAGGCCGACGCTTTTCTGGTGGAGCGCATTTGGATGTGGCGCCCCATCGGCAACGAGGAGCTCATGATTGGCGGAGGCTGTGCGCGCCCCCCCGGCCACAACGCGTGCGGCGTCGTGATCGTGCGTCCGCTCGGCGGCAAGACTGAGCTGCTTTCCTTTGTCTCGAGCGGGTGGTGGATCCCCACCATTGGTGAGCACGAAGCTGCCCGAACCGTGTACTTGTACGGCGGTGACCAGTCGGGGGCTTTTCGCAAACCGGTGATCTACGAATGGGGACGCATCGGAGAGGGCGGCAAGGAGCGCAAACGTCACGGCGGTTGGCTCAAGCCCTGAGCGTCGCGGCGGCTGCGGACAGCAGGTGCTCTGCCCATGCCGATCTATGCTACAGCTCGCAGCGTCATGGGAGGATCGGCTCACCGCGCCCTGACCCCAACGCGCTTGTTGGCTGCGCTGGTCGTCAGCGTCGGTATGCTCAGCAGCTGTCTATCGGATTTGCACGAGCCGACTCAATGCCCGCCCGAACCACAAGTCGTTGCGACAGACTGCTCGGCCGCCATCACCAACCCACCCCTCGGTTGCTTCAGCCCAGAGCGCATGGGTTGCCTGACCAATGGGCGGAGCGACTGCAAGTGCATCTCTGACGAGTGCCCAGAGCCCGAGCACGCCTGCTTTCCGCAAGGGGATTGCCCTCCACCGGTGAGGGACAGGGCGAGTCCCGAAGCTGCCTGTCAGCGCCTCGAGCCAGCCGACATCGGCCTGCCCTGGGTAGGCAGCATGAACCAGTGCTTGTGTGGCTGTTTGGGTTGCGCGGCAGTCTGCGATGGACGAGGCCCGGTGATGGGTGTGCGTAGCGGCGGACAGTTCGTCGCGCCGGCAATCGTCGTCGATGTGGCAGACCGAATGCCCTCGTCAGGACGCCTGGGCGTCTACCTCAGGGTGCGTGGGTATTCCTTCTTCACCGTGGGGGTTGCTCTCGGCGATTGGGAAAAGCTCACTTGGTGGCCCGACGGCTACTCGGTGCTCACCCCACTGAGCGGTGACTATGTCGACCATCTGCTCTTCTCCGATCCTGCCACAGAGCCCTATCAATGGGACCGCTACGAGGATCGTCCGCTGCTCATCGCACTGTTTCCCCAAATCGACCCCGAGCAGGGTGTCATCGAGCTTTTCGAGCTCGACTGCGTGGTGCCCTTTGTGGTGCCGCTATAGCTCTGTGGGGGTCATCGGCACAGCGTGCCGAATCCTCTTGGTTTGATCGTCTCCCGGCCCTACGCTGCCGGCCAAACAGCCAGCCGCTGACCAAGCCTATCTGAGATGTACGATTGGAACACAGCTGAGGTGCCGAAATGGCGTGGAGCGCACGCCGTCAAGGTCGTTGATGAGACCCTCCGTGACGGTTTGCAGAGCGCGGCTGTTGTCGATCCGCCGCTTGACGTGAAGATCGAGCTTCTTCGCTTGATGCAAAAAATCGGCGTGGACGTGGTGTCGGTTGGCCTGCCGGCAGCGAGCAAGCGCGCAACCGACGAAGCTGCCAGCATGGTGCAAGCCATCGCTGACGAAGGCCTGAGCTTGCAGCCCACCGGCGCGGCCCGCACCGTCGTCAGCGATGTGATGGGTGTCGTGGAGGTGGCGCAACGTACTGGCAGATCCGTGGAAGTGTATGCCTTCATCGGTAGCTCGCCGATTCGCCATTACACCGAGAGCTGGGACGTCGGCTTCTTGCTCAAGCACATCGCTGATGCGGTAGCCGCCGCACGCAAAGAGGGGATCCCGTTCACTCTGGTGACCGAAGACACCACGCGAGCCCGCCCTGAGATGCTCGAGCAGTTGTTCAAGGTTGCGCTCGATGGTGGCGCGGCGCGACTGTGTTTGTGCGACACCGTGGGGCACGCGACGCCTGACGGTGTCGCGCGGTTGGTTCACTTCGTCAAAGATCTACTGCGAGCAACCGGCCACGGTGATGTCGGCCTCGATTGGCATGCCCACAACGATCGAGGACTCGCCTTGCAGACAGCGCTATGGGCGAGCGAGGTCGGCGTGGAGCGCATTCATGGCACTGCGCTGGGCATCGGCGAGCGCGTCGGCAACGTGCCGCTCGAGCTACTGGTCCGCAACCTCGGTTTGCTCGGCAGCAAAGCCGAAACAGCCATCGAGGATTTGGCGGACTACTGCCAGCTCGCCGTCGACGCATTGCAGATCGGAAGCATGCCCCACGTCCATCCTCTGCACGATGCGGTCGCCCAAAAGCACGACGCCCCAGCAAACTGACGGGCAACACATTGAGTGTGCTGCGGTGTCGAAAATCTGCGCGCCGCAGCAGGACGGCAGCATTGACACGTTTCTGCTCGGGCCGGATTGCCGGATTAGGGGTAGACTTGGGATGTGTCGAGAAAACCCGGAACGGCGTGGATGTCGTCCAGGCGCCGAATGGGGAAATTGGCCGCTGGAGTTCTGATGCTCGTGGGCTGTCGCGGCGCCGCAGAGCGAAGCGCCTGGGTGCAGCTGGAGGTCGAGGGTTTCACGCAGGCCACGCTGAGCGAGAGAGCAGGGGCTGCGGGCGTATTCGACTTCACTGCAGCACGGGGGGGCTATTTGTGCAGCGGTGTCGTCCGGGTCCGCTCGGTGCCCACCGGTACGGTGGTCAAAACCGAGCAGCATTGCCGTTTGGATGAGCGCCTTTGTGCTCGGGGCCAAGCAGATGTCTGCGCCGAGCTGGCCCGAATGTACGATTTCGGCGACCCCGATCCCACCGATCCGGTCGTTCAGAACAGGCCCCGCGCCACGGTGTTTTTCAAGCTCGCTTGCTTGCACGGAAACGCCAGCGCTTGCCGCACGATGGCCTATCGTTTCGCCTTGGGCGTCGGCGCGCAAACTGATCAGAAGCTGGCCGCGGCCATGTTCCAACAAGCTTGCACGAAGGGCTCGGCGCGAGCCTGTTACGACCTCGGACGCCGCTGCGAGGAAGGCAACGGTGTCGCGCGCGACCCTGCCCGCGCCGAGCGCTTGTTCGCCAGAGCGTGCTGGGGAGGTATTGGCCGCGCCTGCCCTTGGGCAGCGCTGTTCGACGTGAAGGCCACTCCGCGGTAGCTTGTTGCCATGGCGCGGGACGACAGCATCGCCAACAAGACGCCCCGGCGAGGCACGCCCGCCCCCGCCTCAGGCGACGGGAGGAAGAAGGGATCGAGGGCCACCCCGCTGCGCCCACCGGCTCGCTTGGAGTCTTCCGAGGAGCTCGTGCAACCGCCGCCAGCATCCACCCCTGTAGTGAGCCTCAAGCTGGGTGAGCTGGGGCGTTACCAACTCCTGTTCGAGCTTGCGCGCGGCGGCATGGGAACCGTCTTCGTCGGACGACTGCTCGGTGCGCACGGCTTCGACCGACTGGTCGCCATCAAACGCTTGCACCCACACGGCGCGGACGAAGAAGACATCGCGGCATTTCTAGACGAGGCCCGTCTGAGCGCACAGATCAAGCATCCCAACGTCGTGCAGACCATCGAGCTCGGCGAGCACGACAGCGCGCCGTTCTTGGTCATGGAGCTGCTCGAAGGAGTCTCGCTCGCGAAGCTCCGAGAGCGGCTCGAGGACATCGGGGAGAAGCTCGACCCACTGATGGCAACTTGGATCATGTCGAAAGTGGCTGCCGGCTTGCACGCTGCTCATGAGCTGTGTGACCGCGACGAGCAACCACTGAGCCTGGTGCATCGAGACGTGTCACCGGAAAACGTGTTGTTGTCATTCGATGGGCGCGTGTGCGTGGCTGACTTCGGTGTAGCCAAGCTCGCGGGCCGTGAGCACCAGACTCAAAGCGGTATCGTCAAAGGCAAGTTCGCCTACATGTCGCCAGAGCAAACCAGAGCCAAAGTGCTCGACCGGCGATCGGATGTTTTTTCCTTCGGTGTGGTCTTGCACGAGTGCTTGACCGGTCGGCGACTCTTCGCCAGCAAATCTGCCGCGGACACCATTCGCCGCGTATGCGAGAAGCGTCCTGCCGATCCTAGAAAACGGCGCTCCGAAGTTCCTGAGCAGCTCGCCAAGATAACGCTGCGCTGTTTGAACAAGCGCCGTGACCGCCGCTACGACGACGCCGGACAGCTTGCCGCTGCGCTTCGCGCGGTGTTGCGCGAGCATGGGTCGCCGATTGACGACTCAGAGCTGGGCGAGCTGCTCTCGCACTACTTCGCTGAGGAGCGCCAACGCCTCCGCAGCAAGATCCGACACGCTATTCGCGTCGCCGACGGCACCTCCGAATCCAACTCCGTCGCCCTCGACCAAGCCCAAAGCAGAACGGCGGACTCGGGCCCAGCCACAGCACAAGGATCCGTTACCGCCAGCGTGAGCACCGGTCCGCCACTGTCTCCACGACCGTTGGCTGGTGTTTGGATTGGACTGACCGTGCTCGCGTTGCTCGCCGGCGGGATCTGGTGGACCGTCTCGTCTCCGACGGGCGGAAGCGCCGCTACCAATCCAAGTGCTGGGCCAGGCCGGGATGCTCAACCACAGTCAGTCTCGCCGAGCGCCTCGCCACTCAGCTCATCCGCCTTGCCCACGAGCGCATCGACGTCAACACCACCCAAGTCGGCCGGCGCGGCGGCAACCAAGACCAACGACCCGAGGCTCTCGACGACACAACGAACGCCCCGGCCCACGACTTCGACGAGTGGGCCACCGAGCGCATCGCCGACCGCAGCCAGCCCTCCCAGCGCGACCGCAACCTCCCACAAGGGCGTGCCTTTCAAGAACCTCGACCTGTAGCCCGGCTCGAAATCGCTACGGTGGCGTATCGGCCACGAAGTCCGCTGCCTCCATGTTCTTCATGGTGCCGTGATAGGAAAATGGCCCATGATCGTTGATCGTGGGAAAGCTGTCGCCGTCGCCCATCTTCCAGTAGCCCACCACATTGCCCGCAGTGCTCAGCGCGGTGGGGTCAGTCGGCGCCCCGCCGTTGTATAGCGCCGCCACTTCAGCGGCAGACAGCGCCGCTGCGTAGACGGTGACTTCGTCCATGTGGCCATCGAACCACTTGCCCGTGCCGCCCTTTGCGCCAAAAGTGAACGGAGCGGTGGTGTTGAAGCTGCCTTTGAGGGTATCGGCGTGCACCTCGGCAGCCAGCGGCAGCCCGTCGAGGTAGATGATGCTTCCAGCGGCCATCCCTGAGCCGTTGTAGGTGAAACCGATGTGGTGCCACTGTCCATCAAAAGGCACCATCGTCGAGACGGTCACGTCGATGCGTGAGCTCGCTTTCTCTTGGATGTCGATGGCGATCTTCGGCACGGGACCATTGAGCGCGATCTGCCAACCCGTTTTGTTCATGTCGAGCAGCCGCTTGCCCACCAAGAAGTGGTTTTGAACTGTCGAGGTCTTGAGCCACAAGAAGACTGAAAACGGGGTGGTATCGGAGAAATCGTAGACGTCCCCCATGTCTACCCATTCGTCTACACCGTCGAAGAGGGTGCTCAGCTTGCTCGTCGGTGCCATCCCGCCCGAGCCGCCCGTCCCCTCACCTCCGGCTCCACCCTGACCGCTGCTGGTGGTCTGGCCGCTGGTGGTCTGGCCACTGGTGGTCTGGCCGCTGGTGGTCTGGCCGCTGGTGGTCTGGCCACTGGAGGTAGAGCTGCTTTGCGTCCCACCCGCTCCGTCGCCGCCGGCTCCGCCCATCGCACCGCCACTGCTCGCACTGCTGCCGCCTACTGCGCTGGTGCCAGCAGCGACCGTACTGCTATCGCCACTGCAACCCGTACTGGCACAGGCCAAGACCAAACCAATGGCCAAAGCACTCAATCTGACAAGTATCTGTCGATGTTCGCTCATAGTTAGTTACCGGCCTGTATTCCGCGATGCGGTTTTGGGGTGGCCTCGTCGCCGACCCCTTTTTGAGACTAGTTTCTCCGGCCTAGAGACCCGCGCGCTGCGCTACTGATGCGATATTTCTGCCCCGGAAGGTGTTTTGGCTCACTTTAGGGGACCGACACATCAATCCGGGGTACGCTCGTGCCAATGGACGCATCGCGTCTGCTTGGTTCGGTGGTGCTCGCTGCGATCGCAATGGCCAGTCCGTTGTCGGCAGGGGCTCAACCAAATCCGTCCAAAGCGGCCGAGCTATTCGACCGCGGCAAGGCCGACATGCTGGCCGGCCGCTACCAAAAAGGCTGCCCAGCCATCGCCTCGAGCTACCAACTCGAACCGCTACCACCGGTGCTCTTCACATTGGCAGCGTGCAATGCGAAGTGGGGCCGAGTGGCAACCGCAACCGTGCAATATCGTACCTACTTGGCCATGGTCGAGCGCATGGCCGATGCGCTGCGGATCAAGCACCAGCGCCGGGTCGCTTTTGCCAACGAACGGCTCGAGCAGTTGCGTCCACGGGTGCCCACGCTGAGCTTTCGCTTGCCACAAGGGGCGCCAAGCGACACGGAGGTTCGACGCGGCGGTGAGCTGTTGCCGCCTGCCTCGCTTTCGGTGGCCATTCCAGTGGACCCCGGCGAGCACCTCGTCGAGGTGAGCGTGCCGGGGCGGGAGCCTTCACGCCAGAAGCTGACCATCCAGGAGGGCGAGCGGCGCGTGGTGCTGCTGACGATTCCTGCCCCGGCCCCGCCCCCCGTCATCCAGCCGCCGGCGCCGACGGCCTCGACGTCGCTACCGCCTCCACCGCCTGCACCGATTTTGCCGCCTGCTGACGCAAAGCCAACTTCGAGCGTGCTTTCCAGCTGGGGCTATGGCGTGGGCGCGGCAGGCCTGGCGGCTCTGACGTTGGGATTGGTGATGGGTTCAGTTGCGCTATCGCACGGCCAAACGGCCGAGGAGCATTGTCCCGAGCTGCACTGCGACGCCGAAGGCATGGCAGCGGTCGACAGCGGACAAGACTACGCCTTGGTCGCCAACATCGCGGTGGGCGTGGGCGTGGGCGGCGTGGTCGCTGGTGGTGTGCTGTTGCTGCTGGGTCACAACGATCTGCCGAGCAGCAGCAACGGACGACCGGGCAACCCCCGTCCCACATTGAGCGTCTCGGCAGATGCCGTCGCGGCCGGCCTGACGGTGCACTGGTAATGTTGGCTCCAGGCCGCAGCAGCGGTGGCCACTCATGCTGGTGGCTGGTCGCGCTGATCCTATGCGGCTGCGCTGAGCCCACTGAAACGCCCCCAGTGTGCGCGCCGCTTTTCGACGACGGGCTCATCGCGCGTTACTTCATCGATGAGGCAGGCGGCGGCACTGCACCAACCGAGCTTCACAATGCCATCGCGCCAGCTTTTGGACTGAGCCTCAGCTACGGCCACATGGACTTCGACGAGCCTGCGCTGGGACAGCGCGGCTTGAGATGGACCGCGATCGGTGCCGCCGGAGGGGCGAGCGCACAGTTGGCTGACAGCACACTGCGGCAGCGGCTGGACGGACAGACCCAGATGACGCTGGAGCTGGTCGCAGCACTAGCCCAAGCCAGCGACGGCAAGGACCTGTCACGGCTCAGCCACATCGGCCCAGCTGGACTTGGCGCGCCGTCGGATTTGACCCTGGCGCTGCCTGGTAGGGGAGCCATCGAGATGTACTGGAACGGGGGCGCACGTGCCGGCTATTGGACGTTTTCTCCTACTGACGGGCGACGCGTCATTCACGTGGTCCTCGACACCGACACCGCGGCCCGGGTGAGCGCGTACGTCGATGGTCAACCTGCAACCCACGAAGACATGATGGTCGCCCCCCCCCTAGAGGGCGAGCAAATCGAGCTAAGCGACGAGGCGGTGTGGACCCTCGGCAACCGGCCTGAGGGAGGCCATTCTTTCGTAGGACACCTACACTACGCGGCCATCTACGACACCGCGCTGACCGCAGAAGCCATCGAGCAAAACCAGACGCGGCTGCGCATTTGCGACGACGGCTGAGGACGAGGGTCGCATGGGGCGCGGATCGGGTCAGAGGACGCGTGCTATGGTGAATCCAGGCGTGTAACACTGCCAAACGGTAACCCTGCCAAACGACACCGTGCCGAACGACGCCGAGCCAAACGAAGCCCAGCCTGACGCAGCGCTGCCAAACGAAGCGCTGCCCGACCGTGCCGGTCGCGCCCAGAATAGCAACGGGTATCTTGGTC
>CAZRGL010000458.1:0-9284 GCA_964599485.1 uncultured Polyangiaceae bacterium
TTGCTGCAGGCGAACATGCGTTTCCGAGCGGTTCCTTTTGTGTCACCTTGACCGTGCCACCTCGACCATGCCACCTCGACCGTGCCACCTCGACCGGCAAGGACTACCACCCATGGGCCGCCTACTGTTTCGGATTGCTTCGCTGATGTGCGTGTCGCTCATTGGCCTGGCGAGCGCGGCGGCGGCGTCTCTGCCAGGCAAGAGTTACGACTACGCCTACGATGGGCGTGATATCGGTCGACGCGAGCGGGCCTGGCTAGGTCGGGCCTACGTTCCGCCGAAGACCGCGCTCGCGGGCAAGCCCGTGCCCATGTTGGTGTTCCTGCATGGGCTGAACGCGGCCTTGATCAAATATCGCTGGATGGGTGGCGGCTCCGAGGGGGATGTTCGCTCGATCGTCGGCAAGCTCGTCGAACAGGGCGCCATCGAGCCGGTGGTCATCGCCGGCCCTAGCTCGGTGGTTGCCTCGCAAGTCGCGCGGGGGGCGAGCTGGAATCACTTCAATCTGGATCACTTCATCGACCGCACGGTTGCCGAGCTGCGTGGCGTGGTGAAGATCGACCAGCAGCGCATCATCGTCGCAGGCCACTCCGGAGCAGGTTGCAGCATGGTGGGAGGTTTGGCTACGGCCTCCCGGAGCAAGCGCAAGCTGCTGGGGTTGCTGGCGATCGACACCTGCATGCCCGGCGCCATGGCCAAGCGGCTGGCGCAGGCTCCAGCCGAAACGCACGTGGTCGTGAGCTATCAGACCGTCAGCTGGACCAAACGCTCCTTCAAGCTTTTCGGCGTGCTTTTCCGGCGCGAAGTGAGCAAATCACCCGCAAATGCAGGTATATTGCGCGTTTTGGACCACCAGCGGCCCACCCGCGCGCCCCATGATGCGACCGTGGCGCTGACCTTCGAGCGGTGGCTGCCGAAGATCGTGCCAAGCAGCCCTTGAGAGGCAATTTTCGCCCTTGGTGAAAATCGCAAGACCAAGGGGTCGGCGAGGAGCTATAACGGATCTGAGGAACGGCCGAGGTCCGTCAATTGACGGATAGGCCAATTGCCGCGTGTACCGGGGAGGTAACGCGGTTCGAGGCAGCCCATGGAGATTCGATTGCATGGTCGGGGGGGCCAAGGCGGGGTTACCTGTGCCAAGATCCTGGCGGCTATTCACGCCAGGCTCGGCAAGAGCGTTCAGACCTTCGGCGATTACGCTGGAGAGCGCTCGGGCGCGCCTGTGCGCGCCTACACCCGCGTCTCGGAAACACCGATTACCAACCGCAACAAGGTTTACGAGCCTGACCACGTGCTGGTGCTGGACAACACCCTGCTGGGTGATGAAGCAGTTGCCGGGTTGGCCCCAGGTGGGACGTTGCTGGTCGACTCGCCCGAGGAGCCCGACTTCTTCGAAGAGCGCTTTGGGCAGTTCCATGTTGCGACGGTCGACGCCACATCCATCGCTCGCAAACATGGTATCGGCACGCGTTCGTTGGTCATCGTCAACACGACGATCGCGGGCGCGTATGCGCGGGTGATGGACATCCCCTTGGAGGTGGTGGAGAAGACCTACGCCTCGCTGGGCTTCCAGAGCAATCTCGATGCGGCGCGGGAAGCGTACGAGCATGTGCGGCTGCGCCAACCAGGTCAGGGCGAGGGGAAGCCCGCGCCCGCGCAGCAAGCCGCCCACGCCGAGG
Organism: uncultured Polyangiaceae bacterium; assembly: GCA_964599485.1. Lineage (GTDB taxonomy): Bacteria > Myxococcota_A > Polyangia > Polyangiales > Polyangiaceae > JAPYTK01. The sequence goes on from CAZRGL010000458.1 coordinate 1,680, forward strand.
TGATGCCTCTGACTGACCACCGCGAGAGCCCGCCTACCGGCCTGCGTACCGGCTCTTGGCGGGTGCTCATGCCGAACTATGTGCAGAACCTGGCGCCCTGCAACGCCTGGTGTCCTGCGGGCAACGACGTGATTGGCTTCGTGCAAGCGGCCAGCAAAGAGGGAGCCGAAGCGGCCGCAGCGCTGTTGTCGGCGAGTACTCCGCTTGCGGCGACCTGCGGCCGAGTCTGCCCGGCGCCCTGCATGGAGGGATGCAATCGGGTCGAGTACGACGGTTCGGTCAACATACGCGCCCTGGAACGTTGGATTTCAGATCGAGTCACCGTGCCGCGTGCGCAGAGCGAAGATAGCGGCACTGCTGAGCAGCCACGTAGCTTCGCCATCGTCGGGGGCGGTCCCGCCGGCTTGACGGCGGCCTACTGTCTGGCGCGGGCCGGCCACAAGGTCACCATCTACGAGACTGAAAAGCAGCTCGGCGGCGTGTTGCGTACGGGTATTCCGACCTATCGCTTGCCGCGCGACGTGCTCGACCGCGAGATTGAGGCCATTGTCGCACTCGGCGTCGAAGCGCGCTGCGGCCAGGCGCTCGATGCGGCTGGTTTGGCTGAGCTGCCGCGCCAATACGACGGGGTCATCATGGCTACTGGCATGCAGTGGCTACGCGGGCTGAGGGTCGAGGGCTCGAAGCTGCAAGGTGTCGAGCAAGGAATTGCCTATCTGCACCGGGTGAACATCGACGGTGGCGGCGAGCTCAGCGGTCACGTGGTGGTGCTCGGTGGCGGCAACACGGCCATGGACTGTGCCCGAAGCGCTCTGCGCAAGGGTGCCGAGGCGGTCACGGTTGCCTACCGGCGAACCCGCAAGGAGATGCCGGCCATCCACGAGGAAATCGAGGAAGCAGAGGAAGAAGGCGTCAAACTGCTATTCCAGCGGCAGCCCGTCAGCTTCTCCGGTGAATCATCGGTAGCGGCCATCGAGCTGGCTGAGGTGGAGATGGGCGAGCCCGACGAATCTGGCCGTCGCCGCCCCGTGGTCACCGATCGAACCGAAACACTGGCTTGCGACGCAGTGCTGCTAGCCCTGGGGCAAGGGGCCGATACGGACGTGCTCCCCGAAGGCTGGAAGCTGCGCGACGGGCGGATGTACGCCGGTGACGAGCCCATCATGGTGTTCGCCGCCGGAGACTTCTCCACGGGCGACGGCACCGTTACCCATGCCATCGGTGATGGACGGCGGGCAGCCGACCGGGTGCTACAAGCCCTCGGTTTCGAGGTGGAGGTGTTCGAGCGGCCGGACCGGACCAAAGCGGTTCCTGCGACGGACATTCGATTCGATCACTTCGACCGCGCGCAGCCGGCGGCCGAGCCAAACGCGGCGGTCGAGGAGCGGGTAGCCAATTTCGACGAGGTGCGAGGCCCGTTGCCAGACGCGCTCGAAGGGCACCGCTGCTTTTCCTGTGGCCACTGCACTGAATGCGACAACTGTTTGGTCTATTGCCCTGAAGGGATCATCAAGCGGCAAGCGCCCAATGAGGGCTACTTGCTCGACTATTCGTACTGCAAGGGTTGTGGGATCTGCGCGGTCGAGTGTCCGCGCAAAGCAATGGAGATGCTCCTGCCATGACTGTCGAGCTGATTACCGCCAACCACGCTTCTGCCAAGGCTGCTGCCCTGGCTGGTCGCGCCAACCGAACGGCGCGGGGTTTTGGCAGTGGTGTTTATCCGATTACCCCGCAGACCGAGTGCATAGAGCTGCTGTGTAGTGAGTCATTCGAGAAGGGCGAAGTGGTGCGCGTCGAGAGCGAGCACAGCGCCATGGGTGCTTGCATCGGCTTCTCGCTGGCCGGCGCGCGTTCGTTTACCGCTTCGTCCTCGAACGGTCTGGCCTACATGGCCGAGAACGTCTTCGCCGCGGCCTTCTTCAGGCTGCCGATCGTCATGATGGCGGTCAATCGCACCCTGGGACCGCCTTGGAACATCTGGGTCGATCATGGCGACACGTTGATGCTGCGCGATTCGGGCTGGCTGCAGATTTACTGCGAAGACAACCAAGACGTGCTCGACAGCACCTTGCTGGCGTTTCGCTTGGGTGAAGATCCACGGGTGCTGTTGCCGGTGCTGGTTTGTCAGGATGCGTTCGTGCTGTCGCACACCATGATGAACACCGAGGTTCCCAGCCAAGAGCAGGTCGACGCGTTCTTGCCAACGTTGAAGCTGCCCCATCAGCTCAGTCACATCGCGCGTACCGTGGGCGGCCTCGATTTCCCACACGAGACCGAAGCGCACCGCCGCTTTCACCACGAGGCGATGGAAGCAGTGGGCGAGGTGTACACCCAGTGCCAAGACGAGTTCGAGGAGCATTTTGGTCGGCGTCCGGCCGATCGGGTGGTCGGCTACAAGATGGATGACGCCGAGGTGGTGTTGATCTCCATGGGCACCACCGCCAGCACAGTACGGGCCGCCGTCGATGAAGCGCGCGGCCGGGGCGAGCGGGTGGGGGCGTTGCGAATCAACGTGTTCCGTCCCTTCCCCGAAGCTCTGTTGCGCTCGAAGCTCGGGGGCCGCAAGCAAGTGGGTGTGATCGACCGCAACATCTGCCCAGGGCTCGGCGGCATCGTCTGGGGCGAGTTGCGAGGTGTGATCAGCGGCGACACCATCGTGCAGGGCTACATCACGGGCCTCGGCGGAGGCGACATCCAACCCGAGCTGATTGGTCGGATTCTGGCCGATCTGCAAGCCCGCGACTGCGCGGGACCACCGAAGCTGATGGAGGTGGGCCGATGAACGAGCCAATCCTGCAAGGTAAGGCGCAGACGGACGCCGATCGCGCTGCTCCACTGCTACGAGCAGGCAACACCAACTGCCGCGGCTGCGGCATGTCCATCGGGCTGAACATGCTCAGTGTGGCCATCGCCAAGCGGCCGGTTCAAATGGTGATCCCGGCCTGCTGCGGTATCGTCACTGCTGGCCAATACCCCTTCTCGAACTACGGCGCGCCCGTGGTTGCGGCGACCTTCGCTTCGGCCGCGGCGGTAGCGACGGGCCTGGCCCGTTCGGCCCAGATGAACGGCGACGGCACACGCGTGATCTGTTGGGCGGGCGACGGCGGAACCTACGACATCGGTATGGCTACCGTGTCGGCGGCAGCCGAGCGCGGCGAGGACATCCTCTACATTTGCTACGACAACGAGATCTACGGCAACACGGGTGGACAGCGTTCCTCGGCAACACCGCTCGGGGCTTCGACCACGACGACGCCGAGCGGCAAAGTTGCTGAAAAGAAAGACATCCTCGGCATCATGGCGGCCCATCGGGTGCCTTATGTCGCCAGCATCTCGCTGGCGCATCCAGAGGATGCGGTGCGCAAGTTCGACGAGGCGCTCGAAGCTCGTGGTTTTCGCTTCCTGCACATTCTGACCCCCTGCCCGACGGGATGGAAATCAGAGCCCGCGGAGGGGATCGCGCTGGTGCGCCTCGCTGTTCGAGCCGGGCTTTATCCTGTCTACGAGATTCGAGATGGCAACCGGGTCGAGATCAACATCGAGCCCGAGATGAGCGAAGACGCGCTCGAGAAATACTTCGATCTTCAGGGCCGCTTCCGTCGGTCCAAGATCGATGTGGCCACCGTCCAGTCGGCCGTGCAAGAGAATTGGAAGCGTCTTCGCGTGCAAGCGGCAGGCTGAGCGCTTCACCACCCGTTGGCGCCTTGTTCGCGTCTGTGGCGTAGGCGAACCGACCTACGCCGCGTTTTTTTCACCACAGAGCTGAGTCCCGGAGACACAGAGAGGGGAGGGGCAAAGCCGAGCCTCACCCCTTGTCCACAAACGCGAGCCGAAACGTGGATCAGCGTTTCCTCCAACGATCGAGGAATGAGCTGACCGCCAAGCCGAGAAAAAAATCTCTGTGTCCCTCTTCGTCTCTCTCTGTGCGTCTCTGTGTAAATAAAGATCGTCAGTGCTTCGGCATTGGCGGCATGGGCGGCATTCCCGGAGGCATTCCCGGAGGCATTCCCGCCGGGCCCTTCTTGGCGTCCTTGTCGTCGCCCTTCTTCTCTTCGGGCTTGGAGAACTTCTCTTGGTCGGCGGTGGCCCAGTCCGCGGCCCAGCTGCTGACGATGAAGCCGGTCGGGTTACCCTCTTTCTGGAGGTAGCGGTTGGAGCCTTCCTGTTTCTTGCCGACCTTCAACAAGAAGTTGCCCTTGTCGTCCTTGAGCTTGATGCGAACGGTGCCGCCGTGCTCGACCGCGTCATCGAAGCCGGTGTCGGCTCCGTCGGCTGCGAAGTCGGTGGCCTTCAGATTCTTGTAGGCGCTCAGCAAGCTCTTGACCTTGGCTGGGTCGTAGCGCTTCCACTTGGCCGCCTTCTTGGCGAGCTTGCCCTTGTCGCTGCGCTTGTAGAAGGCGCTATCCCAAGCGTCGTCGTTCTTGGTGAAGCTGAACTTGCCGTTCTTGTTCTCCACCTCGATGCTGATGGCGTTGCCGTCCTCGAACTTGAGGATGTCGGTGTCGCGCCAATTCTTCAGATCGCGCGCGTAGTTGTAACTCGAGAAGCCCTTGGTGGCGTAGACCGGGTCTTTGCCGGCAATCCGGGTCATTTGGCCGCGGCCGCCGCCCTTGCCGAAGAACGCATCGATGGTCTTGTCTTTGCCCGTGAAGACCTGCAGGTGAAGGGCTTTCTTCTCGTCGAGCTCGTATTTCTCGAGGATCTTGTCGTCCGGTTTGTCAGCAACGACGGCTTGCAAGTCGAGCTTTTCGAGGTTCTTGAGCACGCTGTCGACGTTGGACTGATTGGCAGAGGCCTCGAGCGGCTTGGTCAGGACCCACTTGTCCTTCTTCTTCTCGAGCGTGACTTCCTTCTTGTCCTTGGCCTTGATGACGAGCTTGGTGACCTTGGCGGTCTCCTCTTTGGTCAGCTTGATTTTGGGGAGCTTGTCGGCGGACGCTTTGTCATGGGCTGCAGAGTGGGCCTTGGTGTGCTTGTCCGCTTCTTTGTCGCGCATGTACACGAGGCCCAGCACTACGACCAAGACGGCCCCGGCGATTGCCAGTTGGTGCTCCTTTTTCATCGTGAGCCTCCCTTGGCCTTCTTCGCCTTCTTCGCCTTGTCGCCTTTGCTGGACTTGTCACCTTTGCTGGACTTGTCACCTTTGCTGGACTTGCCGCCCTTGCCGGACTTGCTCTTGTCAGCCTTGGGCCTCTCGCGTCCGAGCCTGTACTTGCTGCGGCTGGATTCGCGCATCTGCCAGCGCCCGAGCCCGAACAGTGCGAAAAGGAAGGATGGGATCAGCGTTAGTGACCACTGGACCTTCTGTTGCACCGCTTTGCGTTGGCCCTTGTACTCGTCCCACTGCTTGTTGATGGCTTTCTCGTCCATCTTGGTCAGGTCGATTTTGGGCTTGGTGATGTCGGCATAAGTGAGGTTGGGGTCTCCCAGGAGCTTGGCGCTCGCCGCCATCAAGTCCGTGTCGTTGCTGAGCCAGTCGAGCAGGTTCTTGAAGGCCAAGATGGCGTTGGTCATGTAGCTGCCCGCGTAGTGTCGGGCGATCATTTGCAGGTCGCGGTCGCCTCCGAAGCTGCCCATCATGGCCATCTGTGGCGGCAAAGGCGGCGGATTGCCGGAGCGCGCGAAGGGATTGCAAATGAACTGTCCAGCTGCGAGCACCAGCACACGGCTCGGTTTCGGCGACTCTGCCGCAACCTTGTCGATGCCCTCGATTTTCTTGCCGGCGAAAGCGCTCTTGAGCAAGCCCTGGACCTCGATTCCGAAATCGCGTTGACCAGTTTCCCCTTTGGGCTGCCAATTGGAGCCGGGCTTCATCTCGGTCGGCGAGTCCGTGCTCACCGTGCTGTTGGGCGTGCTGCGCATCACCGTCTTGAACTTCGCTTTCGGCTGCTTTTCCGGATGGGCGACGAGCGTCGACGGGAACGGCACGCTCAGCTCCGGCATGCGGAAGAAGCCGATGAAGGAGTTGTCGAGGAGCTGAGTCTTGTCGTCCAGCCCGGACTGGTGCCGTACTTGGGTAATGCCGGGCAGCGCCAGCCAAGCCATACGGCCCATTTGGTTTTGCACGGGGATGGTCATCAGCGCGCCCCAGTCGAGGACCGCTTCCTTCTTCATCTCGATGCCGTAGCCGCTCAGCAGCTTGTCCATCCCGCGCAGGTTGAGCTCGGCTTTCATGGTTGCATCGGACGGCTTCATGTTGACAGCCCCCGCGATGACCAACAGGGACTTGTCGCCAAGCATCAAGAACTCGTCGATTCGCGCCAGCTCCTTCTCAGTCCAATCCTTGTCGGCCTGGAGCATCACGACGCCGGTCAGCTCCTCTTTGATGGGGTTGGCGCCATCGCCGAGATCGACGTCCTCGAACTTGTAGAACGGGAAATGCTGCTGCAGCACACTCTTGACCGTCGGGCCTTTGCCGCGGCCACCGCCCGCGATCAAGTTGGCGTCGGTGATCTTGAGGCCGTCCTTCTTGATGAGGCCGACCATGGGAAAGCTGTCCTCGACCTTGTCGCGGATGAGTCGGATCTTGTGGGTGATCCAGAACTCCAGACCGGTGCGCCCGTTCGGATCGGGGCTGAGTACGGGGATGACCTCTTTTTCTGCCCCATACTCGAAAACGATGCCCATGTACCCTTGAGCGATTGACGCTTTGTCCGTCGTCTCGTCACTCTGCACGAAGGGTGCTGGCTTGAGCCCGGCCTCCTTCGCCGCTTCGCGTTCTTCGTCAGTGGTGGGCTCGATGAGCACGTAGCTGAGCTTGCCGTTGGAGGCCTGCTCGTACTCTGTCATCAAGTGGACCAAGTCCTCGACGAAGATATCGATCGTGGAGAGCCCACGGGTTACGTACAAGGTGACCTTGAGGTTTTCCTTCAGGCCCTTGCTGACTAGGTTTGCCGAGCCCTTCGAGAGGGTGAAGCGTTCGTTCTTGGTTACGTCGAAGCGTTTGTTTGCGCCGTAGGCGAGCACGTTCAGTGCCACCAGCACACCGGCGATCAACAGCAGGTATGCGCCCGACAGTCCTGCAGCTCTTGCTTTGCGTTCCATCGTCGTTCTCCTGGCTCAGACCCACTTGCGACGCTCGAGCGCCCAGAACGAGCCGATCAAACAGCCCGCTGTTACGGTGAGGAAATAGATGACATCCCGCGTGTTGATCATGCCGCGCAAGAAGGGCGCGATGCGGGAATCGAAGCTGATGAAGGTGGCCACGAACTCGCTCTTGCCTTTCAAGATCGAGAGCGTCAGCCCGCTGCCCAGAAAGTGCAGCACGATCAGCACGATGAAGGTGATGAAGAAGGCGATGATCTGGCTCTCGGTGAGCGCTGAGATGAGCAGGCCCAGGCTGACAGCTGCGGCGCTATAGAGCACCAAGCCGAAGTAGCCACTCATCACGGGACCCATGTCGATCGCGCCCAAATCCCAGGGGGAGACGAACATTGCGATGGGGTAGAGCGCCGTGGAGGCGATGAGCACGAGGACGAGTCCCCAAGCGCCCATGAACTTGCCGAGAATGACCTCGTGATCTCTGACCGGCAGCGTAATGAGCATCTCGAGCGTGCCGCTGTGCTTCTCCTCGGCCAGCAGTCGCATGGTGATCACCGGGATGAC
>CAZRGL010000459.1:0-331 GCA_964599485.1 uncultured Polyangiaceae bacterium
CCCCCCCCCCCCCCCCCCGCGCGTTTTTTCCCCCCCCCACGAGGGGGATGACATCTAACATGATGAAAGGAACCCTCACTGCTTGTCGGTGTCGGATCATCAGGATGCTCGTTGACCGCGGCTCTCGTTACGCACTTCTCGTGTCCGTCATAGTGCACGCAGTGCTGCTCGTGTCCACCGCCGGCATCGTGGCGGCGCGTGAGCCACTGCAAGAGCCCGAGCCAGGTGTGACGAGCGTGGGGCCGCTGCAAGGACCAGCCCTGGAAGGACAGCCGCAGGGGGATACTTTCGATATCGATGGGTTGGTGGACGATGAGCCTGGCGGGGCAGA
>CAZRGL010000459.1:341-9248 GCA_964599485.1 uncultured Polyangiaceae bacterium
CCGTCGCACGCGCTATCGAAAAGCAATCGAGGCGACCAGCGAAGCCTGACGAAGCAACCAACGAAGCGAGTCCGAGTCGGAGTCCGAGTCCGAGTCCGCGTCCGAGTCCGCGTCCGAGTCCGCGTCCGAGTCCGCGTCCGCGTCCGAGTCCGCGTCCGCGTCCGAGTCCGCGTCTGCGTCCGAGTCCGCGTCCGAGTCCGCATCCGAGTCCGAGTCCGCGCCTTCGCTCGAGCCGCCTGCAGCTGCGCCGGCTAACCAGCCCCCGGTGGTTGAGCCGCCTGTTGCTCCGGTCGCCACGCCCCGGCCTCGAGCTTCGTCGAAGCCCCCTGCGCTGCCGCGGACCAAGCCTCCTGCGTCGGCCAAGGTGGTGAGCTCGACGTCAAAACCAATGCCGTCGAGCGGGGGGGCAGCAGATGCGGGTGCCCCGTCGCGGCAAGCGAGCAGTAGCCCGGCGGCCGGAAAGGGCGGGGGACGGCGCTGGGGGGCGGCGGGGGCGCGTGGCGGGGTGCGCAACATTGCGCGGGCATTTGCTCGGGCTCTGCCTGCTGCGATCAGCGGCGATCCGATTTGGTCGAAGTTGCCAGCGGGCGCGCTCGATCCCGTCGAAGTGCAGCTCGTCATCAATGCCGAGGGCCGCATAGGAGCAGCGAAGCTTCTCCAAGACGTTCCGCTGCCCAAAGAGATGGCCAAACCCTTTGCTCGCTTGTTGAAGCGAACGATGGCCCTGCTGCAGTCGGGCACATTTGCGCTGAGCCATGGTGGTGGCGGCCGTGGTCGTGAGACGCTGCGCATTCAGATCACGTTGTCGGACGGCCAGCCGAGCGCTGACCCCAACGCCAAGCCGCTTGATCTCGAGTCGATGGGCCACGAGCCCCCGAGCCTGAAGAGGCGCGGCTCGGGCTACTTCACGCTCAAGTCCGGCCGACACTTTCGCGCAACGATCAGTATCGTCGCTTCTCAACCAGCTCCGACTAGCCCAGCCGACGCCGGTGTCGACAATGCTGCGCCCCGTGATGATGACCCAGCGGCGGAGGTGCAGGACGCTGGTAGTCGCGGCGCGGGCGGTCGTGACGCCAATTGAGCGCGTCCATCGTGCTGTGCGGAACGACTAGGGCATGGGAGGCGGCGGAGGGGCGCTCCCGGCACTCTTGCGTCGGCGCTTCTTGGCGGAGACAACTTTGTTGAAGGTTGCCAAGATGTCGTTGAGGTCCTTTTTGCTCAAGCGCAACTTGACGATGAGCTTCTTGCGGGCCGTGCCGACCTTGAAAGCGTTGATGTACTTGGCGAGGCCGAGCTTCTTCATGCTGCGGTCCTTCTTGCCCTGAGCGAGGCCCTTGTTCATCAAGCTCGCCAGTCGACTGGCAGCTAGAGCGCTGCTGAACTTGCCGACTGCGTTGAGCTTGATCCCGCCGCCGGCGACTCCGAGGGTCGCGCCGAGATTCTGCAGCGCGCCCAAGTCTTTGTGCTCGCGAGTCAGCTCTTTTTTCAGCTTCTTGGGAACGTGGCCCAACACGAACAGGTCCTTTCGCGTCGCATTGCGGTCAATCTGCATCAGGCGGGCCTTGGCGCCTCTGGGCTTGGCCAGTGCGCGCTTGACGATGGGGGCGGCGCCCACGACGACGTACTTGCCGCGGAAGGCGATGGCGCCTTTGCCGCGCCGGCCGATGAGGTAGAACTTGCCGTTGGGACCCGACTGCTTCTTGAGCTTCGCGCCGGTCTTGTTCATGAAGCTCACGAGCCGCTTCTGGTTGAACTTGAGCTGGGCGACCAAGAGGAAGTTGTCGTCGTCCTTGATGAACTCTGGCGTGAAGACGGCGATCAGCCCTTTCAGATCGCGGTACACGTCGATGCCGGTCTCGTTCTTGAGCTTCTTGAGCTCGCGCTTGGCGCCGGCTTGGTCGAGCACGATGTCCACCGCCGGCTTGAATACCGGTGACTTCTTCAGCCCATCGAAGTTCACGCCGATGACACCGAAAGCGTTCTTCGGAACAAACTTCAGCGCCCCGTTCATGTCTGCGGCGGAGGCCGACGAGACAGTGAGCAATCCAACGAGCAGCACCACGAGGGCGGCCAACGACCTTTTGACAGCAGTGTACTTCTTCTTCATCGCCCAGCCAGCGTAGCGCTCTTTTGCCCCGATTCGGCGACGATTTCGTGCTGACGGTCGGCGATGCGTGACACCACAAACTTTTCCAGCTGTCGCAACCGTGCTTACCCTCCGCCAGTCGCAGGCACCGTCGAAAAGGTCCTCGGTAGGGACGCCTGAACAGGGTGAGCGGTGACACGATCGGGTTCGACTCCCGGGCTTGCGACCCAGGTTCTACGCACTTGCGTGGCTGCGTGCGCTTCGCGTGTGCGTTTGCGCTCCAACGTGCCGATGCAGGTTGGCCTGCGAGCGATGCGGGGGGCGGTGCGAAGGGGGCGCGATGCTCAGCTCCCCCGCTCTCGCTCCTCCAGCGTTGCCTCGAGCAGGAGAAGGGCCGCGCGGTCCTTGGGTCGGTCGAGTTGCTTCTTGAGCGCGATCAAGCGTTCGAGGGTTACCACTCGGAACCGCACGCCCGCAGCGTCGAGCTCGCGGGTATCGGGAAGCAACTCGGCGTAGCTGGTACTGTCCTCGATGGTCCCTAGAACATCAAGCGCGCCTTGATTCGTCCCTAGCTGCTTGCGTCCCGGCGCGCGTAGATGTGACTCGTTGGGTGCGATGCGCCGTGGGTCGTTCCGAAAGACGGCGTCTAGCTCTCGCAACGCGGCGAGCAGCTTGTCGATGTTGTCGTCGTCACGGGCGTAGACCACATCGAGATCGAGCGTATGAAGCGGTACACCCTGCAGCACGCCGGCCAGTCCGCCGACAACGATGAAGGCCACGTCGTGTCGAACGAGGACCCGTATGATCTCAGCGAGATCCATCGTTGGTTTCTGCCACGCTAGCGCACAGATCGATGGCGCTCTGAGCGTACTCGAGGCGCTTGCTGGGCGTCAGTTTCAGCATCCAGCGGATGAGCGACCTGTCGACGCCGTTCTCGTCGTAAACGTCATCGGCGGCGATCAGCGAGGGGGGCTCGGGCTCTTCTTCAGACCTCACACGACAACGGAAGCACGCCTGATGGCGCACCTGGTGGCGTCCACGTAGCTCCGAGGAGGTCTACCTCGAGCCCCAATCAGCCAAGGCCTTCATCCAATTCCCCGCTGTGGCGACCCGTGTAAGAACGTGGGTCTTGTCGGAGGCTGACGCAGTAATGCCCCCCTAAGCTCATACCATTGGTCGAGGTGGTCGCCATGGTCGTCGCGCTGAGCTGTGTTGGTTACGATGCACATTGTCGAGGCGCTCATTCACTTGATGAACACCATCTAACCGCGAGCGAAGCGGACCACGGACAACCAGTCGCTCGTCCGGAGTTCGAGGGTGTGCTGACGCAGGATGGAGTCACATCAAACCAGCGGATTGAGGCTAATGGCAGATCTTGAAGCCGGGGAGCATCATCGTGTTGCCGCACTGGCCTCCGGGGCAGTCTTGGCCGCTCTCGCAGAGCGTGATGGCCATGCTTTGACCTGAGCTCTCACACTTGGTCTTGCACTCGATGTCGCTGACATCGGGAGGGGGCGGGCCGCTCATGGTCACCATGGCGCAGCAGACTTCGTTGTTCGGGCAATCACTCCCTCCGTTGCACTCGATGGTGATCTGACCATTGCTACAGCCTGTCTGCTCTGGCTCGCAGCTCTGGTTGCCGTTGGGCCCGAGCTGAAAGCAGCAGACCTCGCCTGTCTTGCAGGTCTGGTTGCCACAAGGGATCTCGACTGGCTGCTGCGGAGCACCACCAGCGCCGCCGTTGCCGCTCGAGGAGCTGCTGCTACCGCCGCTGCCATTACTGGATGTGGACGTCGACGTGGACGTACTGCCTCCGCCGCTGCCACTGGATGTAGAGGTGGACGTGGACGACGATGTCGATGTGTCGCCACCACCGGCCGCCTCGCCGCCGCTACCCCCAGAACCGCCTGCTGCATTTGCGGCCCCGCCGAACACATTGGCATCGCCTCCACAGCCAGGAAGGCCTAGCGCGGTCAAGCCCGCAGATCCCAAAAGCACGCAAAGAATCCCCAAAGAACGCATGGTCACCTCTCCTTTCCACCGCGACGGCCAGGTATTCGACCGCCCAGTGGTCGCCTCGCACGGAGCAAAGGGTGTGCCCATTGTCTGCGTGACCGCCCGTGTGCTGCTCTCGAGCCCCAATTGCCTTCGGAGCCACTGGATCCGAAGACTTAGCTGCTGCCTGCCAGTCCCGGAAAAACTACGCAAGCGCTTGCATAGTACGCCAGCCGCTGCATGGCTCAGCGTGGTCGCGATGTCGAAAGTCGCCGTGTAGACTGGGTTTGTGCGGCGGCATGTTGGTTGCTTTGCTGGAAGGCGACACGCGAACCACCCGACAAAGCTCTGCGAGGAACCCATGCGAAGTGCCCATGTTCTTTTTTCGATGATGCTGCTAGCCGCCTGCAGCGGTGAGACCACCTCGCTAGTTGGTGAAGATGGCGGCGGCGGCGCAGGTACAGGCGCTGGCGGCACGATCAATCCGCCGCAGGTGAGCTCGGCGGTTGTCGACACCGATCAGGGAACTTGTTTCACGAGCGGAAACTGCGGTGCATGCCCGGCAACGGGCGGGAGCGCCTTCGGCCAAGACGCGCAGTACGAAGGCTACCAGCCGAGCTACACCGACAACGGCGACGGCACCGTCACCGACAACGTCACCGGCTTGATGTGGCAGCAGAATCCTGGCGCCAAGATGAGCTACGACCAAGCCGTCGCGGGCGCTGCCAGTTTCGACTTGGCGGGCTACACCGATTGGCGTTTGCCGACGATCAAAGAGATGTACTCGCTGATCGTCTTCAGCGGCAGGGACGTGAGCGGCTGCGAGGACGAGCAATCCTGTGACTTGGTGCCCTTCATCGACACCGACTACTTCGTGTTCGAGTATGGCGACACCACGATCGAGCGCCTCATCGATGCGCAGTACGTGACCAGCACCAAGTACGTCAGCACGACCATGAACGGCGACGAGACGGTCTTTGGTGTAAACCTCGCTGACGGGCGCATCAAGGGCTACCCGATGACCATGATGGGCTCTGACAAGCTCTTCTTCGTGCAGTACGTGTGCGGCAATGTCGACTACGGCGACAACGCTTTCGTCGACAACGGCGACGGCACGGTGAGTGACGAGGCCAGCGGCCTGATGTGGACCAAGTCCGACAGCGGCAGTTTCTCGGTGGGCAACAAGGGCGACGGCGGGCTCGATTGGGAGCAAGCCATCGCTTGGTGCGAGGGGTTGAGCCACGCTGGCCACGATGACTGGCGGCTGCCTAACGCAAAGGAGCTGCAGAGCATCGTCGACTACTCCAGGGCGCCGGCGACGAGTAGCAGCGCCGCGCTCGATCCGATCTTCGATGTTAGCTCATTGGAATACGAGGGCGGCACGACCGACTTCCCCTTCTATTGGTCGAGCACCACGCACGCCCAGCACACGGGCGGCGGACAGTGGGCCGTCTACGTGGCATTCGGAACCGCTTACGGATGGATGAAGCCTCCTTCCTCGAGTGACTATCAGCTGTTCGACGTTCACGGCGCCGGCGCCCAACGCAGCGACCCAAAGACGGGCAGCGCCGACGCCTATCCCAATGGCCACGGACCGCAAGGCGACGTCGTGCGTGTCTACAACCACGCTCGCTGCGTGCGGGCTGGCAACACCAAGCTCGTCGCTGACTTCAAGGGCGACGAATGTGGCAGCGGTGGCAGTGGCGGCAATGGTGGCGGCGGCGCCGGCGGCATGGGCGGAGGTCCCCCCATGCCGACCTCATGCAACACGCAAAGCGATTGCGAAGTCGCTGGCGCCTGTCCCCCCGACGCCGCCAAAGGCTGCAAGTGTGCGCCCATTCCTCAAGGTGGCAGCGCTTGCATCCCGGCGTGTCAGACCCCGGCGGACTGCCCCGCTCCACCTCCCGGCCAGAGCTTCAGCTGTAACCCCGAAGGGCTGTGCGTTCCGGGCTGAGTGATTGTCGACAACGACGGGATTGGCCGCGCCCGCATGGGTGCGGCCAAGCTTGATCTGGCCGTCAGAAACGGATCTGTCGGTGCAACGCGCCATGAGCCCGGCGAGCAGGACCACATTGGCTTGGTCGCTCGGATCCACCTGCCCAGCTGAGGCGCGAGGGTGAAGCGCTGTGATTGCCGGCGGCGCCCGGCCAGGGTATTTCATTTGCATGCTTTCGAGACTGCTTGGGTGTGTCGTAGCTGCAGGTTTGTTGTGCGCGCTGGTGCCCGCTGGCTGTTCGGCCGCCGGCGACCGACAGGACATTTCCTCGTCGGGGACCAACACATCGAGCAGCGGCAGTGGTGGCAGCGGCGGCTGCGGCGGCTGCGTCGGGGTGGTCTACACGCCTTGCAATGCGGACAACACGCCGGGCGCTCCGGTGGAATGCCCCTTTGCCTGCACGCCCGGCGTTGGCTGTACCGAGTGTGAGGCGGATGGCAAGGTCTGCGTTGGGCCGGAAGTTCACGAGTGCGATGGCGACGGCACCGTGGGGAAGTTACTCGAGACCTGTGATACGGCTGCCGGTCTCGTCTGCGATCAAGGTGAGTGCAAGCCCGGCTGCAGCGTTGCGTCCGACCTGCCTTCCAACGTGGGCTGTGAGTTCTGGGCGGTCGATCTCGATCAGGTCGATGCCTTCAACGATCCGGCCAGCATGCCCTTTGGAGTGGTGCTGTCGAACGCGGGCCAAACGCCGGCGAACGTGAAGATCGAGCGCAACGATGCCGCACCGGGTCAGCCGCTGCAGTTGGCGACGGTCACCGAGGTATCGATTCCGGCCGGGCAGCTCGAGAAAGTCGAGCTTCCGATTCGCGAGCTCGACTGCGGCGCCAAGCCCAACGACTACACGGCGCCTGGCACATGTCTCTCGTCGAACGCTTATCGCATCACGGCGACGGCACCGATCGTGGTCTACCAGTTCAACACGTTCGAAAACGCGTTCTCCAATGATGCTTCGCTGCTGCTGCCCACCAACGCGCTCGGCCAGGTCTATCGCGTGATCAACTGGTCGGCGGGCCACCCCATGCCAATTCTCGGCATCATCGACCGGTCCTATGTGACCATCGTCGGTGTGCGCGAGGGCACCAAGGTCACGGTCAAGCCCAGCTGGCGGGTGCGCGGCAACGGCGACATCCCGTTGACTCAGGCCGGAGAGATCATCACTGCCGACCTGGGCCCCTTCGACGTGCTGAACCTGGAGACCGACGACGCCACACTGGCTGAGGCCGGGCAGGCGGGCGTGGCCGATTTGACGGGCACGACGGTGCAGTCGAACTTCCCGGTTGCGGTGTTCAGTGGTGTGGAGAGCACCAGTGCGCCCTACCACGTCGAGATCCCCACCTATCCGGGGTGGAACGAAGACAGCACCTGCTGCCTAGATCATCTCGAAGAGCAAATGTTCCCGCTCGAGTCGATCGGCAAGAGCTTCGTCATCACCCGCAGCCCGGTGCGCTCGACGGGCAGCTACAAGGAGCCGGACGTGTTGCGCTTCGTGGGCGCTGCGGCCAAGACGACGCTCACCACCAGCCTGCCGGCGCCGTTCGACAACTTCACTTTGGAGCCGGGCGAGGTCAAAGACACCTGGACCGACAAGGACATCACGGTAACCGCTACCGAGCCGGTGCTGATTGGTCAGCTGCTGATCAGCCAAGGCTACGTCGATGGCCCTTTCAAGGGTGACCCAGCGCTGACCGTCTTTCCGCCGGTCGAGCAATACCGCACCGAGTACGTCTTCTTGACGCCCGGCTCCTGGATCGAGAACTGGGTGGTCATCGCCGCCGAGGTCGGCAAGAGCGTGACGCTCGATGGCAAGGCGCCTGCGGGTTGCATCGTCGAGCCGGCCGGTACCGTGGACATGATCACCTATGAAGCTCGCCGCTGTCCGCTGAGCGAGGGCGTTCACAGTCTCTCAGGCGAAGCGCCCTTCGGCATCGTGGCTTACGGCTACGGTAACGCCGGCAGCTATGCCTTCGCCGGCGGCGCCAACGTCAAGCACATCTACGATCCGCCCGTGCTGAAGTAGCTGCTCGGTCGAGCGTCAGCCGCACTGCTGCGTAGCAAGCTGCGCAAGTAGGACAATGTGGGTAGATGTACGGTCATGTCTCCGTATGACCTGGTGGAACTCTCGAGAGGTTCCTGATGGAAGAAACGGAGAAAAGATGAAGAAAACCCACATTACTTGGTCGATCCTGGCTGCATTCGCAGTCGCAACGCTCGTGAGCAGCAATGCGCTGGCCGGTCCCTGTGACGGCGCCCAAGCAGAGCTTGCGAAAGGCATGAAGATCTTCAAACAGATCTGTGCGCAGGTCGAGGAGGCCTCAGGCAAGAAGAACAAGATCTGCAACAATCCCAAGTCTGCCGAAGCCCTCAAAGTCGCCAAACGCATGGCTGGCGAATGGAACAAGATCGCTGGCAACGCGCGTCTCGGCCCCCGAACCTATGCGTTTGGCAGCAAGCAAAGAGGCACCATCATCGCTCCAGGGCAACGGATGTGGCTGTCACGGGTTCCTTCGGCGACAGCAAAGCGGACCGTGAGCATCGAGAAGCTAGGCGGCAAATCGCGCGTTAAAGCCCACGTGTGCCTGGTGAGCAAGAACGGCAAGAGCAAGCTCGTCCGCACCATCGAGATCCCCAAGGGCACCAAGAAGTTCAACAAGTCGGTCGTCGTCAGCGGCGCCAAAGGCAAGCTCGTCACCGTCAAGCTCAAGGGCATCACGGCGGGCCGCAAGCTCCAGTACCGACTGCGTGTGAAGTAGCGGTTCCCAGCGCGAGCGGGCGGGGGTAAACCCTGAGTGCTCCCCACAAAATCGACGCGGTCGACAAACGATTTCGA
>CAZRGL010000460.1:0-9239 GCA_964599485.1 uncultured Polyangiaceae bacterium
GCTCGAGCGCCGCGGGCATGGTGGCTCGCAGCTGCATGCCTCTGAGCGCGACCGGCTCACGCTGGTCGTCCACGGTCTTGCGAACCACTGCCGCGAGATCAGCACGCGCGAGCGTCAAGCTACGGCCGGCCAGATCGCTACGTGACAATTCCAGCACATTGTCGACAAGCCGAGTGAGCCTTGCACTCTCACGCACGAGATCCTCATGAACCCGTTTCGTTCGCTCCTCCGAAACCAGACCATCGGCAAGCATTTCGGCATGCATGCGAATCGTCGTCAGCGGCGTACGCAGCTCGTGAGACATCGAGTTGACGAAGTCGCTCTTGCGCCGCGCTAACTCAGCGGCGCGATGGGAGCCACGCTGAACGACCAACAGGCCCAGCAGAACGATGACGACCAGTCCCGCGAGCATGCCGATCTGGTTCCAAATGCTGTTGTCGTTCGCTGTCGACGCCGACGGGGCTGCGCAGAGCTCCACCCCATCGAGCAAGCTACTGACCGGCCGTCGCAGAGCGCATGGCTGACCTGGCTGCGCCAGGGACACGCGCCCCCCAGCCCAAGCGTGGCGATGCAACAGGGCCGGCAGCCATTGAGCGACGAGCGCAGCGCGATCGAGCAAGACGCCCTGCACCACCCGCACCCCCCGATGGGAGACAACCCGAGCCATCAAGAGATGGCCCTTGATGGACTGCCAAGCCATCGGTGTATAGGAAATGCTGACGGCGGCAGACGGACCGCTCGTGGTTGCTTCCGCTGATGCATCGCCAGCGCCGAGGAGATCACTCCAGGCGATGGTCTTGCGCTGGATCCGAGGATTGTTCCGACCGCCACGTTGGATCTGATCGCGCGCCCAAGAGCTCCCATTGGTGGCCGATTCGATGTTGGCCGCGTTTTCGAAGTTGTAGTCGTTGAGGAGCAGTGGCGTGTGCACCTGCGGTTGCGCATCGCTGCTCAGGGACCGAATCGCAGCGAGAGATGGCTTGTTCACGGTCGCCAACACACCTCGCCCGCGGGACGTCGGCCGACCTGCGCCATCGACATGCGGGCTGCGCGGCCTGCCTCCCGGATCGACGTGAAAATAGCCGATGATGCGCTTGTCCGTTGGCGCCGCGGCGAGTGGTGAAACCAGAACCGGATCGTGCAGGGCGAGAGCGTCGGGTGGCGAGTAGAAATAATCGTACAGATAGTAAGGCCGTGCATCTTCTCGTGAGCGCAGCTCTTCGAGGCTCTCCTCAGCGGCAGCGCGTACGGCGTCGATGGCTCGCTCCTGTTGCGACTGTCGCTCACGAAGACCCGCATCACGCTCGCGTTGAGCAGCCACGCTCCAACCGACACCGAGCAAGATGGTGGGCAGGGCAACCCCCAACAGCAGCACTACTGAGAGCCGTTTCATGGTGCACCTGTTTTCATGGTGCCCCGCTGAAGCGGTAACCTGCACCGTGAACCGTCTCGATCCAGGACTCGGCGTGCGGCACGCTCTGGAGCTTGGTGCGCAGCTGCCGAACGTGAACGTCGACCGTACGGGTGCGCACGCTACCGTCACGGTAGCCCCACACTTCTTCGAGCAGCTCACGGCGTGAGACAGGACGTCGATAGCTAGCCAAGTACGCCAGCAAAGCCACCTCGCGCCTGCTCAAGCTCTGCTCGCCGCCGGCCCAGCGAACACACTGAGCTTCGGTGTCGATGGTCGCCTGACCAGCACGAACTTGGCGCTTGCTGATGGTCCGTGGACGGCGCAACAAGCTGCGTACGCGGGCGAAGAGCTCACGGGGGCTGAATGGCTTGATCACATAGTCGTCGGCCCCGGCCTCCAAACCCGCAACAACGTCGTCTTCTGACCCACGCGCGGTCAGCACCAGCACCGGCACGGCGTCGCCTGCTGCCCGGATACGGCTGAGCACCTGCAACCCATCGAGCCCAGGCAAGCGCAGATCGAGCAACACCACGTCGTAGCGCTGCGTGGTCAAGAGCCGAAGCGCTTCGAGCCCGTCGCTGGCCCCGCCCACAGCCATGCCACCGTGCTCGAAGAGCTCCTCGAGTCCCTCGAGAATTGGCAACTCGTCCTCGACGATGAGGACGCTCGGGCCGCCACCGGCCCGCGACTTGGCAGATCGGTTGACGATTGATGACATGCTGAAAGCTAGCTCCCCAGGCAAGACGAAGTTGTAAAGGTCTTGTTAAAACCCGCTTCGTCGCCGAATTGTTCCTTGCCGCGCATGAAACAATGGCGGCTCGAGGCGAACGGTGGGGCTAGGTCGGGGGCTTCTGGATCGAATCGCAGGGGAACGACGCTTCGATCGTGACGTTGGCGTCGTTCATGATGGTCTCGCAGGTCGTGCCGAGGAACTCGATCTCACCGGGGGAGTTGAGCTGCCAGCCGTTGGGATCATTGCAGGGAATGAGCACGTCATTGACCTTGACGGCCCCCTCGCACTCCTTGCCCTCGATGACTTCACCGTTGAGCGTGAACACGCAGGTGCGCTGCCCCATGATGATTTCGTTGAGTGAGTCGATCAGGGCTTGCTTGGTGCTCGGCTGGAAAGTGGGGGCACACACCATGGGGTCGTTGCATGGATCGGTGGCCGGAACGGGCAAGCCGCTTCCGCCGTTGGCCATGTCTTGTTGGTGTTGCTGGCTGACCTGACCGCCAACCGCGATGATCACCGTCTGAATGCCTTTGGTGAAGGCGGCTTCGACAGCGTCGGTGGCTAGTTTCATGCTCACCGCGTCGTGGCCATTCTTGTCCTCGCAGCGGTCGGGGGCGCCATCGGTGGCCAGAATGATGAGCTTGGGTCCGGGCTCATTGAACTTGTCGAGCTCGGCGACCACGGCGTTGACGCTGTCGCCAGTGGGCGTATCGGTTTTGGGAACCTGGGGCTTGTATGCCATGTCGATGGCTGCGTGGTTGTTCAGCGCTGGGGGCAGAACATCGACGAGCTCGGGACAGGTGCCAGGATCGGCGGGGATCTTGCCGCCAGAATACGAATACAGCGCCAGTCCGAAACGAACCTGCGCGTCGAGCGGTTTGACCACTCCGCTGTTCGGGTCCATCAAAGCCTCATAAACGGCTTTCCAGCGCGTCTGCCCGTTGAAGCTGTTGCTCATGCTGCCAGACTGATCGATCAGCATGACGACAGTTGGGATCTGCGCCTCGAAACTTATCTCGACCGAGCCACAATCGCCGCCGTGTCCGCCACTGCCACCTACCGACGAAAACGTACCGCCGGTGCCAAAAAGGCTCCCACCGTTGCCGCCTTTGCCCCCACCAATGCAGCGTCCCTTGTCATCACACGTCGAGCCTGATGGGCACTGCCCACCAGTCGCCGTGCAGTCGGCATAACAGGCGCCGTCCTTGCAATACAATCCGTCAGCGCACTCCTCGTCAGTGGTGCACGACCCTCCGCACAGATCCTTCAACTCCGCATCACACGGGCCTGTGGGATTGTTGAAAACGCTCTCGGCGGCGTCGCTGCAGCTGAAGGCCAGCGTGATGGTGACTCCAGAAAGGAACAGCAAAGCCGCTGCGCGCTGCCATCGGGACATACAGGGAGAGTAACGCGCCGCCGCCCTCAGAGCAGCACTGTCGTGCCGAGACGGGGCCGAGCCGCGAGCTGCGGGCGTTGTTTGCGCAGCTCCTCACGCAGCTGTTTGAGCTGGTCCATCGGCTCGAGGCCGCCTTCGACTCGATCGATGTAGAGCACGCCGTCGAGGTGGTCGATCTCATGCTGGAAGATCCGCGCATCGAAGCCGCTGACCTCGAGTCGTCTGGCTGGCTCGTCCGGCAGACCGTGCTCGATCACCAAACTGCGCGTGCGGCGCACCAGCCCGCACACGTCTGGGATGGACAAGCAGCCTTCGTAGTCTAGCTCGACGTCGTCGCTGCGCTCGACGATGCGCGGGTTGACGAAAATATCGAGCTTCGGCGTGGAGCCTCGCGCGCCGAGCTTGACCAGAACCACACGCGCACTGATGCCCACTTGGGGCGCAGCCAAACCTACGCCGCTGCCCGTGCCCGCGAGCGTGGCACGCATGTGCACATCGAGGGATACCAAGTGCTGTCGCTCGCCCGCTGACAACGCTCTGGCGCGACGCCGCAACACACCGCGGCCACCCGGCGAGCGAAGTACGATGGGCCATAGCTGCCCATCGTCGACCAAGCGCGCCAGATCCTCAGGGCGCAGCGCGGCAGCTGCTAGCGGAGCCTTGGCGCCGCCTCTTGTACAACCCCATGCAGTAAGCACCGCGCTTGCTGCCGACCAGGCAAGCCATTGCCTTCGGGAACGCAACGTTTCGAATGACTCAGGCTGCCCCATCGCCGGCAAAAGATAGCATGCAGCGAGCGGTGCGCAGCCCCACGCTTGCTGCATGCAAGCCGAAGTGCTCATGATCGACAGTCATGGAACTGCAAAAGGAAACGCTCAGCGTGGAAGGCCCCGATGGGAGCCCGGCAACCCCACTGAAGTCTGAGCCGGTATCGTGAGAGTCCACCTCGTCGACGGCACTTTCGAGCTCTTTCGCGCCTACTTTGGTGCGCCCAAGGCGCAAACGGCAGCGGGCACCGAGGTGGGCGCGACCCGTGGCCTGTTACGCTCACTGGCAGCGCTGCTTTCCGATCCTCAGGTCACGCACGTCGCGGTGGCCTTCGACACCGTGGTCACCTCGTTTCGCAACGAGCTGTTCGACGGCTACAAGACGGGCGAGGGCATTGAGCCCGAGCTGCTCGCGCAGTTCCCCTTGGCGGAGCGTGCCGCCGCGGCGCTGGGCGTCACCGTCTGGCCGATGGAATATTTCGAAGCCGACGACGCCCTGGCTAGCGGCGCCCGTCGCTACTGCCTGCACAACGACGTCGACCAAATCGTGCTGTGCACGCCCGACAAGGACCTGGCCCAGTGCGTGGTTGGCGATTCCATCGTTACCTGGGATCGAATGCGCAAACGGGTGCTGGATGAGCAAGCGGTGGTCGAGAAGTTCGGCGTGCTGCCGCGGTCGATCCCCGATTGGCTCGCACTGGTCGGCGACAAGGCCGATGGCATTCCGGGCGTCCCTCGCTGGGGCGCCAAGGGAGCGGCGGCTGTCTTGAAGCACTACCAGCACATCGATGCAATCCCCGACGACGTCGCCGAGTGGCAAGTGAAGCCGCGGGGAGCCAAGGGCCTCGCCCAGCAACTGAGCGAACATCGCGACCAAGCGGCGCTCTACCTCGAGCTGGCCACGCTGCGTAACGACGTGCCGCTCGACGAGTCAGTCGAGCAGCTGCGCTGGACCGGTCCAGACAAGACGCTGGGCAAGCTCTGCAAAGAGACCCTCGGCATGGGAGCCGATGGGCTGCTCGGCCGCCTTCAAGGCTTGGCGCGTTGAATCGACCGCACGTCGCTCATTAGGGAATAGTCCGAGCCGCCGAGGCGGCCCACTGGGCCGATGGCCTCCGTGGGGATCTGCAGGTCCTCGTCGATGGGCAAGTCGTCGGCGATATGAAAGAGCAGCACCTCCGCTACGATGAGATCGACAGACCCAGGGGAGATCTCGATGATCTGCTGCACGCGGCACTCGAGCTGGATCGGTGCTTCGGCAATGCGGGGCGGCTTGACGATCACGCTGTCGACCGGCGTCAGACCCACCTCGGCGATCTCGTCGACCTCGGGCGGATAGTCCGCGCCGGTCTGGACCATTTTGTCGATGACCGGCTCGGTAACCACGTTGACCACCAGCTCGCCGGTGCTCGAAGCGTTGTTGGCCGTGTCCTTGCGCTTACCGCGCCGGCGCGCCACCGAGATGCACAACAAGGGCGGTTTGGAGGTAATCGGCGTGAAGTAGCTGAAGGGCGCGAGGTTGCGCACACCATCGCGGGAGATGCTCGAGACCCAGGCGATCGGTCGGGGCGCCAAACAACTGGTCATCAAGAAGTAGATGCGCCGCCCGTCATAATCCTTCGGATCAATCTGCATGGCTGACCCTACCCCGCCTGCCCCGGTTCGCAAATCGGTGGTCCAGCGCGCCCACCCTACAGCAACAATACGAGGCCGAGGACGATGGCGACGATGATGAGCACGCCAATCGCTACCAGCAAGCCGACCATCAAAGCTGTCGAGCTCGATGGGGTGGTCGCTTGCGGCTGTGCCGATATGGGATACGGACCAGAAGCACCAGGACCTTGCGGTGGGATTTGTTGCGAAACGGGCGCATAGCCGCCGCTCGCGGAGGGCGAAGCTGGGGGCGCCATCGCGTATGGCGGGTAGCCGGGGGCAGAGACCGGAGCAGGGCCAGGCGCTGAGATAGGAGCGGCAGCGGGGCCAGGTGCTGAGACAGGACCAGGAGCTGAAACCGGAGCCGCGGCTGGTTCGGGGTTACGACTCGAAGCGATGGCATACAGATCGATTGCTGGCTGCTGTGCGGCAGCATCGTCGAGCACAGACTGCATCACTAACGTGCCGCTCGAAGCACGAGGCGCGCCCATTTGGGCAGACGCTGGTCCGGCGGTTCCGCATGCTTCGTTGAGCGCATCGAGCATCTCCCCAGCGGTTTGGTAGCGCTCGTCCTGCTGCTTCTTGATAGCGCGTGTGATCACGGGACCGAGCAGGCTCGCAGCGAGCGCCGGTGGCAACTGATGCTCGCCGGGTTTGGCGTGCTCGAGCAACCGTTCGATAGCTGAAGCATTGCGTACGAGCCGCTTGCCCGTCAGCAGCTCTGCGAGCACCAAACCGAATGCGTACAAGTCAGTTCGGTGATCGACTCCGGTGGTGCGGATTTGTTCTGGCGCCATGTAACTCGGCGTGCCGACCAGCATGCCCGTCGCCGTCAGTTGGGTCATGTCGGTGCCGTCCTCTACGAAGGCCTTGGCCAACCCGAAATCGAGCACTTTGATCACTTCCCCCGGACAGATGAAGAAATTCGCCGGCTTGAGGTCGCGATGGGCCAAGCCCAATTCGTGGGCGGCGGCGAGGGCTGAAAGCGCCTGGCGAGCGAAACCGCTCACGCGGTCGAAGGACATCGCGCCCTCGCGCTCGAGCCGCACATCGAGAGGCTCACCACTGAGCAGCTCTAAGGCCAAGAAGGGCCGGCCGCCGTCGCTGTGGCCAAACGCTACTATCTCGACAACGTGTGGATGCTTGAGCCGCGCCACGAACTCGGCCTCGCGCAAGAAGCGCTTCACTTCTGCTTCTTGCTCGCCGAGGTGCTGGTGCATCACCTTCAGCGCCACGGGTCGACCGCTCGGCAAATGGGTGGCGCGATGGACCGATCCAAAACCACCCGTACCCAGATCGGATTCGACGCGATATGCGCCTGCGAAAATGGCGCCCGCGGTCAGCGTCGCCTGGTTCCCACCCACACCGCATCGTCGCAGCTTGGCCAGCCGTCGGCAAATTGCCCACCCCTTGACAATGAGCGAATAGTAAAATACTACCTGGGTAGTACTACCGCATTCGTCAAGAGGTCGACATGACTACCAAACGTACCCAACTCGGTGATCTACAGCTGGCCATCATGCGCCAACTGTGGGCGCGTGGTGAGGCCACCGTGGTCGATGTGCATCAAGCGCTGTTGGCCCAGCGCGGACTTGCACCGACGACAATCGCCACCATGCTCAAGAAGATGGAGGCCAAAGGAGTGGTGGCCCATCGCACCGAGGGACGGACTTTCGTCTATCAGCCGATTGTCAGCGAGGACGCTGTGACGCGCTCGATGGTGCGCGACCTGACCGATCGACTGTTTGCAGGCGATACGCGCGCGCTGGTCAGCCACTTGATCGCCGAGCACCCGATCGATGCTGGCGAGCTTGCTGAGCTGCGCGCCCTCATCGACGAAGCGGAGAGCGAGGAGCAAGCATGAACATCACCAGCGCTGCCGTCGCCTGGCTGGCGACCTACTTGATCCACTCCACCCTCTTGCTCACAGCTGTGTGGTTGCTCGGTCGGGTTGTGCGCGATCGACCCGCACTGATGGATTCGGCGTGGAAGCTGGCTCTGGTGGCGGGTCTGTTTACCGCGACCGCGCAGCAGGTCAGTGGGGTCAATCCCCTTGCGGGACAGCTGACTTTGGCCCCCCCAGCGAACGCTGCGGCAATCGAGGCGCCCGCCGCTATTTCGGCCGAAGCTGAGCCGGCCATGGAAACCGGCGAGGCCCCACTGTTGGACGATGACTCACAAGAGCCAATCGCCCTTCAGCAGACCAACGCCTCGGCTATGGCAGCGCCAGGGCTCGCTACCAATGCGCCGACCGCCAACATCAACGACAACAGCAGCAGCAGCAGCAGTGGCTGGATGCTGGCGATCTTGGTCTTTTGGCTGGCGGGCGCCTGTCTCGGTTGCTTGCGGGTGGCTCGCAGATGGGCGCACTTGCGGCGGCGGCTGAGCACACGCCGCGTGGCCAACGACAAGCAGCTCGACATGCTCCTCGCTGGGCTGATTGACGGTGAGCTCGAGGCACCGGTGCGACTGACCACGAGCAACACGCTCGCGATTCCTGTTGCCATGGGGCTGAGTCGTCAACAGCAAGAGATCTGCCTGCCCGACCGAGCTGCAGGAGAGCTGTCGACCGCAACTCAACGAGCGCTGTTGGCACACGAGGTCGGGCACCTGATCCGTAAAGACCCTATCTGGCGGCTCGCTGTTGCGCTCATCGAGGCAGTTCTGTTCTTTCAACCGCTGAACCGAATCGCCGGTCGGCAACTCGAATCGCTTTCAGAAACGCTCTGCGACGACTGGGCCGTCAGCAAAACGACGCGGCCGCTGGTGCTCGCTCGTTGTTTGACTGATGTGGCTGGCTGGGCAATTGGAGGCGCAACCTCGATCGTGCCGGCGATGGCCAGTCAACCTTCGCGCCTTGCCCAGCGCGTCCATCGATTGCTCGCCCACGACCGAAGCAACCCACCCGCCCGAAGGCTAGCCTTGTCGCCGCCTACTCGTTTGCTGACCGTGGTCGCATTGCTTGGTCTGGTGGCGTGGACAGCGCCCGGCATATCGACGGCGGCCGCCGAAGAGCCTGGCTCAAACGCCGCCGAGCCGGCAGCAGCCACGCAGATGCAGCAGCCGGATTCTTCGACCGCTGTCGAGGGCGAGCTCGCTACAGCCGGGTTGAGCAACTCGCCCGATCCAAGCGACTCAGCAAGCAGTGACTCGATGGGGACCAATCTGCACGCTCGAGGATACGCCGCGCACGAGAAGGCCAAGCGCAAACACAAGAAGAACAAGAAGAAGAACAAGAAGAAGAACAAGAAGAAGTGGAAGCGCAAGAACAAGAAG
>CAZRGL010000461.1:0-9193 GCA_964599485.1 uncultured Polyangiaceae bacterium
GGCCGCGGCCGATGTTGAAACCGCTGGCGGCACGCTGGGGCTGGTCGGGGAGGCAGAGCCGCTAGCGACCACCGGGGGCGCGGCCACCACCGGAGGCTGGCTCGATGGCGCTGCGGTGCTGAGCCCTGTTGCTGTCGCGCTCGGATCTGGTGCGCTGGGATCGGCGCTGGCAATCTGGGGGGTCGGGCCGGTGGCCGTGCTGGTCGCCGCCAACGCGGTCGCCGGAGGGGGCAGGCAGGGGATCATGGGGGGCGGAGTGCTCACGCAGGCCCAGGCGGCCACGACGAAACCACTCGGCAACAGCTCCAGCAAACGTAGACCCATGGGCTGTTTGTAAGCGATTGACCTCAAACTGGTCCAGAATGCAGCAGCTTGTCGGCCGGTCCGCCGAACTTCGAGCTGGCCAGCGCCGCCAGCTCAATCCGAGGCGCCAAAGCTGCGTTCGAACAGAGACCAGATGGCCTGGCGGCCTTCAGATGTGAGATTGGTGGTGCCAATGCCCGCAAATGCATTCCGCTCGATGGTAGGTGCAGGATCGACGCGCCACTGAGTCGCGTCCCAGCGATACCACTGACCTTTTTCCTGATCGAAGACGCACACAGGTTTGCTCCACAGCCGGGCCAGCTCGGCCCCCCAGCCGGTTCCTCCTCGGACCGTACCGTTTTCTTGGAGGGCACCGATGACGAAGACCTCGTTGGCCGCGCTGATCTGATGCCACACCGTCTGAAGGATGCGCTTGATGTTGGGGATCTTGGTCAGCGGACGCCCCAACCGATGCGAGGCGTACACCAGGCTGAAATCGCCTTTGCGCAAGTCGTCTTCGCTGAGCACCGACACGCCGCGCTCTCGTTCCAAGAAGGGATGACCCTCGAAGCTGAAATGCGTCTCCTGCACACCGTGTTTTTCGGCGCAGGCCCCGAAGGTGGCTTCGGCTCCTCTGGCCCCACCGGAGTAGAGGTGGAAGCGCGCTGCTTGCTTGGGTCGGACCGATCGGGCTGGCAGATCCTCGTCGATGACACGCATCGTCGACGGATCTAGCCTCAGGTGGAGCTCGCTCAGATCCTCACTCTCGTGATCCTTGAGCAGCTGCAGCCGCACCGTGTCACCTTCTGGCTGCAGCAACACGATCACGTTGATGTCGTCGTAGAGGCGCCTGATGGGCGACGGGGTCGACTGCGGCGCGAGCTTGGATGAGGGCGGCGGAGCATCGAGGTGGGTGTACTCCTCGGTTTTGGCGCTGAGCCACACCTCGGCGTCGAGTCGCTCGGCAAGGCCATGCAAGGCAGTGATGGCGTCTTGTGTGGCGCTTTCGAAGTCGAGGCCATCGATGATCAGTGCGTCGGGCTTGAAATCGGCAACTTGGGTGGCAAACCGTACGGTCTCCTCAATGCGCGAGATCGACGAGCTGCCGCCTCGCCGCGACATCGGACCACTGCTGGCGTGCTCGAGGTGCGAGTAGAGCAAACGGTTACGCTCGATCTCGAGGCGCACCATCTGCGGCTGGGCCAGCTGATGGGTGATGGCCATGTCGTGGAAGATCTCGTCGTAGTAGGCCCGAATGTGCTCGACCGTGTTCTCGTGCGAAATGTGGAGCACTTTGCGCTCACGCATCAGATCGTCGAGCGCGATTTGAACCAACAGCGCGGTCTTGCCCACGCCGGGCCGGGCGACGATCACCCCAAGCTTACCTCGCCCCAAACCACCGTGGATCGAGCGCTCGAACACGCGCATCGGGCTACGTTCGTTGACTTCCTTGCGATACATCGCCCCTCCCTACCGAGTCTGGCCGCGATCGGCGCCGGAATAAACCCCGCTTCTAGCAAAACTCATTTCTTCGACTTGCCGCCTTGCTGGTTGTCTCGGTGATCTTTGACGAGCTGTTCACCAATCGCCGCAGGTACCGCAGCGTAACGCGAAAACTCCATGGTGAACTCCGCTTTGCCCTGTGTAGCCGAGCGCAGCACTGTGGAGAATCCGAACATCTCAGCCAGAGGCACCTCTGATTCGATCCGCGCGAAGCCGTCGGCTTCGGTCGTGCCGATGATGATGCCGCGACGCTTCATCAAGATACCCACCACCCCGCCTTGCGTCTCGGTGGGCCCTTCGACGGCGACTTTCATCACTGGCTCGAGAATCTGGGGTGCGGCCTTCGGGTAGGCCTCCCGCCACGCTCCCCGGGCACATTCTCTGAACGCCAT
The DNA here is from genome assembly GCA_964599485.1 of uncultured Polyangiaceae bacterium. Lineage (GTDB taxonomy): Bacteria > Myxococcota_A > Polyangia > Polyangiales > Polyangiaceae > JAPYTK01. The sequence continues at coordinate 2,199 of CAZRGL010000461.1, forward strand.
GTCCGACGAGTCCACGGCGTGATGATTGCCATCGTCGAGGGTGATGCTCACACCGCGCACCGGAGCGTTGACCATCTGGCCCTTGAGCAGCATCGACTCGAAACCCTTGTCAACGGCCGGGATGAACTCCCGCGGAATGACTCCGCCTACGATCCGGTCGACGAAGCGATATCCCGTCTCAGCCACTTCACGGCTGGCTTTGCCCGCCCCACGCCGCGCGGCGACCTCCTTTTCGCGGGTGTCGAGGGGCTCGATGAAGCCCGCCACACGAGCGTACTGGCCGGCGCCACCGGTTTGCTTCTTGTGGGTGTAGTTGAAATCCACCCGCTTGGTGATGGTCTCGCGATAAGCAACCGCCGGCGGACTGAGATCTACGTTGGCGTTGTACTCGCGCTTCATACGCTCGACATAGACGTCGAGGTGCAGCTCGCCCATCCCGCTGATGATCACCTCGCCGCTCTCCTCGTCGGTGCGCACGCGGAAGGTAGGATCCTCTTTGGTGAAGCGCCGCAGCGCTTTGCTCATGTTGGTCTGCGACTTGTTGTCGACTGGCGTGACAGTGAGCGAAATGACCGGATCGGGCACGTGCATGCTCGTCATGCTCACGCGCAAGCTGCCGTCAGTGAATGTGTCACCGGAGCGGCAGTCGACTCCGAAAATGGCAACGATATCGCCGGCGGTAGCCCGGTCGATGTCTTCCATCTCGTCGGCGTGCATGCGCACCAAGCGGCCAACCTTGTGTTTCTTCCCGGTGCGAATGTTGAAGATGTCGCGACCTTTGATCAGCGTGCCTTGATAGATCCGCAAATAACTGAGCTGTCCGAAGCGACCATCTTCGAGCTTGAAAGCAAGCAACACGAGCGCAGCTTCAGGATCACAGCTGAGCGTAATCTGGTCTCCCTCGCAGTCTGGATCGACGGCTTGATTGCTCACGTCTTCGGGCGCTGGCAAGTAGGCGGCGATGGCGTCGAGGAGGGGCTGCACACCCTTGTTGGTGAACGCCGAGCCCATCAAGACTGGCACGACCTGACGCTTGATGGTCGCTGCGCGCAGCGCCACGTGGATGTGCTCCTCGGTGAGCTCTTCCTCCAAAATGGCCTCGGTGAGATCGTCGGAGAACATCGAGAGACCATCGAGCATCTCCTCGCGGGCCTGTTCGGCCTCAGCAAGCAACGCCGCGGGAATGTCAGCCTCGGTGACGTTTTGCCCGTGGGCTCCGTCAAAGGTCAGGGCCTTCATCGTGATCAGATCGATGACGCCTTCGAACTCGCTCTCGAGGCCAATTGGCAGCTGCAAGAGGAGCGGATTGAGATGCAGCTTCTCGCGAAGTTGGTCACGCACACGCAAGGGGTTGGCGCCAGCGCGGTCACATTTGTTGACGAACGCTAGGCGAGGCACGCCGTAGCGGCGCATTTGGCGGTCGACAGTCAGCGACTGCGACTGGACGCCAGCCACCGAGCAGAGCACCAGCACCGCCCCATCGAGCACCCGCATGGCCCGCTCGACCTCGATGGTGAAGTCGACGTGGCCCGGCGTGTCGATGATGTTGATGTGATGGCCTGCCCAAACGCAGTGGGTAGCCGCTGACTGAATTGTGATGCCACGCTCACGCTCGAGCGCCATCGAGTCCATCTTGGCGCCCACACCGTCCTTACCGCGCACATCGTGGATGGCGTGGATCCGCTCGGTGTAGAACAAGATCCGCTCGGTGAGCGTAGTCTTGCCCGAGTCGATGTGGGCGCTGATGCCGATGTTGCGTAGCTTCTGCACGCCACTCATCGCTTTGACCTGATCAATCTAAGTTAAGCCAGCCGAGCCTCAGAAGGGCGCCGACTGCGGATTGGCGAGGATGTGCGGAATTTCTCCGCAATAGACGCCGGGCGAGCCTATCGAGGGATAGCTCTTGAGAACTTCCTCAGCGAACTCGTTGCACGTGCCACCATGGCCGCAATGGGCCACGAAGGCCGTCCCACCCTCTTGAAATCTGGTGTCATATTGGCGAAAGGAGATCTTCTGGGCGACACCTTGCTCGTAGTTCTCGACGATCTTCCACTTGAAAGGTCGCGCCTTGGCCACCCCTCCGATGGCTTCCCAGACCGCCGCCTCGTTACCTGAGGTCGAAGCCGCCAAGATGGCATGGGCGTTCCAGCAGATGTCATTGGTCTTGTTCACGGTGTTGGCCGCTCCGCCTCCACCCGTCAGCAGCATTGCCGCCGAGAGCGCGAGTGCCCCCATCGTGATCCGGCCAGCTATGTTTCGCTTCATGGGCTGGGGCGTACGACGACTCGCGGCGTTCTGCAAGCGTGCAGAGGCTGGCCACCTCGCTCGAGGGTGATGCTCAGCTGGTGCGACGGTTGAGCAGCACGCGATTGCGACCGGTCCGTTTGGCTTCGTAAAGCGCGGCATCCGCGGCTTCAACCAAGTGTTCGGGCGTGGACATGTGCGCCATCCAGGTCGCCACTCCGATGCTCACAGTTACTGCGATGCGCAACTGTCCTGAGGTGAAGCCAGCCCCTTCGACCGCTTGGCGGAGCCTCTCTCCAAGCACGCCAGCCTGATCGATGCTGATGCCGCGGGCGATGATGCCAAATTCCTCACCGCCGTAGCGGGCGAAGACATCCTCGGCACGCAACATCGACTGTGTGAGGCCAGCCAGCTGAACGAGCACATCGTCGCCCACGACGTGCCCATGGGTGTCATTGACCTGCTTGAAGTGGTCGATGTCGAACATCAGCAAGCACAAATCGGTCTGATGCCGATCGCTGTATCTGATCTCCTTGATCAGCTGATCCACGAAGTGGCGCTTGTTGTACGCCTTGGTGAGCCCATCGCGCAGCGCTGCGTTGTACATGTGGCGCTGGAAGCTCTCGTCGAGGCGATCGTGGAAGCTGAATTTCAGGATCGTCGTCTCGCCGACGCGGATCTTGTCACCATCCTGCAAGACGCGAGTGGCGACCTGCTCGCCGTTGACGAAGGTGCCGTTGGAGCTCTTGAGATCCCGGACCTCTACGTTCTTGCCCGCGAGCTTCACCTCGCAATGCGCCCTGGAGATGCTGTCGTCGTCGAGACTGATGGAAGCCTTCTGGGATCGCCCCACCACGGTGGCCCCATCGTCGAGCTTGAAGATCTTGCCAACTTCGTTACCGGTCAGCAGGATCAGATAGGCGCGATCGCGCACCGATTCGCGCTCGAGCTCCTGACGGACCTTGATGGAATCGGTCACCTTCGTGGCATCTAGCTCGTCTTCCGACCAGTCGAGGCCGTCGTCGCTCATCGCACCTCCAGCGGGGGACGCCGATTGTACTCCGGGTGTCGTCAGTTTTTCTACAGCCGCAACGCAAGGGCGAGAGGATGTGCGACAATGTGCGCCATGCAGGCTCTGCGCCTCTCAATTCTGCTCGCGCTCATGACGGTCACCGCTCAGGTGGTGGGAGCTCCGAAAAAGCGCGATGCACCGGGGCGCTGCGCACCCAAGCTAACCCGCGCGGTGCTAGACCGCTCCTTGGCACTGGGAACCCGCTTCTTGCTGGCCAACCAGCTCAAGGCCGGCAATTTCCGCTACGCCTACGACTGGCACGCCAAGCGAGAGCAGAGCAAAGACAGCCAAGTTCGCCAAGCAGGCGCGGCCTGGGCGCTCGCGGTGATCTTCCAACACACGAGTCAACAGCACGTGCGCAGCGCGGCGCGGCGCGCCCTGGACTTCTTCAAGAGCCACTCGCGACGCACTAGCGAAGGGGCTCGCTACATCTCCTATCCAGGCGAGTCGGTCGGCGCCCTCGGTACCGTCGCGCTGGTTGCTCTGGCACACATCGATCTGTTGCGCGGCCTACCGAATCCGCCCAAACAGCTTCGAAGCGACCTCGACGAGTACCTGCTTTTCATCCGCAAGGCCCGACGCAAGCAGGGACAGTTCCACGGACACTACCGGCTCGACAGCGGCGCGGCTTTCGGACCCCCGTCACCCTATTTCGATGGTGAAGCTCTGCTCGCACTGGTCAAAGCAGCCAAGTACTCGGCGCGAAGCGATCTGCGCAAGCTCGCTCTTGGCGAGGCCGACGTCGGCTACAAACGCAACGTCCTGAAAGCGCGCGCTGTCAACGCCGACTCCAACACCACCAAGGGCTACTACCAATGGAGCTCGATGGCCTACTACGAGCTGGCGACCAGCGGCTGGCCAAACACCAGCAAGTACGGCGATTGGCTTCTGGAGCTGGCCAACTGGATGATCGACACCCACCGCACGCTCAGCCGCCGACGCAACACGGCTTACGCCTACGAAGGCATCATCCCAGCGTACGCGCTGGCTCGCGCGCGCTTAGAACGGAAACGGGCACGCAAGCTCGGCTGCACGATCGACTTGGGCATGGCCAAGCTCAGCTCCTGGCAGGTCGGCAGTCCCATCGCCAACGCCCGAATCGCCGCCCGCTCTACGCAGGATCCTCTTGCGCTGGGCGGCGTACAAAACCACGCCCGCGAGCCTTTGCTGCGCATCGACGTCACCCAGCACCAAATGCATGCTGTGCTTCTCGCCAGACAGCATCGCTTCGTTCACTGAGCCGATGGCAGCCCGAACTTTGGTCGTGCTCTGTCTTGGTGCCCTCGTGTTGGGATGTGGGGCGCGCTCGCAACTGGCAGACTTGCAGCCCTGCTCGGAGCCCGACGCAACGCGCACTTGCCGGACCATCTGTGGGCAGGGCATCGAGCGCTGCGTAGCTGGATATTGGCAATTGTGCAGCGCGCCACGCCCCAAGAACGATGTCCCACTCGCTGGGAGGGTGCGTGACTTTCACGCCTCGCACCCAGACTTCGAGGCGACCATCGACGACGACCGTGGCATGGTGCAACCGCTTCTGGGAGCGGACGACAAGCCCGTCTACGACGGCAATCCCGACACCCCGACCACCAGCGGCAAGGCAAACTTCGACCAGTGGTTTCGCGACGTACCTGGCGTCAACCAAGCCGACGAGCTGACGATTTGGCTCCGCGCCGTCGAGGGGCAGAGCCCGCCGCTGTACCGTTACGACAACCAGAGCTTCTTTCCCATCGACGATCAACTCTTTGGCAACGAGGGAAACGAGCACAACTTCCACTTCACCTTCGAGGTCCACACCTCGTTTCGCTACCTGAAAGGCGAGAGCTTCTCGTTTCGGGGTGACGACGACCTGTGGGTGTTCATCAACCGCCGCTTGGCGATTGACCTAGGCGGCGTTCACAACGCGCAGGGCGCGGTAATCGATCTCGACGCGCAAGCCGCCAAACTGGGTTTGGAGCCAGGCGGGATCTACAACCTCGCCCTGTTCTTCGCCGAGCGGCATACCAGCGCGTCCACCTTTCGGATCGACACCACCATGACCGAGCTCGAAGCTTGCCCGTAAGGGAAGCTCCCATAAACACCTCAGAATCAAGGCGGGGGGCGAAGCGGCCGGAAAGAGACGGCTGCCTCAGCCCGCGTTGCCCAAAGAGCTGCTCTGCGGGTCTCACAGTCTGAACACGCGCGCCTTCACGCCTCAGAATGTGCTGCGGCGAGGTCAGAATCCGATATCATCTTTGTTGGGGAGGGGTGCCTCACCCTCAAACCTGCTTTCGAGGACACATGCTTGCAAGAACACGGCTGGTAGCGGCCCTCTTCTTTTTGGTGCCACTTTGTGTGGCTTGCGCGGAAGGAACCGGCAGCGACCCGGCAGAAGGCGGCAACGCGGCGACTACCACGACCGGCAGTGGTGGTGACACCGGCGGCGGCGACCAAGGCGGCGCTGGCGGCGACGGCGGGGCTGGCGCACAAGGCGGCGCTGGCGCCAACGGCGGCGGCGACACCGGCGGTGGCGGCGACGGCGGTAGCGGCGGCGCTACAAACAACTGCGGCAACGGCAAGCTAGAGCCTGGCGAGTCTTGTGACGGCATGGATTTCGGCGGCAAGACTTGCAAGGACTACGGGCTCGGCACGGGCAATCTGCAGTGCAACGCTTACTGCGGCATCGTCGTGTCAGGCTGCGTTCCGAACGAGATCTGCACCAATCTCAAAGACGACGACCAAGACGGCAAGACCGACTGCTTGGACGAAGATTGCGCCATGGAGCTGGTGTGCACGGACTCCTGCGCATTCCCCAAGTCCGCGACCGTGCCAGGCTTCAACAACGACGACACGACGGGCAAGCCTGACACCCTCTCGCCGTCGTGCACGGCTGCCAGCGGCTCCGAAGTGGTGTTCGTGTTGATCGCGCCAGCCACCAAGGATTACATCATCCAAGCGACCTCGTGGAACGGCGACATCAGCCTGTCGGTGCGCACCGACTGCAAAGACGTCATGAGCGAGCTGTCCTGCGTCAACGCCGTGTCGAGTGGTTTCACGCAAGAGCAGGTGAAGCTGTCGGCCACACAGGGCGCGACCTACTACATCATCGTCGACGCGGTCGACGTGCAATTCGCGGGCATGTTCGACTTGATGATCAACGAAGTGTTCCCCGAAGCGTTTTGCGACAACATGATGGACGACGATGCCGACGGCTATCTCGACTGCGACGACAGCGACTGCCAGCCGATGGCAAGCTGCGTGCCGGGCATCAAGAAAGTAGGCGCCGACTGCATCTGGCAGAGTGAATGCGCTGCCACGATCAAAAATGACCCCGTGTGCCTAGAATCCGTCAACGGCTGGCCAGGCGGGTATTGCTCCGAGTTCTGTGACCTCAACAACGACGACTGCCCAGCAGATGCCGTGTGCGCCAACCTGGGACTTTCCGTCAACGGCGTGTGCCTGGACAGCTGCACGGTCGATGGCGACTGCCGCAGCAACTACTCCTGCCAGAACAAGGGCCTGGCCACCAAGGTCTGCGCCGTGGCTCCCGAGAGCCAGTGTAACGACGCCATCGACAACGACGGCAACGGTTTCATGGATTGTGAGGACACCAGCTGCCAGGCCTTGCCTGCGTGCAACCCAGGCGCCAGCGCGGTCGGCGCGACCTGCACCAAGCACAGCGATTGCCAGGCCAACGCCAACG
>CAZRGL010000462.1:0-9179 GCA_964599485.1 uncultured Polyangiaceae bacterium
AAGAACAAGCCGCTCATCAGCATGGTGACGCCGGCGATCCTCGTGCCCGAGATCAACACCGATGCTTGGCAACCGCGTTTTCGTCGCAACGGCAAGAAGCAATACATGCTTGGTGGGCTGCGCATTGCGCTCACCGAGGATGGTCGGGTCGAGCGTTCGAGCCAGCGGTTTCCCAGCGGCAGCGTAATCGTGCGCATCATGCCGGAGCGCTTTGGCGGGGGGTTCCTTTTCTACCAATCTGACAGCCAAGGCACGCGCCTCTGGCGAGCCAAGAGTTGGGTAGGCAAGCTCAAAGCACTGACCTACTTGTCGCGCTCCACCGACTCGCTGACGATCGGTTTCGATCGGCTGTATCTGCGCAATCGCTACAACAAGATGGTGGCGATCGATGCCGACAGCGGTGAGCTCAGGGCTTTGGGTCAGCTGCCGCCAGCCAGTGATTTTGGCTACATGGCATTCGCTGATGGGTGGCGCGGCATTGTCGACACCGACTTGCGAGGCCCTGTGGCGAGCTTCGACGCCGGCGCCACCTGGCGTTCGTTGCAGGTCAGTCAGCACATCACTGGGGCTGCGGTCCTCGACGGTGATCCAGTGCTGTACGTCAGCGGTGGCTACTATCGCTTGGACGTTCGCGGACGGATGCAGTTCATCAGCAATCAGGAGCGCGCCAAGAGCACGACGTACAACGCTCCCATCAGCCATTCCGAAGACGAGCCCGCCAAGCTCGTACAAGACGAGCCGGACCGGCACCCGCTTGGCAAGCGGGTGCTCAGAGCTGCCATCGAGCGCGGTTGGCCAGAAACCAAGACTAGCGTCATCGTGGCTCACGAAGGGTCGCTCGTCCGAGTTCGACTGCCATCCGGGGCGGTCGAGGCTGTTCGCCAGAAAGCGTTCAGCGAGCCCGAGGCGAGCTGCCAAGGATTGCTGGTGGGCAAAGGGTTCGGTTTCGTTTGCGGTGAGCCCAAGGGCGACACCGTCGTGTACGCCTTCGAGGCGCCACTTGCGTTGCGTGAGGTCGCCCGCTTCGAACAACCGCGGTTTGTCGGTTCGAGTGGCAACGGTGCGCTCGTCGTGAGAGGCAAGTGCGACACGAGCAAGAGCCCAGCCAAGCTTCGCAACTACTGCATCATCAACGTGGATGGCTCGAAACGTGAAATCGGTGTCAAGGGCGAGCTTGGCGCTGAGCGCGTGGTTGCACTTTCAGATGGGCGGGTCGTCGTCTTGGTGCCGCCCCGTTCCGGAACGGCAGGGCGACTGACCGTCATTGCGGGCAGCAAGCTCCAGTCGGCCGAGCTCAAGTTTCCCGAAGAGCCGCGTCGCGCTGTCAAAGTTGCTCGTCGCGGTCTGTGGCTCGAGAGCTTCGAGCAGCGTGACAAGAGCACCATTGCCGGTTGGGTGGAAGCCGGTGGCCCGGTCGTTGGCGTGAAGTTGAAGCTCGACGGGAAGGTCGAGGTCGGCAAGGTCTACGATGAAGGCGGCGATGTGGTCTTCTCGGGTCGCTTTGCGCTCGCCGTCGCTGACACCGAAGAGGGACTCGAGTCCACCGATGGTGGCAAGACGTGGACCGAGTTCGAGATGCCCCGCTTGCCAGAGTCTGAGGGAGACGCCAAGACGCGGGCGTGCTCACCGGTGGGTTGTGCTGTGCGGGGCTGGTTGCGGGTTGGTTGGGGCGAGCCCGCGGTGAAGAACGACTTGGACAACGTTCTGCTCCCTGATCCAATCGACATTGCTGGCAAGAGCACACCGGCGACTTATCTGACGTGCCGGCTCGGCAAGCAGGATCCCAAAGCCGCGGCCAAGCGCGAGCGACCACCACCTGGAACGGTCGCCGCGTACAGTACCTGGAGCAACTTCAGAGGGGCGCCGCCGCCCAAGCTGACCAAGGGCCAGATCGGGGTCGACAAGGGCACCTACTCTTACAACCAGGTCACCGCACACGGTTATGCGTGGGGGCCCAAGGGCGCGGACTGGACCCGTGCTGGTTGGTGGCAAGTGCGCTTTCACGATCGCTTCGTGCCCAACGGTGGGGTGCGCATGAGCGCCAACACGCGCTCGCCTTGGCCCGACCAGACGTCCGCGGCCGAGGCAATCGGTGCGAAACGCTATGGTGGCTACTGGCGCTGGCATGCTGTGCTCGAGCCTTCCGGCGAATTCGCGCTGATCAGCATTTGCAGGAGCGGTAGCAGCAGTTGTGAGATGTACTCGGTCGGCCACAACCGTCCCGTCCTGCCGCTGCGAACAACACCGTACGCACGGCGTCCTTCGGACAACGGTGCGATTCGCGTCGGCGAAGCCTGGTACTACTTGCTCGACTCAGGCAGCTCAGGTTTGGAGCTGTGGCGAGCCGACTTGGCACAGGCCAAGCGGATCAGGCGCTATCGTCGTGTCTCACGGAGGCGCTACAGCTCCACGCCCAAGGTCAAGCTCGTGCGCCGCGCCATCGGCGGCGAGATGGGTTTTTTGATTACGGTTGGTGCTGACGCTTCAAGGGGATCCTCAGTGGACAATTGGGTCGTGCTACCCATCGATCCGAAAGACGGCGAGCTCGGTGAGCCCATCACGCTCATGCCGGCAAGCCTGCATCCACCGATGATGCCCTGCCACCCGCACGAGGATGGTTGGCTGGTTGACGCGCGGCCACAGTCGAACACCATCGCCAACGTGAGGGGGGCCTCAGGGTATCTGCACCAAGTCGAATACCGCTTGCGTTTGAATCCTTCGTCCTATTGCGTTGAGGCTTTGGCAGGCATCGCGGGGCGAGGCTTCACGGCCAACGACGGGCCGCGTCCAGAGATCGGGGATGCCAAAGATGTGCTGATGCTTGCCGCGCGCGAGCAGTACGGCAAGCGCAGCTGGCAGCTGGAGTGCTGGGACAGGCGCAGCCACTAGCTAGTGGCCCAAGAAAAGGCGCCGCGGACGCGCGCGCTTCGGCGTGGCGGGCGGGCTGGGACCGCGTTGCGTGCAAATTGGCGGGGCTATTTGTTGCAGTCTTGTTGCTCGATGCGCTCGAGTAGCTCGCGGCGCTTTTGTGCGAACGTCTCGACCGGGACATAGGGCTGCCCAGTTTCGAGGGCCTCTCCCAGTCCCGGACCGACGAACGGCTCTAGCAGCTCGTCGAAGAGCTCATCTGCATTACTTGTTTTCTCGCAGAGTGCGCGCAGCGTGGTGGCGATACGGTAGTCGAGCAGTCCTTCACGGATGGCCTCCCAACCGAGTGTGGGTATGGGCCCTTGCTGGCTGGGGTAGACGCTCAGCGCGGGTCGTTGCTGCCAATGGGAGCCGCCGCCCTCCCGCTGATCGTAGCGATAGGGCGAGCGGGTCGCTCTCGAATACGCGTAGGCCGCAAAAGCGCTGAGCTTTGCCTTGGCGAGGTAGAAACCAGCGTAGAGCAGTGCGAGGGTCGGGTCTTCTTGATAGGACTGTAAGTAGATGCCGGCTCGTCCATCGGGGCCGAGCAAAGGCAGCTGCGGGCCGAAGAAGAACGCATCCCCAAAGCGCGGATTGTAGAGAATCAAATCGAGCGGGGCCTCGGTCGGTTGGGGATTCGGGTGGGCCTGGGCCCAAGCGTCGCTGAACGCGGCGATGGCACCGTCGTCGTGCGCTGCAAAAGTCACCATGATCTTGCCGCCGCAGGATGGGTCATGGACCAGATCGGACAATGCAGCGAGCGCGTTGCCCTCCGGGGGACCATTGGGCTCATCGAGTCCAAAGAAGAAGGTGTCGACACCGTCGCTTTGGGCGAATTGTGTGGCGAAGCTGCAATAGTCGGTCAGTGGGGCGGCGAGACAGCTCTGCGGACCTGGGCAGACTTCGCCGCCAGGGACCTTCTTCAGCACACCGTTTTGCACCTGCGAGAAACCGTGCTGTGCGGCTGCCTGGTAATCGAGACAAATGGTCTTGGCGGTAGCTGGATCGCTGCAAGGCAGGCCAGCCATGATGTCCTCCATCGTGCTCATCAGCGTAGTCATGCCGTGAGCACGCATGTCTTGGAGGTATTGGCCGTAGAGCTGCTCGGGCAGGTACTTCTTGGTCGTGAGGCCGTGCGAGTAGGGATTGTTGGCCAAGGCGAGGGGCGCGGCGGCGGTCAGAAGCACCGGCGAGACCGCTACCTGCAATTCGACGCTACGGGAGACCCAGCCGCGCGTGGCGTGCTCGCCCTCGATGGTCAGTGTGGCGTGATAGTCCCCAGGAGCCACATTCGCCTCCGTGGCGATGCGGCAGAGGAATGCCTTGGAGCTGGAAGCCGCGAGCGCTGTGGGGCCGGCCTGGTGGCTGGCTGTGTCGCTTTCGAAGGGCATGCTGGGCGGGATGTAGTACCCCACCGGGGCGCTGGCCGAGCGGCAGTCGCCATCTCCCCAGCTGCCTGAATCGAAAACATCCAGTTTGTCTTTCGTGCAGAGGTTGTCCGGATCGGGTCCGTGCGCGGCGGGATACGGATCGGTGAAATCGAAGCCCTCGGGCTCTGCTTTGACGAGCAGCTCCGGCACGGCGATGTAGGACTTGTCGCGACGCGCCAGCTTGCCCCAGCCTGATTGCTTCCAGACGTGCACGATTCGGCAATCGATGGCGTCTTGCCCGATGAGCGTGTTGAGGCCGTCGCTGATAGACGACAGACTTGCCACTACCTTGGACAGAGCCTCGGGCGCATAGACCGCGAATGGCAAGAGCGTCTGCTCACCTCGGAGCAGCCTCAGTGGGGCGAGTTGATCGGGTTCGGTAGTTACAGGGCTGGTCCACGGAAAGATGCGGGACCACACAGACCGTTGATACACCATGAATGCCGGTAGGGCGTCATCGGCGCAGCCATCCCAAACTTGCTCGACCTGCTCGAACGAAAGCGTGGCGCTCGCTTGATTGGGTTGGTCGATGAGCGTCGCGGCCGGCCATGACTCCTCGCCGATAACGTCGAAAAAAGCCTCCAGAGGGGTGCCGCTCGGGGTGGCTTGAAGCACCTCGTACAGATGCTCATGGAGCTGGTAGAAGCGCGCATCAGCGACCCACAAGGCCTTGCTTGGTTGTTTGGCTACGATAGCCAGCTCGACGAAGGAGGGGTGAGCACAGGTTTTCGGCGGCGCGCAGTCGGCGTCGCTGCGGCAGCGCTTCTTGTCGCCTGAATTGTCGCCTCCGACGTGGTGGCAGATGCGCGGCACGAGCGAGCCCTCGAACGAGTCCGAATCAGCCAGACCGTCCATCCAGGGGAAGATCCGGGCTTCGAAGTGCGTCCAGGTGCCCGCAGCAAGCTCGACTTTGGGCAGATTGACGCCCTTCATCAACCCCTTGCTGCTGTCGAGCCAGCGGACCATCACCTTGAGGGTTTGGCCAGCCGAGGCCGGCGCGCCGGCGGTGATGCGCACGAGGTATTCGGTGTCGGTAGCGACTGCGATAGCGTTGCCGATGGCTTGCGGCTTGGAGCTTGGTTGCAGCACCATGCATGTCTCGGTGGCGCCACCGAACGGCTCGCAGGGCAAAAAGTCCACGTTTTGGTTGTCGAAGCTCCATCCCGCTCCACTGTCGAGCTCGGGGTCCTGGCAGCGATTGACCATGACGGGTCGAAGAACATCTGCGCCTTGGTCATCGATGATGCGTAGGGTTGCCAGGTCGATCGCGCCGGTTGCGGTCTCGCTGCCCGCCGGCGCCAGTTTGCGCTGTGGAAGGGTGAACCCAACTTCGACCAATTGACCTTGGTCGAGCGCTGCCGAGCTCAGGAGCTGCGCACGGTAGGGCACCGCGGTCTGGCCGCGCCCTTGCCAAGCGGGTGGCGTGCAGCTGGGCTCCCCCCCGCCTCCACCGGACCCACCCCGCGCACTTGCACTGTACCCCCCCCCCCCAGCGCCCCCGCCACTGCCAACGCCAGGGGTTGGTAGCTCGTCTTCAGCGCAACCCGCGCAGCTACCAGCGAGCGCCGCGAGCACCAACAACAGCGACGCAGCGAGGTGGCGGCTGGCCGTCGAAGAGATCATCGCACTTCAAGGACAACAGTGTGTTGCCATTCTGGCAAGCGGAGACAAAACACCTCATCGCAGGGCGGGCCTTTGATCGAGTAGGCTGGAGGCGTGCGCGGTCAACGGGGGCAGCAGAACATTCAGGAGCCGGTCACGGTATCCTCGCAGCGCCTCGGTCCGCGCTCGAATTCCGCGCCGATGATGATCGATCACTTCAAGGTGATGCGCTTGCTCGGTCAAGGCGGCATGGGCGAGGTCTACCTCGCGCGCGATACCAAGCTTGGTCGAAAGGTTGCGCTCAAGGTCGTGCGCAGCGAAAGCCTCGCGCCTCGAACTCATCAACGCTTCTTACACGAGGCGCGTATGACCGCGCGCTTCAACCATCCACACATCGTCACCATTCACGCGGTCGGCGAATTCGATGGCCGTCCCTATGTGGCCTTGGAATACCTCGAAGGCCAGACCCTGCGCGACCGCATGGTCGAGCGCAGACTGAGCTTGCAGGAGGCGATGCGCATCGGCGTGGCGGTGGCCGAGGCGCTCGTCGAGGCCCACCGCAATAGCGTCCTACACCGCGACCTAAAGCCCGCGAACGTGATCATCGCCCAGGATGGTGGGGTGCGGGTGCTGGATTTCGGGCTCGCGCGCATGGTCACCCCTGATCCGGGCGGTGATGTAGAAGCGCCACCGAGCGTGACAGCGGCCCCCTCCTTCACGGCCGAAGAAGGAGGCGGGACGCCGTACTACATGGCGCCGGAGCAATGGCGCTGCGAGACCTCCAGTGCGGCCACGGACGTGTGGGCACTCGGAGTCATCCTGTTCGAGCTGTGCGCGCTGCGTCATCCCTTCGTGCGGAGGTCCGGTGATGCTTTGGGAAGCACGCTGCGCGACAGCGAGGCTGCCCCAAGCACCATGAGCGACAGCGACCCCGCTACCCAGCTGCAATCGGTGGCGGCCCCCACAGATCCGGCTGACGAAGGCTGGAACGAGGTCAAGCGCTGCTGGCTCAACACCTGCGCACCTGAGCCAGCGCCTCTTCTCGATTCCCTGGTTCAGGCGCCGCCTCAGCTTTCGGAGCTGGTCGCGCGCTGTCTCGAAAAAGAACCCGCCCTTCGACCGCAAGCCGCGGAGGTGGTCTCGGTGCTCAGCGAGCTGGTGCACGGCGAGCGGCCCAGCGATACTGAAGCGGACAGCCCCTTTCGCGGGCTGTTGCCATTCACGGAGCGGCACGCGTCGCAGTTCTTCGGCCGACAGCGAGAGGTCAGCGCGTTCCTCGAGCGTGTGCGCCTCCAGCCCATTTTGCCGGTGGTTGGTCCTGCGGGCTCGGGCAAGACCTCGTTCGTCTGTGCTGGCGTCATCCCGAGGCTGCGGGAGCAACAGCGCTGGACCGTGCTCGAGCTACGCCCCTCCAATCGCCCTTTCCGCGCCCTAGCGACGAGCTTGCTGAGGCTCACCGGCTACGCAGCGTCGAGTTTCGGTAGCTCGACGAGCCCCGCGACGGAGATCGGCGAATCGGCTGGCGGGCGAATGAGCTTGCCCGACACAGCACAGCTCGAAGAGCTCGAGCAGCGGCTTCGACAACCCGGGCAAATTGCCGCGGAGCTGCGGTCGTTGGCCGAACATCGGCAGAGCCAAGTCTTGGTGTTTGTCGACCAGCTCGAGGAGCTGTTCACGCTGGTCGCTGAGCCCGAAGTGCGCCGCTGTTTTCTCGAGGAGATCTGCAGCGCAGCCGACGATCCACTCGATCCGGTGCGCGTGTTGTTAGCCGTGCGCGGCGAGCTGCTGGGCCGCTTGGCGACCGGTGCGCTCGTGCGCGAAGCGCTGGCGCGCGTATGCGTGTTGCAGCAGCTCGATGACCGCGCGCTGAGCGACACGCTGGTCAAGCCCATCGAGGCGCTCAGCTATCGCTTCGACGAGCCCACCTTGGTGGCGGAGATGGTGGCGGCGGTGCAGCAAGAACAGGCCGGATTGGCGCTGCTCCAGTTTGCTGCGCAGATGCTATGGGAGCGGCGCGATGCCACCCGCAAGTTGCTGCTGCGTGCGGCCTACGACGAGATGGGCGGAGTCGAAGGTGCAGTTGCCAAACACGCCGACGGTGTGCTCGATGGGTTTTCCGCCGCTGAGCTCGAGGCCGCTCGTGAGATGTTGTTGCGCTTGGTCAGCCCTGAGCGGACGCGCCGCGTCGTGGCCAGGGCACTGGTGATCGAAGGCCTGGGCGAGACGGGCGAGCGCGTGCTGGGGCGCTTACTTGCGGCGCGCTTGTTGGGGCAGACCAAGTCACGTGAGGATGCCGAGCGCCAGGCCTTCGTCGAGCTGGCCCACGAATCGCTCATTGGTCGGTGGAGCACCTTGTCTCGCTGGGTCGACGAGAGTCGGGAAGACTTGGCATTCATCACAGAAGTTCAACAAGCTGCCGAGCTATGGCGCAAGCATGGGCGTCGGCCAGGCGAGCTATGGGCTGGTGGTGCGCTGCGTGATGCGTTGCGTAATTGGCAGCGTTGTGCGACACCGCTGCCTGAGCTCGCGGCGAAGTTCCTCCAGACGGCCAAGGACCGCGCGCAGGCCCGCGTCCGCAAGCGGCGTTGGTTGCTGGTTGGGGCCTTCGCTACCTTGGCCTTGGTTGCCGTGGTGCTCGCTGTGCAGAAGCGCGAGGCCGACTACCAAAAAGCCCAGGCGCAACAGCAACGTGAAGTGGCTCGAGGACAACGTGCCGACGCGTTGCGAGAAGGAGCCCGCGCTGCGTTGGAGCAAGGCAACATCCTCGAAGCGGCCGCCAAGTTGCGTATGGCGCTGAGTGAGCGCGATTCCGCAGCGGGCCGGGCGCTCTGGTGGCAGCTCGATGCCGATCCGCGGATCTGGCACAAAGAGCTCGGCGCTCTGGTCTATTCGGTGAGCTTCTCACCGGATGGCAAGCTCATCGCCGCAGCCTCACAGGATACGATTGTCTACCTGTTCGACACCGCGACCCGGACCATGCGCATGCTGCGTGGCCATAGTGATCAAGTGTTCTCGGTCGCTTTCTCAGCTGATGGGCGCCGTTTGGCCACGGGGGCTTGGAGTGGTGAGATCGGGCTGTGGGACGTGGAGACCTTGCGCAAGACGAAGGTGCTTCGTGGTCATCAGGGTAGGGTCTGGAGCCTGAGCTTCGATCCGAAAGGTCGCTGGCTCGCTTCAGCGAGTGGCGACAAGACCATTCGGCTTTGGGACTTGGCGAGTGGCAAGGCGCGCAAGGTTTTG
>CAZRGL010000463.1:0-2258 GCA_964599485.1 uncultured Polyangiaceae bacterium
CCTCGAGCAAGCAGGCGTGCCGCTGGTTCGCACCACGCTCAGCTGCAAAGCAGGTGCGCCGGCGAGTCTGAACCTCTCACAGCAGCGCTATCGGGGTCGTGCGGTTGCCGGGTCGGTTGCTTCGGATCCGCTGTGGCGGATCCCGGTATGCGTGACGGTGATGCCCCATGGAGCGCAAGCGCGCCAGAGGCAGGTGTGCGGCCTGTTGGTCCGGCGATCGATGAAACTGGATTTGCCTATCGAAGGATGTCCTGCATGGGTTCTGCCCAACGCAAGTCACCATGGCTACTACCGGTATGCGCTGCCCAAAGTCGAGCTGCAGCACCTCGCCAAATCCATGGCGCAGCTTCCCACCCGTGACAAGGTGGGCTTTCTCAGCAATCTCTGGGCGCTGGTGCAATCGGGCGAGCTCGACGCGGCCGACTTGTTCGAGGTGCTTGCGTCGACCAAACAGCTTTCTGAACGGGCGGTGGTCGAGGAGATCATCGAGATTCTCGAGCACGCCTCCGATGCGCTCATCGAAGCGCCACAGCGGCCCAGATTCGAGCGCCTGGTTGCGGGGCACCTGTTGGCCCGTGCCCAGCAATTGGGATGGGAAGGCCGGGCTGGTGACACGGAGCACGACAAGCTCCTGCGCCGCAGCTTGTTCAAAGCGCTCGCCATTCTCACACGCGACCCCTGGCTGCTGAGCGAAGCGAAGAAACGCGCTGCCGCGTATCTCAAAAAGCCTGCCGCAGCGGACGCTGATACGGCGGCCATCGCGCTGGTCGTGTCCGTTCGGCAGGGTGACGAGGCTCTGGACTTCGCCACGGTCGAGGCGCTGCTGAAAGGGGCGAAGACGCCAACGGAGCGCATTACTGCTGTGCAGGCGCTGGGTGCGTTCCGTGACGAGAAGCTCCTGCGCCGCACCCTCTCGATGATCCTGGACGGTCGCATCCGAGCTCAAGACGCGCTTTATGCGGTGCGCACGGCGATCCAATGGCCGGATAGTCGAGCCGTGTTCATTGCCTGGATGCGCGAGCACCTCACCGAAGTGGCCAACATCCTGTCCGGGTTCGGTGTTACCCGCATGGTGGCTTCGCTGAGACAACTCTGTGATGCCAAAGAGGTCGAAGCCGCGGCCCGCGCCTTCGAGCCAATGGTCGAAAAGATGGGGGGATCCAAACGGCGTCTGCGGGAGGCACTCGAGAACGCAGAGCTCTGTGTCGACTTGCGGGCCCGCCAAGCCGCAGCCGTGAGCAATTACTTGAGAAAGAAGAGGTCGTTCTAGGTGATTTGCCATCAACGCGAGATCATCATCGACAGCAAGGCACGTGGTTTCAGTGACATCAGCCGGGCCCTAGCCAAGGTGGTCGCTGAAAGTGGCGTTCAAACAGGGTTGTGCACCGTCTTTGTAAGACACACTTCGGCCAGTTTGCTCATCCAGGAAAACGCCGATCCGGCGGTGTTGCGCGATTTGGCGCGCTGGATGGCCAAATTGGCGCCAGAGGGCAATCAGTGGGAGCACGACGCCGAGGGGCGAGATGATATGCCCGCCCACGCCCGCAGCGCGGTGACCAAGACCTCAGAGAGCATTCCCATAAGCGGCGGCCGCTTGGCCCTAGGTACTTGGCAAGGCGTCTACCTCTGGGAGCACCGGGCGCGCAGTTACGGTCGCTGCTTGGTCGTGCACGTGGCCGGCCAGGCGTGAGCATTTGCCAGGCGTGCTCCGCGCTATCATGCTCACAGGATGCTGCCGTCGATTTTAGTGGGAAGCGTGGTGACCGCCGAAGGGCAAGCCAAGCCGTTCGTTCTGCGAACAGCCAGCGGCAAAGTCGAGCTGGGCAGCCATCAGCTTCCGGATCGCATGCAAGCGCGACTGGCCCCGGAGGCGCGAGGGGCCATCGACAAGCAGGTGCGTGATCAGCTTCCCATGCGCGTTCGAGAGGTGCGTGTGGGACAGTTCTGCTGCGCCGAATGCGGGCGCTGGGTGGACGTCGAACAACACCCGAATCGTTGGCCTTGCCACTGATTGGTCAACGCTTCGAGGCTTTTCGCCGCTTCTTCTTCTTCTTCTTCTTGATGCGATGTGGGATCAGCAGGCGCTGGCCCGGCTGGATGCGCTTGCTCTTGCGCAACTGGTTGAGCTGTCGGATGGCCGCAACCGTCACATTGTAGCGCCGGGCAATTCGTCCGAGCGACTGACCATCGCCGACGACGTGCACCGTGGCGTGGGCAGGCAGCTTCTTTTTCCGTCGCTTCCCCGCCGCTGGGCGGCT
>CAZRGL010000463.1:2268-9178 GCA_964599485.1 uncultured Polyangiaceae bacterium
GCTCTGTGCCTTCTTGGAGACGGGTATGATCAGTTCCTGGCCCGGCTGGATGGGCCGGTTGCGCTTGAGCCCGTTGGCATCACGCAATGCGCTCACGGTGGTCCCATACCGCTTGGCGATGCCCGTCAAGTGATCGCCCCGGCGTACGTTGTGGATGACGCCGCTTCGTTTGGCCACGGCGAGCGACTTGGCGACGGCGCGTTTGCCTCGCCGTCCTTTTGGTGAGCGCCAGCGGCGGTTGATGTGAACCTTGAGCACATCCTTGATGAGGCCCAAATGAGCACAATGGTCGGGCTTGTCATCGCCCCGGTAGCCCCGCACGTGGTAGCCGCGCCGATCAAAGCGCTCGAACAACTCGAGGCCGAGCACGTCGTTGCGCCGCGACCGTCTCATCTTCCCGCCGAGTTGCTTGACGATGAAGTGCGATACCTCTCGGGTGGACGCGTAGCCCGGCGGAATGATCGACGAGTGGCTCTGGAACATCAGCTTGGAGCCACGGGCTGCTGCGCGCGCAAACTTGGTAAAAGGCGCTATGCCCTGCTTGCGGATACGTTTGCTGGATTCATCCACGTAGCCGGCGTGAACGGAGTCCAGCAGAATGAGCGCGTCGACCTTCTTGCCCGCTGGTTGGCCGAGGATCTCCGCTACTGCGCCGTAGCCGGCGCTCCACGAGGACAGCGCCAACTTGCGGACGTAGGTCCTGCTGCGTCCGCTGCGGCGCGCCATCTCCGTCTTCACGCTGTCGAGCAGTCGCTTGAAGGTGTTGGGGGAAGCGAAGCCCGAGCTGTAGGCGCCCGAGCCAATGCCCAGATCGATGGCGACGAGCACCACGCCGCGAGCTGCTTTGACGAACTCCTTGCGGATGGGGTAGTGCCCGTGAAAATGGACGATCAGATCGAAGCCACCTCTGCGGGTCAGCCCTCCGAGCTGAGGTGCCAACATTTGGCCCATGCTGACCTTGCGTGACCAACGGTCGTAGATCCCCCAGCCCGGGTCGGGCGTCATGCAGGGATTGACGCCGCCGGGACGCTTTCGCTTGGGCTTTCTGCGGCGCTTGACTTTCGGGCGCTTGGTAGTCGCCGGTTTGGTCGGGGTCGGGCCAGCTTTGGGGCTAGCCGGCTTGGCTGATTTGGCTGGCTTGGCTGGCTTGGCGGGCTTGGCTGGCTTGGTTGGCTCGGCTGGCTTGGTTGGCTCGGCTGGCTTGGCGGGTTTGGCCGGCTTGTCTGAGCTGGGCTTGCTGAGTGTGAGCGGCTGGGCTGGCTTGGCGGCAACTGCTGGCGGAGGCTTGGCCTGGGCTCTTGCAGCACCTGGTCCCACCACGCTGAGCGCAGCGCACAGCGCAGCGGCCCATGTTGCTCTGCTCGTGGCCCCCATCTCGCCTCGGTATTTCACACTATCGCCCTTAGGTCGAGTTGTAGGACACCAACGCGACGCTGTTGGCGGCTATTCCCACAGACTTGGGCGCATTTGCGCCGAAAAGCAGCACGAATTCGGCAAAGCGCGCGTGTGAGCCGAGAGGCGGGCGCGCCACTCGGGAGGGTGCGGTGCGTTCCATGCCGCCCTGGCGTTCATTGTCTAACAGCCAGCCGCGTACAACGCTCGCTGCGTGGGGTGTCAATATCGTCAGAAAGATGTCTCATGCGCGCGCAAGTCGCTGAAACCATTGGGGGCCTGTTGCCCCTGGGAGACCTGGCGACAAGCGACTGGGAAGTGGGCACGGTGCTTGCATCGTTGAGGGCGTTACCGTGAGCAAGCTCTTTCGTATCATTCTGATTGCCCTATTGGTCGCGCCCTCGATGGTTGGCTGTGTCGTCGACACCGATGAGTCGACGGGGGCGGACTTTGGTCATGACTACGCTGCATTGGATGCAGACGGGCTCGAAGCCATCGACGACGATGACGCCCTGCCGAGCCCAGCCAACGAGATCTACCCGAACGGTTGGCAAAACGGCCAGATCCCGCTGGCGGTGGCAATTGACGGCACCCCTGCTGAAGGCGAAGAACGAGAAGAATCAGAGGAAGGGGCCGAGCCCGTCCCAGATCCTTGGAAGGGCTCCAGCACCGTGGGCGGCGGAACCGGGTCCGACGATTAGAATCGGTCGGCGTAGAGGCCTTTGTCGTCGCACGCCAGCGCCACGCTTGGGGCGACGCGGTGGATAATTCGGGCTAGGCTGAGCCCGTGTTTACACATGTCTTGATCGCCACGGACTTCTCCAGCCCCTCCAAGCTCGCTGCGCGCGCCGCTCGTGCCATGGCAGTTGCATTCGACGCCAAGGTCACGCTGCTGCACGTCGTCGATCGGGATGACAGCGACGAAGTGCGCGGCAATGCCCGCGGGCTCCTCGGCGAGCTGCACAATGAGCTGTTCACGGGCGACACCGACGTCGATCTTCGCGTCGTGGAGCACAGTCACGCTGAGGTGGCCATTTGCGCCGAAGCCGTTGCTTGTGGGGCAGATCTCATCGTTGCGGGGCGTCACGGAGAGCAAACGCTTACCGAGCACCTCCTCGGCTCGACGACCGAACGGGTAGCGCGGCATGCCGGCTGCAGCGTTTTGGTGGCACACCCGCAGGACACCGAGCCGTTTGTATTCGCCGAGCGCGTGCTGGCATGCAGCGATTTGTCGGAAGAGTCGGAGCGGGCAGTCGAAGAGGCGGGCGAGCTAGCCTCCCGTTTCGGTGGGATTTTGACCTTGGCTCATGTTTACACCGTGGACACCCCCCCGTTTGCGTATGGCGGCCCAGGCGAGCCCCGCAAGGACGAGGGCATGCAGCGTCACGCCGAGGAGGCGCTCGAGAAGCTCCGTGTCGACAAGCTCGGCGAACAAGATGCCAGCATCGTGGTGCGAGAGCACAGCAGTCCGGTAGCAGGCATTTGCGATATCGCAGACGAGAAGAAGGCCGATCTGGTTTCAGTGGGCACGCGCGGTCGAACGGGTCTCGCACGGCTGTTGATCGGCAGCGTGGCCGAGCGCGTCATTCGCCACGCGCCTTGCTCGGTGCTCGTGGCGCGCCGCTAGCCCCAATTGACTGGGCCCAAAATGTGACTCGGGCTCGCTCAGGGCGCAAAGCGCGACAGCGTTTTCAAGTCACCGATGATGTTGGGGCCATGCAGGACCGGTCCGTGACCGGGAAAGATGGTCTCCACGTCGAGCTGTTGCAGCCGCCGCTGGGTGTCTAGGTATTCATCACCATCGCAATAGAGTGGGTTCCACTCGCCACCGCTGAAGTTGCGGACCGTGTCGCCTGCTACGAGCATGCGCGCTTGGGCGTGGTAAGCGCAGATCGCGTCGTCGGCGTGGCCAGGGGTGTGGATCACGGTCCAGCCAGGCAGACCGAGCACCTGTGAGTCGGTCTGCTGACACTGCTCGAGCTCGGTCTGAAAACGGTTGCGCGACCACGGGAAGCCGAACTCCAGCCCGACCCGCCAATCGACCAATGGGCCACGGGGAGCGCCTTGCATCACCCAGGTAGGCAGAGCGCGTAGGATGTGTAGGGCACGTGGGAACCGCAGCTTGCGCTGCGTCGTCACGGCCTCGTATGCGACGTGGCCCAAAAGCACCGGCACGCCGAGACGTCGCGCAAAGCCATCGATACCGATGATGTGGTCCATGTGCAGATGGGTCGGCAATACGCCTCTCACTTGCGACAAGGGACGCCCCAGCCACGCCAATGCGGCGATGATGCGCTCGTGATCCGTCACCGAGCCGATGTCCATCACCACCACTGAATCGTCGCCGACGAGAAGGTAGCTGACCGAGTATCGACCCGGCACCACCATCACTGTAGCGCCGTCACGAGACAACAGCTGTGCTGCAGGTGGTCCTGGCTTGGCAGTCAATCGCGCGAGCCAAGGTTGCGGCCCGGCAGGAGGGCCGCTTGTTGGCAAATCGGATGCAGAAACTGTTGGCACGCGCTGCCGCCCCCCGAGCGTGCCGTCAGGTCTTTGCTTGCGCAGTGCGCTCTTGCACGCGCGCGTCGGCTTTGGTGACACGCTCGTGCATACGGGCGCGGTAGTCAGCGAGCTTGCCGGCCAGCTCGCTGTCGCTAGCACTCAGAATGGCTGCAGCGAACAGTCCAGCGTTGCGCGCACCAGCGATCCCGACCGAGGCGATGGGAATGCCCGGCGGCATTTGCACGCTGCTCAGCAAGGCGTCCATGCCACCGAGCGTGCCGTTGGCGATGGGTACGGCTACGACGGGTAGCGTCGTATGAGCCGCGACGACTCCAGCGAGATGGGCGGCCCCGCCGGCTGCGGCGAGCACGACCCCAAACCCATCTTCGCGGGCGCTGCCGGTCAAGCGCAGCACCACGTCGGGGGTGCGATGTGCGGAAGCTACCCGGACTTGGTGCTCGACGCCCAGCTCATCGAGCACACGCCAAGCCGGCTCGAGTTGGTCAAAGTCACTGTCAGAGCCCATCATTATCAATACGCGTTTTGCCATGGTTGTGAAGCCTCGTGTCTCAAGAGGGATTGGCGGCCGACGCTGCGATGTCGCGTCGATACTGCATGCCATCGAAACGAATGTGCTCAACAGCACGGTAGCTTGCGGCGCGGGCTCGAGCGGCGGTGCTGCCGCTGGCCACTACGCTGAGCACACGACCACCGCTGGTGAGCAAAGCATCCTGCTCACGTCGTGTGCTGGCGTGGTAGATGCGCACCGTATCGCCACTCGCAGCGGCAGCGTTCAAGCCGTTGATGGCGTCGCCTTTGCGTGGCTTGGCGGGGTAGCCCTGGGCGGCCAGCACGATAGCAACGGTGTGTCGTTCGCTTGCAATCGATACTGCGCTGGCGTCGAGCGCGCCGCGGGCGGCCGAATCCAGCAGTGCTGCGACATCGCCGTCGAGCAAGCCCATCAGTACCTGGGTTTCGGGGTCGCCAAAGCGCACGTTGTGCTCGAGCATGAAGGGCGTGCCATCCGCTGCGATCATCAACCCCGCGTAGAGTACCCCTCGATAGGGTATCCCCTCGGCTCGCAACCCATCGATGGTGGGTCGGAGGACCTGCCGCTCCACTTGCTGCATGAGCTCGTCATCCACCGTGACGGGGGCGAACGCGCCCATGCCGCCGGTGTTGGGACCTTGGTCGTTGTCGCCGATGCGCTTGTGATCTCGCGAAACGGGCAGAACCAAGATTTTGTCGCCATCGCTGATGGCGTGCACGCTCATCTCCACGCCGTCCAGACGGTCTTCGAGAATGACGGTCTTGCCGGCAGCGCCGAACACGCCGTCGACCAACATGGCGCGGGCGGCCTCTTTGGCTTCAACGGCGCTGCTGGTGACGATCGCGCCCTTGCCGCCGGCTAGTCCGTCGGTCTTGACCACCAACGGTCGGTCGTGCCCATCGATGTAGCGCTCGGCTTCTGCGTAGTCAGTGACGATGACATAGGGTGCTGTTGGGATGTCGTGGCGCGTAGCGAAGCGTTTGAGAAAGGCCTTGGAGCCCTCGAGCTGGGCCGCGGCGGCGGTGGGCCCAAAGGCGGTGATGCCCACCTCCATGAGCGCATCAACCACCCCCGCGCACAGCGGTGCTTCTGGTCCGACCACCACGAGCTCGACTTCGTGGGCTCGAGCGAGCGCCACCACCTGGTCTGGCGCGAGGCTGTCGATGCCAACTTGCTTGATGGCGGCCCGCTCCTGGTTGCCGGGATCATCGCAGCCGGGGTTGCCTGGTGCCACCAATACCTCAGCCACTGATGCCGAGCGCGAAAGCGCCACCGCGAGGGCGTGCTCGCGCCCTCCCGAACCGAGCACCAGTGCACGTCGTTGCCCTGAGCGTGCCATATCGTGCCCGCGGTAGCACGGCCCGCCCCAAGCCGCTACGGCGCACCCTCGGCCGGCCCAAGACGTCGACCTTCGTGCACGACCGGATGCGTTGTACACTCCGCTCCGGTCGATATGCACAAGCTCGTCGTCGCGCCGTTTTGCGATGAGTCGTCAGGCGGAGCGTTTGCCTCGTTCCGGCAAGCGCCAGCGATTTGGGCAGTCGCGGTGGCTGCTCTCGGGGCAGTTGTGCTCGGCTGCGGCTCCGCGCCCCCCGATCCACCCACAGCGGTGATCCGGGCCGAGCCTGCCAGCGTGTGCCAAGCTGACGACTTTTCGACCACCATTCAGATCGACGCCAGCGGCTCGACTAGTGGACTCGCGCTGGTGCCGGTGCCGCCCGGCGAAGACGACCCTCCGTTGAGCTTCAGCTGGTCGTTTTCCGGGGCAGCATACGAGGAGCTTGGTCGCGATCCCACGGGCGTCGATTTGCAACTGACGACTGCTGGCGACCGGCCTTTGCACATCGGTTTGACGGTCCGCAACGCCGCTGGCGGAGAGGCGTCGACCCTCCATACGCTGCCGATTACCCTTCCTGAAGATGTCAGTTGTACCGAAGATGCAGACTGCAAGTCCCCCGAGCGCTGCATCGCCTATGCGGGCGCCAAGATCTGCGCGCTCGATGTAGATTGCACCTACAACACTGATTGTCCGGTGTGCTCACTTTGCGACGCTGGTTTGCGGCGATGTGTTCCGCGACAGGTGCAGCCGTGAGCAAACGAGGCGCTGTCACGACCACGGCGATCGCCCTGAGCCTGTTGGCGAGTCCAGTGGCAGCAGGCAGCGGCGCGCTCTTTGGTGAGGCCTCCCGCACGGCGAGTTTTGCCGACGCGGTCACGGCTCGACCCGGTGAGCTGAGCGCGATCTACTTCAACCCCGGAGCGCTCGCCGATCAGCCTCGAGCGATGGTTACACTGAGCGGGCACGTGGGCGGCTTGCAGCTGTTCTTTCAGCGCAATGGCGAGAGCGAGCAAGACATGAGCCGTCTGGTTGGCGGCTGGGGCGTCGCGGCGGGTACACCGTTATTTGGTCCTTGGTGGTTACGGGCGTTCCGTTTTGGCTTGGCTCTGCATGTTCCCGCCCAGCAC
>CAZRGL010000464.1:0-6672 GCA_964599485.1 uncultured Polyangiaceae bacterium
CGTTTGTTAGATTTCCTACGGGCCCGGGCACGGGTACCGGTACCGCTTTGGGCGGTACCGCTTTTGGGGGCCGGTGGGGGGGGGCGGGGCCGGGGGGGCGCTCTAGGGTCTTTGGGCGTGTAGCTCGCGGGCGAAGCGGGCGACGCCTGCTAGTGGGTCGAGGCGGGGGGTGAAGCCTAGTAGGTCGACCGCTTTGCTGGAGTCGTAGATGACGTCGAGGGTGGTCAGCTTGACGACAAAGGGGGTGGCTGGGGGCGGCTTGCTGCTACCCAGCAGCTTGAAGGCGGCCTGGGCAACGTGAGCGATGCCGTATGCAATGGGATAAGGCACCGAAATCCTTGGGGCTGGCAGACCTGTTGCGCGGGCGACGGTCTCGGCCACCTCGCGCACGCTCGGGGGGCGCCGGTCGATGGTGTCCATTACGTTGAAGGCTTCGCCAACGGCCGCGTCCTTGCTGGCTGCCAGCAGCAACACGTCGACGACATGGTCGACCCAGACCAGGTTCAAAGGAGCGCGTCCGCCGTTGATGAGGAACATCATCCGTTGCTGGAGCAGCTCGAGTGAGCGCGGAATGAAATTGCGGTCGTAGGGCCCATAGATGACTGGCGGGCGAATTGCGCTGACTTCGAGCCCCAGCGTCTTGCCGCGCTCGAACGCCAACCGTTCGCTGAGTGTCTTGGTGTCATCGTATGGCTCACCGCAAAGCTTGGTGGGCCAACGCTCGGTGACGCGTCCTCTTTCGGGGCGTCCATAGACGGCCACCGAGCTGAGCTGCACGAAGCGACGGATCTTGGCGCGTGCTGCAGCCTCTAAGCTCAGCCGTGTTCCGTCGACGTTGATGCGCTCGAATTGGGCACGCTCGCCCCAATCGCCCACGTGGGCGGCCATGTGGATGAGCACATCAGCACCGTCGCAGAGCTCACCGAGCGCGGCGCGGTCGAGGACGTCACCAGGTACGAGCTCGACACCTAGCTCGGTGAGCTCGACGGCGTCGGCGCGTTCGGGCTGACGCACCAGACCCCGCAACTGGTGGCCCCGCTCGATGGCGAGCTCCGCGAAGCGCCGGCCGACCCCACTCGTGACTCCAGTCAGGGCGATTCGCATTTGGGGTCCCGCGGCCCCGGCCTACTCTTCCGGGTTTCGGAGCGGCTTGCGCATCTTGAGGAACGCTTCGATCTTGGCGAGCCCGTCACCTTCGACTTCGCGGAACTGGATACCCAAGCCTGCTGGCGTGTCGTCGTCTTCTTTGCTGGCCCGCAGCCAGCGCACCACGCCGATGCCCTTGATGAGCTCTTTGTCTTGTCCGAGTTGGATGGTGAAGTTGAACTCGGTCCCCACCGGATGAACGATGTGGGTGGCGATGTAGAAGCCGCCAGCAGACAAATTGGTCGCGTAGCCTGCGTAGAAGTTGTGCTCGCTGTCGACCGTGACCGCGAAATCTACGCCGTAGCGCGCCTGTCCGCGGTCCTCCAAATCCGAGTTGGGCTCACGCTCGCTGAATACCGCTTGTGATTCCTCGTCGCTCACAATCGCCAATCTTCGCAAATCCCCAGGCAGAATTCGACACCTGATAGCACCTAGCTCGGATTAGCCCGGATTAGCCCCGGCTAGGTCATCTCGCCGACCCAGCGCTTCGCGAACGCTTCACGGGCACAGCGAACCCGGTCAGCTTTCGGGGCGCGGCCAAGGACGACCATCAACTTGGTCAAGGCAGCCTCATCGGTCATGTCGCCCGCGCCGACCGCACCAGCCGCTTGGGCGGCCGCCCCGCCCTGGTAGTACCCCAGATCCACGTGCGCCCGCAGACATTGGCTCACGATCACCACCGGCACGTCGGCGGCGACGGCTTTGTCGACGACCGGGATCATCGATCGCTCGATGGTGGGTACGTTGCCTGCGCCGAAGGCCTTGAGGACCAGGCCAGCCACGCCTCGATCGATCGCGCCGAGCAGCAAGCTTGGATTGAGCCCCGGGAACAACCGGATGGCCAGCACCCGCGGCTCCAGTCTGTCGTCGAAGGGCATGCGCGCCCTGGGCTTGAGGATGTGGTTGGCCAGCTCGATGCCGACACCCAAGTCTGCGAGCGGCTGGCAACTTGGCGAAGCAAACGCGTCCAGGCCCCAAGCGTCCTTCTTGGTAGCGCGGCAGCCGCGAAGCAGTTTGGACGCAAAAGTCAGTCCCACCTCGGGGATGGCCATGCCGGCGAGCTGAAAAGCGTTGATCAGGTTCTGCCTGGCGTCGCTGCGGATCCGGTCCAGCGGTCGCTGCGAGCCGGTCAAGATCACCGGGCGGTCGATGTCAGCCAGCAGGAACGCCAGCGCGCTAGCGGTGTAGGCCATGGTGTCGGTGCCGTGCACCACGACCACGCCGTCATAGCGAGGCAGCTCGCTGTGGATCACACGGGCCAGCTCGATCCAGTTTTCTGGTTGCATGTCCGTGGAGTCGAGCTGAAACAGAATGCGCGTGTCGACCTCCGCGATTCTGGCCAGCACAGGTACCCGCCGCAGCAAGTCGGTCGCGTAGGAGGAGGGCGCCAAGGGCTCGTCCCTTCCGCCCTGCATCATCAGGGTTCCGCCTGTATGAACCAGCAGTAGCCGCACGCCTGAATTATATAGATTCGCGCCGCTGGGCCCCAAAGAGCTGCCGCTGGGCCCCAAAGAGCTGCCGCTGGACCGCAAAGAGCTGCCGCTGGACCGCCAAGAGCTGCCGCTGGACCGCCAAGAGCTGCCGCTGGGCCCAGGAAGCTAGAGCGCTGCCGCCATCGCGGCGCGAGGCCTAAACAGCTATGAACCCCTCGCCCCATGAGCGCCGACACGCAGCCGAGCCACACCAAGCAGCCAGCGCGCAAGCCAGTTGCGCGGGCTCTGCGTTGGCTTGCGCGTCGACCCAAGCTTCGGACGGCGTTCGTCTTGGCACTCCCAGCAGCTCTGGTGCTGGCCACCGACTTGAGCCAGCGCGGCAGCCGCTTGTTGTCGTTTCCGCTCAAGTACGTTGGCAGCTATGCCGCCTCGGTGCTCGAAGGCGGCTTGTTTTGGGCGCTGCTACTTGCTTGTGCGTCTGCTCGGCGCAGCAAGCTCAGTTGGCCGGCAGGAACGCTGTTCGTTCTGCTCGGCACCATCGCGCTGGGCACCCAGCTGTATTTCCACAAGCAGTATTCGACCTACTTCAACCTCGACACCACGCTGTTTGGCACCTCGATGGCCAATAGCGTGCTCGGCCAGCTCAGCGCCGACAGCGGCTATTTCCTGGCGACCATCTTGCCGCCCATGCTGATGGCGGTCGTCCTAGTTTGGCTCGGTAGAACCCTGGTGCGAACGCGGCGTAAGACCGCGCTGTGGCTCAGCGGGCTCCTCGCTCCGGCGCTGCTCGCCGTACTGTTCATCCCCTGTTCCTACCGTGCGATCCAGGGTTCCACGCCCGACGTTCTGTACTTTCATGCCATGGGCGGGTTGTTGAAGAACGTGACGGGTATCGAGAAGAAGCCCCACGTGCGGCCGATGCGCCGCCATCCTCCGCGGCTGCCCAAACTGAGCGCCAAGCCGCCGCTAGCGCGAAACGTCCTGTTCATCTTGACCGAGAGCATCCGAGCCGATCTAGGCTGCCCCGACCATCGTGACGATTGCCCGGTCATGCCCTTCAGCAATCGGGCCGCGGCGGAGCGAATTGGTTTGCATCAGATGCGGGCCAACTCCTCCACGACCGCGATCCAGCTCGCTGTTTTGTGGACTGGGCGTGAGCCCACCGCCGGACGCGAGGCGTTGCACTCCGCCCCCGTGCTCTTCGACTACGCCGACGCAGCCGGTTGGCAGACGGCCTACTGGAGCAGCCATCACATGATGTTCGCCAATTCGCGGCTGTTCGTTCAAGATTTGCCGACCCGTTTTCAGTGTGGCGCGACCCGGCTCGATCCTCTGGCCGATATCGATCTCGGTGCCAACGACGCGCTCCTGACCGCGCGCGTCAAAGAAGAGATCGTTCAACTGCGAGAACCCTTCTTCGCTATGGCTCACTACGGCAACACCCACTTGCCGTATCTGGTCGATCCCAATCACGCGCCGTTTCGCCCGTATCGCGCCAGCAAAGACAAGGCTGACAACGAGGCCTACCGAAACTTCTACAAGAACGCGGTGTACTTGCAGGACAAGACCATCGCTGAGCTCATCCGCTTCGTGCGCAGCCAGCCCTTCGCCGAGCGCACCGTCATCGTCTACACCGCAGATCATGGCGAGCAGTTTCGGGAGCACGGTCAGTTGGGCCACACCGGCTCGGTCTTCGATGTCGAGCTGCTGACACCAACTTGGGTCGACGCGCCCGGCCCGAGCTTGTTGGCGAAGGAGCGCAAAGCGCTGCGCAGCTACGCCCACGAGCCCACCTTTCACACCGATCTGACCCCGACCATGCTCGATCTGATGGGCCTCTGGCAGATCTCACCCTTGGCAGAGCTCCAGCGCGCCATGGTGGGCTCGAGCCTGCTACGCCCCGGCAAGCCGACCAAGACCTTGGCGCTCAGCAATTGCTCGGGCGTGTGGGGCTGCGCCTTCGAGAATTGGGGGGTGATGCGAGGATGGCGTAAGTTGCACGCTCGCGAATGGGACCAAGACTGGCTTTGTTACGACGTGCGCAACGATCCCCTCGAGCTCGAGCCACTGCCTAGTGCCGATTGCACCCCACTGCGTCGAGAGGCCGAAGAGCGCTTCGGCTATCTGCCAGGCCGTGGCCCCAGCCCCTAAGCAGGGGCTCGTAGGCTAGAGGAGGTTGGGGTCGCTGAGCTGTGGGAGCGCAAGGGTGAAGGTCGTTCCTCGCTCGACCTCGCTGCGGACCGTGAGCGACCCGCCCATCGCCTCGACGATGCCGTGCGATACGCTCAGACCGAGCCCGGTGCCGTTCTTGTCGGTCTTGGTGGTGAAGAAAGGGTCGAAGACGCGGTCGATCTGCTCGGCGGGGATCCCGCAGCCCGTGTCGGAGATCTCGACGACGACCTCGGTTTCGGCCTTGGCTGTCGCCTCGAGACGGATTTCGTGCTCTTTGCCATCGTCTGACAGTGACTGAGTCGCGTTGATGAGCAGCTTGACGATGGCCTGTTGAAGTTGGGCAGCGTCGCCGTAGACGGGCGGCAGCTCACGAGGCTCGAACGACAGGTGAGCGCGGGGGTGGAGCTCGACCTTGGCGATCTTGACAGCACGGGTGATTACCTCGGTCAGATCTACAGCGGTGCGCTCCCGCTGGCCCGCGCGGGCGAACGACAACAGCTCGCCAACGATTCTGCCCGCTTGCTGAACACCCTGCTGGGCGGCCTCGAGGCGCTCGATCAACGCACTGAGTCGCTCAGGATGATCGGGCAGCTGGGGTAGCTCGCGCCGCAGCATGTCCAGGTTCAACGTGGCATAGCCCAGAGGATTGTTGACCTCATGGGCGACGCCGGCTGATAGGTGACCGAGGGCAGCGAGGCGGTCAGCCTGGATCAATTGATCCCGCATGGCGTTTCGTGCGGTCACGTCTCGAACGATTCCCATGATCGCTGGCGCGCCCTCATGCTCTGTGAGCATCGACCTCACCTCGACCACGCGCTCGATTCCGTCGAGCCCGGTCGCGCGATATTCGGCCGGTTCCTTTGGAGGTTGGCCCGTCTCGAGCATCTGGGCAATGCGTTTCTTCATGCGCTCAGCGTCTTCAGGGGAGTGAAAGTCCGTGAGACCGACGTTCTCGAGCTGCTCGAAACGCTCAACTCCGAGCAGCTGCAAGCCAACCGGATTGACGTAAACGAAGCGTCCATTCTGCGCGATTGAAACACCGTCAGGGGCGGCCTCGACCAACGAACGAAAGCGTTCTTCCGAGCTCGCAAGGGCTTGCTGCACCTGGTTGCGCTCAGTGATGTCGTAGAAGAAGGCCACGTTTGCTGGTGTGCCGTCATATTCTACAGCCGCCGTGGTCAGCTCTATTGCCAGCCGCGTGCCATCCTTGTGCACGACGGTGAGCTCGTCCTTCGGTTCCATGAGCTCGCCGCGCAGCCGTTTGGCATAGCGCTCTCTCATTCGTGGCACATCTTCCGGGGCGATTGCTCCCCAAACTGCTGTGCCGTCCAGCAACTCCTCACGCGACAAATCGAGCAAGCTAAGGGCGTGGTCGTTGACGTGGACGTGGCTCATGCCCTCCGGCGTCAGCAAGCTGACCACGATCGCCACCCGAGCCCGGGTCGCCGCGACCGTGATGGCCTCCAGCATGTCCCCTCTGGCTGGGCTGCTCGTCGGCAGTTTAGTCAAGAACGCACCATCGCATAAAAGACACCGGAGCATAGCAAAAGCCGTCGGTCGGGTCGCCTTCGTTAGACCCGTTTCAAGAGCGGGCACACTCGAGGGCTGTCGGTCTACAATGGCGCCGTGCAACCCAGTCCCACGCTTCCGATGGTCGAAGCCTACCCAAGTCATCACTGGGCCGCTCTTCAGGGCTTCCGTCTTCAGGGCTTCCGTCTTCAGGGGTTCCGTCTTCTGGGGCTCCCTCTGCTGGTGCTTGCTCTCGTAGCGGTGGTTGGTTGTGGTGCCGCGCCAGCGAAGCCCATCGGTCCCGACGCGACCCGCCCCGTGGCTCCGTTGTCGGTTCTGATCGAGGGACTCTGCCCCAAGCTCAAGGTCTACGACACCAGCGGCAAGCTCTTCGTCGTGTACGGTAGCTACG
>CAZRGL010000464.1:6682-9172 GCA_964599485.1 uncultured Polyangiaceae bacterium
AGTTGCTTTTGGTTTGGATGCGCGCCGTCCTCCGGAGGTCATGGCGGCCCAGTCCTTTGTCGAGCTCGTTGGCAACGAGCTCACGCGCCAGCCAGCTTTGCTCGCAGGGCTACCCACCGGACCCAAAGGCTATCTCGTTGGTGACGTGGAAATTGGTGGGCACTGGCCCGAGGCCGCATGGCTCGCGCGCATCGACACCCGCAGGGGGCGCAGCGCACGCGTGCTCTATGAGCGACGTCGTCGCTACTACGCCTGGACCCCCTCGGGTTGGCGGCGGCAGGACGACGCCCGCGACGTTGCAACCTTCGGGCAGGTCGCCCCAAAGCTCCCCGAAGCGGAGCTGTGTCAACACTTGGGCGAGGGGCTACGCTTTTCGAGCTATGCCGCCGAACGCACGCCTGCGGGCGATGCCCTGGTCGCTGGGCGCTGTGAAGATCGGCTGCATCGCGCCAAGGGCGGCGTGCGTATCGCCAGCTTCGCGGCCGGCAAGACGAGTTGGCGGATCTTCCAGGCGCCCGCCTCCCCACTGTTCGACAAGATCGTCAACCTGGGTATCGTGTTCGTCGGCAAGACCGACGCCTATTTGTATGCTTATCCACCGTACGAGATCGGCGAATCGCCTGCTTATCTCGTGCGCTTCGACGGCGCCGTGTGGTCCCCTGTTGCGGTTCCGTTCGCCGGACCCATCGTGTCACTGGCCGCCGACGCCAAAGGAACATTGTGGGCAGTCGCGCGTTGGCGCGAGCTGTGGCAGAAAGTCAAATCGGGAGCCTGGCGACGCCTCGCCATGCCGCAACCGGTTTTCGTGGATCCGCCAGTGCATCGGATGCGCCTGCTCGAGCTTCAGGTCGCCGCCGGCGCGCTTTGGCTGCACGCCGCTTATCCAGTTGCGCTCTCGGACGCCGAGCGTAGCGCTGCGCGAGGTCACGTGCTCTTCACGTCGCGCCAAGTCGCCGCTCCGACCTACTGTGACCGACGTCGGCCAGTTGACGAGGCGCTCGCCAGCGAAGGCCCCCGACTGCGCGGAGCGGAGGAGTTGCGGTAGTTTTCTGCGTTGGCGGCGGCTCACGAGTTAGGGGCGGCCGGTGGGGGCGCAGGTGGATACGCCTGCACCGACGATGAGGAATCCGACGTCCTCCATCATCCTTTGAACCGAGCCGTCCGCCTCTGACAGACGGCTGACGTGTGAGGTGTGTCCCCAAGGTGCCCAATAGAACCAGAAGTCGCCCCCCCAAAAAGAAAACGCCCAAGCGCGTCCAGTGCGAATGCTGCGCAGCCTGCGTGGCATGCTCGTAGCGCCGCTGTTCGGATCGATTTGCGCCAAGGTCGCCGGATGGGTCGCGAAGAAGCCGAAGAGCTTGCCGTCGGCGGTGCCGGTGAGCTCGGCGCGTTGCGCGCTGAGTCGTGAGCCGTCTGCACCAATGGGTGTGAGTCGCAAAGCCTTGGTGTCGATTCGGGCCAGGCCGATGCCTTGGCGCTCTGGGCGGCGCTGATATCCATGGAGTGATCGAAGCCCTCCCCAAACGAACAACGTCTCCTCGCTCAACGCCGGTCCGCTGCTCGCGAAGGCCATGCCGAAGCGCGTGAAACCATGTTGGCTGGGCTCGTAGCTGGTGCGCGAACAGCTCGCATCGCGAATGCTGGCTCGGTAGAGCGAGCCATCGTGGAAGCTGAGCCAAGCGGTACCAGACCGATCGACCGCCATGGAGTTGGGTCGCGAGTGTGAGTCGGCCAGGCAGCTGAGCTGACCGATACGGCGGAACTGCAGCACGTCTGGCTGAAAGCTGTGCAGATCCCCCTCGGAAGAGACCACGTAGACCAGTCCAGCACCCTTTGCGCAGGGCAACGAGCTGAGCACGCGGTACTCGCGAGGCACGTCGAATACGGCTTCTACCTGCGCCAAAGCCGGAGGCGTAGAAGGACCGCAGCTGCCCGTGAGCACGACTGTGGCCGCTAGCAACAGCGCGCCCAGCAGCACCTTTTCTTTGCGAAGTCTACTCACCATTCGGGTCTTGGAGCCTCCTGGCACCACTTCTTGAAATTGGCTTGCGCGATGTGGCGCTTGGAGCCGCGGCAGCGCGACAAGTACTCGCGGGCCCACCAGCATTGCTTGTTGATGGCGGCCGAGATGGCGGCGTCACAGGCACGCTTACCGACTGGCCACGAGGAGACTGAAGCGCTCGTTGGGTTGCTCACTGAAGTCTCAGTCGCTGAAGTCTCGGTCGCCGCGGGTGCGGGTTGGGGTGGAGCGGCCGGCTTGGTCGGCTCCGCTGTTGCAGGGATGGTGATTGTGAGCTCGCTAGGACTGGCATCGGAGCTGGCATCTGACTCGTCATCGTCGAAGAGGGCTGGCCAAACGATGACCGCGGCGGCTGCCAAGGACATCAACGCGACCAAACCGAGCACAACGCCGAGCAGCATGGGCGCTCGCGCTGGCGGCGCCTTTGCAGGAGGCGAGTTTGCGGGCGGCGCCTTTGCCGGAGGTGAGTT
>CAZRGL010000465.1:0-9148 GCA_964599485.1 uncultured Polyangiaceae bacterium
GGCACATTGGCTGTGCGCACCAATCAGGGCAACGCGACGCAGATGACGCTCTTCACTGCATTCTGTTACGAGAAACTCGTGCAAAATCTGCTCGGCTAGCGCGGGGCCGATGAGCCCGGCTCCCAAGCTGAGCACGTTGGCGTCGTTGTGCTCACGGGCGTTGTGCGCCGAGGATAGGTCGTAGCAGAGCGCGGCCCGGACCCCTCTGAACTTGTTGGCCATCATCGTCGAGCCGATGCCCGCCCCATCGATCAGCAGACCGAGCTCACACTCGCCCCGCGCCACCTTCACAGACACCGCCGCTGCCAAGTCGGGGTAGTCGCAACGGCTTCCATCGAGGGTTCCGCAATCGTCAACCTCGTAGCCGCGCTGCTGCAGCCAACCCTTCAGGTGCTCCTTGAGCTGGAAACCGCCATGATCGGCGCCGACAGCAATACGCGCACCCATACGGCGGCACGTTGCGGGCGAGGGCAGCTGAGGTCAAGCCTTGCGACCGGGGCAGTCCCGACTGCGACGACGACCACCCGCACCCGCAGCCGCAAGAGCACCCTCCGACCAGGCCCCACATCCGACCACGCCCCGCATCCGACCACGCCCCCTGCCCATGCTATGGTGCTGAGGTGTCCTCGCTGCGCAACGTCGTTGTGGGTGTGCTCGTCGCGAGCACCTGGCTGGTATCCGCGCCTCCGACCGCTCAGGCATCCGTATGGCCAAGCAGCCACAAGCGGGTCGCAGAAGCCCTTTCGAGCGATGACCTGAGCAAACGGCGCACAGCTGCGGGGCGCTTGCTCGAGCTGCCGCCGAAGCTCGCACGCAAGCTCGCGGTGCAAGCACTGCGGGATGGCGACGAGGAAGTGAGACTGTTCGGCGCTCGGGCGGCCGCTTCGCTGGGCGTGGCCGGAGCGGGCGATGAGGTCATCGACTGGCTCCAAGCCAGCGATGCGCGGCTGCGGGCCGCTGCGTGCACGCTCATCGAAGCCTCACCGACGCCTCGTTCCGTCACCGCGCTCGCTAGGGTGCTCGGCGACATGAAATCGGCAGTACGCAAGGCTGCCGCCTCAGCCATGGGCTCGAGCGGAATGTCCGATGCGGTCTCACCTCTCCTGGGCCATTTGGACGACAGCTCTTCGGCGGTCCGCATCGAAGTGGTGCGCGCTTTGGGCCGCATCGGCGACAAGCGAGCCGTCGTGCCCTTGGTGAGCAAGTTCCACGACCAGTCCTCTGACGTACGGCGGGAGGCCGCCCGGGCCCTGGGACAGCTGGGCGACAAGCGCGCAACCGCACCGCTCATGCTCGCCTTGCGTGACGCCTCAGCAGCTGTTCAGGTGCAGGCGCTCGAGGCCATCGGCAGGCTCAGAAGCTCCGATGCCGTCACGGCGATCGCCGCTTTGTTGAGCAGTGGCAAAGCTGACGCCGCCAATAGCCGGTTGACCGGGCCAGTTCGTGACGCCGCCCTGCAAGCTCTCGGTCGAATTCGGACACCACAGGCCATCAAGCTCCTCGTGGACGCGCTCCGAGACGAGGGGCCCATCCCCTACGACGCGCGCACGGCGGCGCCCGTTCGAAAAGCGTTGTTGCTCGCTGGAAAAGACGCGGTGAAACCGCTCATCGCCGCGCTCGACGCATCCGCTTCACCGAAGCTGGCCTCGGGCGCCGTGCTGACCCTCGGACGGCTCGAAGCGAAATCCGCTGTACCAGCGATTCTTCGTGCAACCCAACGTGGGACGGTAGCCCTCGATGCTTCGTTGCGGGCGCTGGAGCGGCTAGGAGACGAGCGGGCACTGCCCTTCGTGCTCGAGCACCTCGACGATGCTGACGCGCGTGTTCGTCGTGTCGCAGTTTCGGTTGCGTCGGGCTTGCTCGACCCCAAGAAACAAGACGGTCGGGCTGTGGATGTGGTCCGCCCGCGGGTGCTCGACGTGGGCGCACCGCTGGGTGAGCGAATTGCACTGCTCCGGCTGCTTGGAAAAACCGGCTCGCCGCGCGCGGGCAAGCTGGTGCTGTCGCTCGCCAAGACCAAGCCGACCTCCCTGCGCATTGCGGCGGTTCAAGCACTTGGTGAGCTCGCATCCCCGTCTGCGCAGGTCGATGAGGCATTACTCGACGCGATCGGAGAGCAGTCGCGACAGCTTCGCTCCGCTGCCGCATGGTCCTTGGCCCGAGTTGGCCAGCAAGAAGCCGCCGCCAAGCTATTGCATCGGCTCGGTGTCGCAGCTGAGCAGGATCGGGGCGCCATTGGCATCGCGCTTTCGGGGGCGCTTGGACGAAGCACCTCCCCGACGCTCGTCGAGCAGGTGGAGCGCGCGCTGGCAACCCTCCCCGGCCGGTCCCGCGACGCGCTGATCGAGGGATTGGGCCGTATGCAAGCTGCGCCGGCGGGGAAGCTCCTTGCCAAGCTCGCCAAGAACCCCGATGTCGACGACCGACGCAAAGTAGCCGAGGCCTTGGCTGGGCACCCCAGTCAGGAGGCTTCGTTGTTGGCGCTGCTTCGAGACCCAGACGCGACGGTGCGCGCCAATGCGACCTGGTCGTTGGGCAGCAAGGGCAGCGCCGCCGCTGTCAAACCGCTGCAAGCGCTGCTGACCGACCTCGATGTCTCGGTAGCGGGAAACGCCACCGTTTCGTTGGCGCGCGTTGCCGCCCGAACCGGAAGCGGCGCCAATGGGCCCGCTGCAACCTCGCCAGCTGCAGCTCTGTGTAGCGTCTTGGCCGACTATCGCCCCTATGTTCGAGCGGGCGCCTTGGCAGGCCTGCGCATACTCGGCTCGGGATGCAGCGCCGGCAAGGTCCGCCACGTGCTCAACCGCGATCGTTCTTGGCGCGCCAGGCTAGCCGCGGCCGAGCTGCTGCAACAGGCGTCCAAGTCGGCTCCCGCACCAGCCGCGGGGGCAGCCGTCGACAAGAACATGGTGCTCGATCGTCGCGCGCTCACCCGCTGTGCGGTTGAAGACCGCGACGCGAGCGTGGCTGCACGCTGCGCCGAAACGACAACCAAGTCGGCGACCACGACCACCCACGAGGTGTTGGTTTACGTCGTGCCCGACGGCAAGACAGCACCCGTGTCACGGGCGCCCTTTGCGCTCGCAATTGCTGACGGGACCATGCGGTTGGGCGTGGCCGATCGCCGCGGCGCGTTGTTCGAGCGCGCGGCACCAGAGGGCCCGCTCAGCCTCGCCGTGCCCGCAGCACTCGCTCCCTGAGCCAAGCCGCACTTGTTCGGAGCGGCTACGCGGCGCTCGGAGCGACCCGGTGAAGGTGAATGATCCGGGTTAGATGAGCGCTGGGTGGATCGACGGGCTCAGCACTTGACGGAAAGCGCGCACGCAGCGTCGATTCTGATCGGCACTGCCAACCGTGATCCGAACCAAGTTGCCACCAGCACGGTGAGAGCTCAGTGAGCGGATGAAGATCCCCTTGCGCAACATTCGCTCGACGATTTCATCCGAGCTCATGCCAGTTGCATCAGCGTCGACGAGCACGAAATTCGCCTCGCTGGGGATTACCCTGAGGCCTCGGAGCTTTGCCAGCTCACCCTCGAGATAGGACCGACCACCGCGTAGGGCGTCGAGTCTTCGCTGCTGTTCTTCGACGTCGTCGAGCGCTGCGATGGCAGCTGCGATCGCCAACGAGGACAGGTTCCAGGGTACTTTCACCCGCGCCAAAAGCCGGATGTGCGCCGGGTGACCGAGCGCGTAGCCCACCCGCACACCGGCGAGACCAAAGGCTTTCGAGAAGGTGCGCAGCACCAACGCGTTGGGGAACTCGGCAATCAGGTGATGCTTGGAGCCATCATCGTTGCACAGCTCGTAGTAGGCCTCGTCGATCACCGTGGGCAGGCCGAGACGCAAGATGCGACGCAATTGGCTCTCGTCGATTTGATTGCCGGTGGGGTTGTTGGGCGTGCACAAGAAAATGAGCTTGGTTCGCTCGGTGATCGAGCCGATCAGCTCCGGAACATCGATTTCCGCGCCTTTGGTCAGCGGAACCATCACCGGAATACCACCCACCGTGCGGGTGCGTGCCTCGTACATGGAGAAGGTGGGTACGCTGATGAGCACTTCCTCGCCAGGCGCCACAAAGGTGCGAACCACCAAATCGATGAGCTCCGCCGAGCCGGCACCGAGCAACACGTGCTCTTCGTCCACGCCGCAGTGATCGGCTAATTTCGCGCGCAGATCGCGGGCTCCGAGCGGATAGATGTTCCCGGACAGCGCCGCCTGCATGATGGCTTCGATCACCCGCACGCTAGGACGAAACGGGCTCTCGTTCGACATCATCCGCACTACGCCGTCGTTGTCGGCGGCAAGCCCGAAGTGATCTTCGTTGTATGGCTTGGCAGCACGCACCCATGATGGTGCGAAAAGCTCGATGGCAGCCGGATCGTCGGTCTGGCCAGCCTCGGGCTCGTCGCCCAAGGTCTCGCCAAACACGTGCAACATGGCCTCGGCGCGCCTGGCAGCCTCCGGCGTGTCGACGTCAATCCAGCGCGCTTCGCCAATCCCGCAAGCGTGCATGTGGCCGCGAGAGGCCAAAGCAGCCACGCCATCAGACAGCGAACAGTCACCAGCGTCGTCATAGACCCGCTGCAGCTCGGATATGAGCGCGGGCCCAATCCGGAACACCCCGGTGTCGAGGGCGTCGTAATCGTCCAGCTCCTTGTGAATCTCGCCGATACGGCCCTTGGAGAGCTTCACCTTGGTCGCATCATCGATGTCGAAGCAGCGTTCGATGTCGTAGTCGACCGCCAGCGCGCAACATCCTTCGGGCAGGTCATAGCTTCGCAGTCGCCGCACGATTTCGGGCGAATACAGATGGTCGGCCATCGTCAGCAGACACTCGCGGTCGACCCATTCCTTGGCGGCCAGCAGTGAAACACCGTTCTTTTTGTCGAAATCTCGGTTGTCCACAAAGCGAAGCTTCATGGCCAAGCTCGGCTCGCGCTCGAGCGCTCGCCGAATCCGATCGCCCTCGTATCCAAGAACGAGCACGGCCTCGTGTATGCCTTCGCCCTGCAATGTGCGCAGGATGCGAACGAGCAGAGGCAGCTCGGCGATCACCTTCAGTGGCTTGGGCAGGCCGTCGCCGTTTGCCAGGCGCGTTCCCCGACCTGCGGCCAACACGATTGCGCGTTGTGTCATGTCAAGCATAGGGTCTCGATTCAAAGGCAACCGGTGTCTACCACGCATCGCCTCTTTCACGCAATTTTCTTTTCTGTGTCCAATAGTTAGCTGTGTCCCGGGTGTGACCAGAGGTCACAGCTGTTGCAAAAAACTCACACTCTCGGTGCCCCCCCAAGCCTGGGCTCCAATGAGGAATCGACCACTTGGCCTGCCGAGCTCTTACAACAGCAAGGACAGTGCCGACGCGGTGCGTCGAGCTGTGGGCACATGTGGGATAGACAATATGCGCTCATGAGAGCTTCGAGCGCCGCGGCGGCGTCCTCGCCGTGGCCCGCGTTTTGCGTTATGGGTTCCCGGATTGCACGGGATTCGAGGGCCCGACACACAATGGAACAACCCACCAAGATTGCCCCAATAGACGGAAAGCTCGGCGTGCTGCTACCCGGGATGGGCGCCGTTGCCACCACCACAATCGCCGGCACCTTGTTGGCCCAACGCGGTTTGGCCGAGCCCATCGGCTCCATCACCCAATGTGCCACCATCCGGCTTGGCAAACGTACCGACAACCGAACGCCGAAAGTGGCGGACTTTCTGCCGCTTGCAGCGCTGGATCAGCTGGTTTTCGGCGGTTGGGACATCTTCCCAGATAGCGCCTATCAGGCCGCAAAGCACGCGCAAGTACTCGAGGACAAGCACCTCGAGCCCATCCGAGAGCAGCTCAGCGCCATCACCCCCATGGCTGGCGCGTTCCTGCCCCAATACGTCAAGCGGCTCAACGGCACGCACGTGAAAAAGGGCAAGAACAAGGCTGATTTGGTCGAGCAGCTGCGCGACGACATTCGCAACTTCATCAAGGACAACGGCTGTAGCCGCGCGGTAGCGATTTGGTGTGGCTCGACCGAAATCTACATTCCCCCTGGGGAGGTGCACGAGACAGTCGCGTCTTTCGAGCGCGGCCTCGCCAACGACGATCCAGGCATCGCGAACTCACAGCTGTATGCCTGGGCGTGCATCAAGGAAGGGGTACCCTTTGCCAACGGAGCCCCCAACCTGACCGTAGATTTTCCGGCGGCTGTAGAGCTCGCAAAAAGCCATCAGGTGCCCATCGCCGGAAAAGACTTCAAGACCGGTCAGACGCTCATCAAGACCATTGTCGCTCCTGGCCTCAAGGCACGCATGCTCGGCATGAGCGGGTGGTTTTCCACGAATATCCTCGGCAACCGCGACGGCGAAGTGCTCGACGATCCGGATTCGTTCAAGTCGAAGGAGGTCTCCAAGCTCGGCGTGCTCGACTACATCCTGCAGCCGAAGATGTACAAACAGCTCTACGGCAAGCTGTTTCACAAGGTGCGCATCAACTACTACCCACCTCGTGGTGACGCCAAAGAGGGCTGGGACAACATCGATGTGTTCGGCTGGCTAGGCTATCCGATGCAGATCAAGATCGACTTCCTCTGCCGCGACTCGATTCTGGCCGCCCCCATCGTGCTCGATCTCGCTTTGCTTTTGGATTTGGCCCGACGCGCCAACATGGGCGGTCTTCAAGAGTGGCTGAGCTTCTACTTCAAGAGCCCCATGGTGGCCCCGGACCTATATCCCGAGCACGATCTATTCATCCAACTCATGAAGCTGAAGAACACCATGCGCTGGGTCATGGGAGAGCAGTCGATCACCCATTTGGGCCACGAATACTACGACTGAACGCATTTTCAGCGGCGAGGCGTTTTCTTAGACGCCACGGGCAACTCTTGCTAAGCGATAGCTAGACAACTGAACAGGGGGCCAAGGCCCTGGAGCTTACTTCGGGATGGCGCGATCCAAGACGAGCAAGGTCAAATCGCGGTCAAAGAAAACCGTAGGCAAGCGGACAGCCGCATCGCCGAGGAAGACGGCCGCATCCAAGCGAGCGCCTAAGAAGGCCTCCAAGAAGAAGGCGGCCCCAAAGAGGGCCGCCCCGAAGAAGAAGGCGGCCCCAAAGAAGGCCGCCCCAAAGAAGAAGGCAGGCCCGAAGAGGAAGGCGGCCCCAAAGAAGGCCGCCCCAAAGAAGAAGGCCGCCCCACGGAAGGCCGCCCCAAAGAAGAAGGCCGCCCCAAAGAGGGCCACCCCAAAGAAGGCCGCCCCAAAGAAGGCCGCCCCAAAGAAGGCCGCCCCAAAGCCTCGATCCGGAAAAGCGGCCGCGACGCCTGAGCCGGCCCCAAAGCGGCGCCTCAAGCCAGTGACCCGCGCACGCGCAGTTGGCAAGGTGCCACCCGCGCCCAAGAGCAGCAAACGCAATTTCGGACTCCGTGGCGCGGCCCCTTGGGTGGCTCGGCACGCCGCCAAGCACGCCGAGGAGCTTCGCCGTCGCAACGCGGAGCCACCTCCGCCGGGCAGCGCCCGCGCCACGTTGCGCGTGCCGCCCGAGGCTGAGCAGATCAAATCGACGATCGCAGAGCTTCACCAACGCACCTCGAAGATCCGTTCGCTGCGCAAGCGGCTCGACAAGAGCTTCTTCGAGATCGGCGAGTTGCTGGACGAGATCCAAAGGTCCGAGCTGTACACGGCAAAAGGCTTCGCCTCCTTCGAAGCGTTCATCGATCGCGAGATTGATTTGCCGCGCTCGGTGTCGCTCCGCCTGATCCGAATCGTCCACACATTCCAACGCGAAAGTGCCTACGACTATCCTCTGGATCGCCTGACCACGGCGCTCGCCGCCCTGGACGGTGAGGTACTGGCGGCGCCACCATCACACCCGTCGAGTCGCGGCTTCTCATCGACCACCCTGCCGCCCAAGCCACCGATTCGCTTCAACGAATAACGGCGTGAGATTCGTCGACGAGGTAACGGTCAAAGTCCAAGCGGGCGACGGGGGCAACGGCGCTGTCGCGTTCCGCAGGGAGAAGTATGTGCCCTTTGGAGGCCCTTCGGGTGGGGACGGCGGACGGGGCGGCGATGTCATTTTGAGAGGCGACCAAGGCCTGTCCACCTTGCTCGATCTCACATACGCCCGGCAAATCAAGGCCGAGGCGGGCAAGCACGGTGGCAACAAGGACCGCTACGGTCGCTCCGGTCGCTCGAAGACCATACGCGTCCCGCTCGGAACGCAGGTGTTCGACGCCAAGACTGGTGATGCCCTCGGGGATTTGACGGAGCATGAGCAAGAGCTCGTGGTGGCCCAAGGCGGGCGCGGCGGCTGGGGAAACATCCACTTCGCGACAGCCATCGACCGGGCACCGCGGCGCGCACAACCGGGAGAGCTCGGCGAACGGATCGAGCTTCGTTTCGAGCTCAAAGTGCTGGCCGATGTTGGGCTCCTCGGTTTCCCCAATGTCGGCAAGAGCACGTTCGTTGCAGCAGTTTCCGCGGCGCGCCCCAAGATTGCCGACTATCCGTTCACTACGTTGACGCCCAACTTGGGCGTGGTCGAGGTGGGAGGTGGGCCGAAACGGGGTGGCTCGACCTATGTGGTTGCCGACATCCCTGGACTCATCCGTGGGGCCAGCGAGGGTGCTGGCTTGGGCCATCGCTTCCTGCGCCATGTAGAGCGCACACGAGCCTTGCTGCACTTGCTCACCCTCGATCCGGCAGAGGGGCGCGAGCCGCTGGGCGACTACCGGGCATTGCGTGAGGAGCTCAAGAACTTCGATCCGGTGTTGGCCCTGCGACCCCAGCTGGTCGCGCTTTCGAAAGCCGATCTGCCTGATGTCAAAGAGCGTTATCCCGAGCTCAAAGCCAAATTCAAGAAGGAGCTCGGCATCAACTTGTCATTGTTCAGCGCAGCCACCCACGAAGGGCTGCAGGCCATCGTCGACGAGCTCGGCACCATCGTTCAACAAGAACGAAAACGCGACGCTGAGCGAGATGAGTAGCTAGTGCCTAGCCCAAAAGGCGCCCCGACTCGCGCCTTCGCCCCTTCGCGGTACGAGTCCGTAGCGCCCTTCTGGGCCGAAGCTAGCCGTCCGCCGCGAAGCGATTTTGGGTGGGGCCCCCTCGGCGCAGGCGGGGGGGCGGGGGGGTTGCCAAGGCCCCGCGAAAGCCCCCGGGGGGGG
>CAZRGL010000466.1:0-9131 GCA_964599485.1 uncultured Polyangiaceae bacterium
AATCAGGATGCCCCGACGCATCCGCTTGCTGCTTTCTGGCTTGTCGAACGTAAAGGACATCGATCCAGCCTTCGGCGCCCTGGCCATGCTCTTTGCAAACCACACCGAGACTGTGCCGGGGCCTCGGTGCTTGTCGAGTGCTGCGGCCACTGCTCTGCTCGGGCCCTTCTTCTTGCCATCGATGACCACGATCGCCTTTCCACCTTTGGGCGTGACGGTCAGCTTCTTGATGGCGGCGGCGTTGGCAACGCTCTTTTCCTGCTTGGCTCTCGCCTTGTCTGGCGCTGTCTTCTTGGGGTTCGCGGTGACGCTAGGCGTCAGCAAAAAGCCTGCGAGCCCACAGGCGACCGAAATCCACTTCCAAGTCTCTCTCATCCCGTCTTTCTCCAAAATCACGTCGGCCCCGGGCAAAACTCGAGGATCAATTCCGAGCCCCTACGCCGCGACATCGCCTGCGGTGTCGATTTCTTTTTGAGGTCTGTCGCTTTTTCGAGCGCTCGTCGTGGCGGCGCGCCGTATCCAGCTTCTTTCGCTACTGCAGGATGAGCGACCAGCCGGACTGTTGGAAGAGCCTGGCCTTGGGTTTGTTGAGGCCCGGCGCGAATCCAGCTTCTTCGAGGATGAGCGCGATGTCGGCCTTTTCGTAGCCTCGCTCGTAGAGGAAATCGATCAGGTAGCTGAAGAAAGCATCCTCATCGAGCCGCTCGTCGGCCAAGACGACCATCTCGATATCCTCAACATCCAGACCAGCCGCCCAAAGGGCCTCGTCGAGCGTTCCGGCTTCGACCGCTTCGACATCCGATTCGTAGCTGGCCACCGGATCGGCGGCTTGCGCTGGCGCAGTCCAGGCGACTGCAAGAAGGACAACAGCGAGTGCGAGCAGCTGAGCGAATCGTCGTCGAATCATGAATACCTCCGAAGTGGGGTGTGGCGTCGTGTTGCCAGACAGTTGTGCAAGGCGAATGCCAAGACCAGGCAGCGAGGTGCTTGCCCATCCGAAGCAGCGCCGAGCTGC
Organism: uncultured Polyangiaceae bacterium; assembly: GCA_964599485.1. Classification (GTDB taxonomy): domain Bacteria; phylum Myxococcota_A; class Polyangia; order Polyangiales; family Polyangiaceae; genus JAPYTK01. The sequence continues at coordinate 1,016 of CAZRGL010000466.1, forward strand.
GGTGGGGAAACCACCCACACCGCTCAAGTAGTTGAATTCCAACCTCTCCGTTCGCGGGCGGAGCTGCCTCATCGGCGGGCCGTGGCCTGCGTGGAACTTGCGCCGGCGTGTGGTTGGCCCCTGTTGCGGCAACCACTGTACCAATCATGCGCAAGTCAGGGCACCGCGCGGCTGGACCCCAACGCCGTCATGATAGGCTGGACCGCATCATGACCTCGGGACGATGGACCATGCCACGCTGGCCATGGGTGCTCGTTGTGCTCGCCGGGATTTCGCTCGGCAGCGCTTGTGGCTCCACCACACCGGCGACGTCGCACCCCGACAGCTCAGGCTCCTCGGTGCTCGACGCGCCTGCAGGCCCGCGTAGTTGGGAGGCCAGGTGGGACGGTGAGGAGCGCGGGGTGCTGACCATACGCAACCAGCCGGGCCCGATAATCGACGGGCACGCGCCTCCTCCGCCGCCGGGACACCCTGTTTCGACCCACTCTTTCCTGTCGGCCTCCTGCATGATCACACCGGTCGTCTGCAGCCGTGCTGGCGAGATCCTTCGGGCCTCCCGTTCCCTGGAGCAATTCCTGGACGGCTTGCGGAAAGAGGGGTTCGAAGTGAAGGAGGTGACGCCGACCACCCAGTGAGCCCTGCTCGAGGCGCAACGAGCTCGGACAATTCCATGTCTTTCGTTGTCGAGGCAACTGAGGGGAGGTCGACGTCTCTTGCGGCTTTGAGTACTTTCGCTCGGGTCCCCGCGCATGGCTCTGAGGCTGCCTCCCACTGCAAAGTCCTTGCGGTAGGCGCTCACAGACGCGAACGGATGCCAGCCAAGAGCGCAGCGGCCCACACCGCAGCGAGTGAATGCACCACCATGGACTGACTAGAGCCAGCCCTAGAGCCGTGAGCGGCGCCCCCGCTTCGGTCTCTTGATCTCGGCGCTGCGCTTTGCGGATCAGTTCGATCCGGAAAGCGGCTTGATTCGTTCCGCTCTGCGTTGCAGCTCGATCACCCATGAGGTGGCGAGGGCCCTCAAGTAGGTGGATTTTGGTCCATTGCCACAGTCTCGCAGTGGTGGCACGGGAGCTGCAAAACACCCTGGTGGCTCGCAATTGACGCTGGCGCTCGGCGCTGTGTTGGGCTGAGGCAGTCGAACCCTGCTGCAGTTGTTGGCCAATCTTTGCTGAACCCATCCGACAAAGAGCCAAGCCCGATGACCAACCCACTTGAGCCAAAACTCCACTCGAGCTGCCGCGGCTACGGAGTCGCGTAGGCAGCTCTCTCGAGGACCCCTCTCATGCCCCGGACCTATCTCGTCGCCATTACCACACTCAGCGTCGCACTTTTCTGCAGCCTTGGCTGTGAGAAGTCCAGCTTGGACGAGGGCGAAAGCGCAATGTACGAGCGCTGTACGGAGCTGGAGTCGGTCACCATGGCGAAAACCGCGACCGAGAAGAAAATGCTCTCGCTCATTGCATGCAAACAGATCTGCGAGTCCAAGGAGATCGAGGAGCGGAACCCGATGTTCAACGCGCTGGCGTGCAGCGAGCTCGGCAGCCGATCTCCGGATGCGGCCAAGCGCCTGAAGTACCTCAAGGAGGCGTGCGATCTCGGAGTCATCCGAGACTGCGAGACGCTCAAACGAATCACCAAGAGGAAGTAAATGCACCAGCACCTGCCATTGTTGCTACTCGGCGCCACGATGTTCTTCGTGTGTGCCTGCGGCGAAGACATCGAGAGTCAGGTGAAGGCCGTCGAGACGGTCGTCGCCAAGGCAGAGGAGAACCCGAGCGATTGTCGGGCCTATGAGGCCAAGATGAACAAGCAAGCCAATGAGGCTGGCGGCTCTCTCGTCAAGTTCCAGAAGTACGGCCGCCTCAAAGAGAGGAAGAAGAAGTTCGAACCATTTGTGTCGCGCCTGGCCCCCGGCTGCACCAAGTTCGCGGCCGGCAAAAAGAAGTGCTCATTTACCGGCACCGGTCATTATCAAACGGTGCACGCGGTCTGCTACCTCATCGCTCAATTCGGGAAGAACTGACGCGCTGAATCGTCAGAGCCCAGAGCCGTGCCTGAAAACGACTATTGCAGCTACCATGGGAGATCCCGACGGTCCTCTTGCGTCTAGGCGTTGCACGAGGGCCTCGTCCAACTCTTGCCAGGTTGCCATAAGCAGAGGCTCATCATCGGCCCCCCAGCGAGGTGGCAGGCACCGGACCGCGCCGACACCCCCTGGGGTGATCGAGCAGGTCACGTCTTGGGCTTGGAGCCGCCGCCGCCTTTCCCACCTGCTCCGCCGTCTCCCGTGTTGATGACGGAGCCGCCTCCGCCCGCCGAGCCCTCGGTTTCTACTTGGTCGCAATCCTCGGGGCAGGGAGCCCGTAGACCGGGCAGCCGCTCAAGCTCGCTCCCAGGATGATCGGCACGGTGGCCTTGGTGATGCCTGACAAGCGCTTGGGCATTCTGTCCAGCTTGGCAAGCATGGCAGCGATTCTGGTGCTCATCTCGTCTTTGGTCATGACCTTGGGTGGCCCATTTCGAAAGAGGGTATGCGACTTTACTGCTCCAGCAGACATGGTACAGGAACGGCAAACTTGGCGACGAAAACATCCCGATCCGCAGTAAGCCATGAGCCGTCCACGTCGGAGTCGACATAGCCAGCAACGAAGACGCTGCTGTCCGCATCGACGGCAACGCCCGCAGCCGAGCTGAAGGTCACACCGTTCAAGACTCCTCGCCAGAACTCGGCTCCGGCAGAAGCGAAGGCAGCAACGAATGCGCGGCCGGGCACCGCCCCACCGCCAAATGAGTTTGAGGAGAAGTCGCGTACTCCAGATACCAATGAGTTGCCTTTGCCATCGAGCGCCACGGCCATGCCGACGTCATCACGTGCTTCGCCGAACCCAATAGCCCATCGCGGCGTACCATCGGGCTCCAATTGAGCCACGAAAGCGTTGAGACCAGCCGGACCGTCCCAAGCAGCCGTTCCGTGGTTCTTCAGCTTCTGGCCGGCAAGCTCCACGTCGCCGACAAAGCCTCCTGTACCGACAATGCCGTGTTTGGCGCTAACGATCATGGCACCCATGAGCACCGAGATGGGTTGCGTCCACTCGATCTCGTTGTCGGTGCCGAATCGAAAGAGAAGATGTTGGCCAGGCTCGGCGCACCTGAAACAGCTCGCATACCAATGGTTTTCCGCATCGAACGCCAACCCGCCCAGTATCTTCGAAGGGTTGGACGCACCGAGGTGACCACTCCACAAGTGCTGACCCGCAAAGTCAAACCGTGCCGCGACGAGCTCAGTCCCAAATATCAGGGTTGGTGCCGACGGCGCCGCCGCCAAAGTCCACCTGACCGTATGTGTCCATAGCGATGAGGATGTCGTCGGTAGGGCCGACGGCGAGTTGAAGTCCAAAGCTGGTGTGCAAAGTGGCGAAGGACTCGCTCCAGATGCGTGTCCGACCTGTGAGGGGCCGATCCGACGTTATTCCGACGCTGTTTCGCGACCAGCACGCGCACGACCGCGGCATCTAGCTGGCGAGGCGGTCCTCAAGCGGCGCGATGGCGAGGCCGACGCGGACTACGCATGAGAAGCGCTCGGTCAAATCGGCCACAGATTGCCAATTTGAGGCGGAAGCGCGGGGCATGGAACGTATGATCAGCATCATGTCTTATGGCGTGCTCATCAAAACGCTTCGTGTCTGGCAACGTCGCCGTCTTCTCGGCGTCGTGGTCGCGGTGGGAACCACGGGATGAACATCACCGATCGCCAACGCGAGCAAACTCGCCAATATCATCCGTTGGGCCAAGCGCGCACGCGCCAGACGCGAGGCGAACGATGGCGATAGCACGTTTTCTGCTGACCATAGCGTGGCTTAGCCTCGCTAGCCTGTCGTGTGGCTCGAGCGTAGTTCTGAACGGGCAGCCCGATCAGAGTGCGGGCGCAGAAGGTGGAGCCGGTGGGGCGTCGGCACCCACGAGCTGCCCCGAATTCGAGGTGGTCGCGAAGACGAACGCGATGTTTGGCTTGGCGGCCGATTTCGAGCATGTGTATTGGGCCGACGGCGGAAAGGTGTTTGCCGCCCTGCATACCGACATCGCGAGCTCACTGGAGCTGATGGACATTGGAAAGGAGGGCTTCCCCGCTTACGGCAACACCCTGGCGCTCGATACAACGTATGTGTACGCAGCAGGCCAACAAGGGACCATGCGGGTGCATAAGAGCGGCGAGCAACCACCGGAGTTGCTCACCGATGCAATCGCGCGCGTCGCCGCGTTGGGTGTGACAGCCGATCACGTCTACGTGGGTCGGCAGCACTCGGTCAGCGGACCGGGTAGCATGTTTCGGGCGCCGCTGTCCGGGGGCGCGCTGGAGCTGCTTCGCGCCGAAGGCGACATTCGCGATATCGACGTAACAAACGACCGCGCGTATTGGGGCGACGCAGGCACCATGAGCGGCCCAGCCGGCTCGCAGCAGTACGATGACAATGGCGCCATCGGCTGGTTCGATGCAAGCGGAGGGGCAGTGCTGCTCGAGGCCTTGACTGCGGCGCCACTCGACATTGCGGTCGACGAAACACACATCTACTGGCCGAGCTTCGAGTGGGGCCCCGAGATCCCAGACATCCTTCGGCTGCCGAAAGACGGAGGCACGACGGAGATGGTCGCCAACGCCGTCCACACAAACAACCTCGCGGCGGCATCGGAAGGGATCTACGCAGCCCTTCACCAGCCGCGTGAGTTGCGCTTCATGCCCCATTCCGCGGCCGGGGCGCGTTGCGTTGCTCGATTGCCCCAAGAGGTCCCCGGTACCCTCCATGAAATCGTGCTCACGGACGAGATTGTGTACGTCGCCGTCTTCGTTCACGGCCAGTACCACGGAGCCGTGGTCCGCACGCCCCGGCCAGAACACTGACAGGCCATCAAGTGGAGCTGCATGAGTTGCCCCGAGCCTACGAAGTTGCTCGGCTGATATCGCATCCAATCGACGCTGGCCGATAGCCATACTCACCTCTCCGGCACGATTCGAATCAAGGACGGCGAGAGCAGCACTTCGTCGCCGGGCACCGAAGGAGGGCCTATGCAGCTTCGGCGCCGGCGCTCAAACTGCTCGAGGTTGTTCGCTCCCGAACGCTCGACCATCGGTACAGAGGTGACCTTCGGTAACGGATCACCTGTGCAAACAACCGATCTACCTGTGCAGCTTCGGCGCTACCCAGGATCGACTCAGGGCTGGCTTGGCGGAATCGTCTCGAAGGTCTTGGTGCCCGCGAGGTTGATGCGGAGCACGCGGTTCACCATGTCCAATCGAGGAATCATACAAGCAGTGCATCCAAAGCGGCCTGGCGAGCGCCGTTGGACGGATGCTTGGCACTTTGTGAACATTGGAAGAGGAGACCGCTCTTCCGCAAACGCCACGACGCCGGGGCAGCGACCTTAGAGACCGCGACGGCTCAGCCCCGAGCGCGAGCCGGAGCGGGTCTTGCCGAGCTCAGGGTTGGCATAGTCGAATGGCGGTCGAGTGTGCCACCGATAGGCGCGCCGCCTCGAAGACGTTATCGCCGCGCCGGCCGAAGGCATCGTCGTGTGCGCCGTCGCCAAGGTGGAGATCGCCTACGAAGCGAACCGTGCTCGCGGCCGCAGTCGACAGTCCCGCTTCATGCCTCGAGGGGTCCCAGGAAGAAGCGCTCCGGATCGTAGAGTCTCAGCCGGGCGAGCTGGTCTGGGCGGATCTCGGGCATCAGCTCCGGCTCAGCCGGGATCTCGAAGCGCATCTCGCTTTTGGCCGCGAGCTCACGCACGTGCGCGTCGCGGCTTCCGCCCAGCAACGGACCAACGAGGCGGGTGAGGGCGAGGCGCCCATCGCCGCGGGGCTTTTCGAAGATGCCGTGATCGGTGACGACGGCGGTGACGCGCTCGCCGGGACCGGTCACGTAGGCAACGCGCTCGACCAGGCGACCGGGCTGGGCTGGCATGGTGATGACGACCTCGCCTGCGCTCGAGGCGACGTCGTTGGCTCCGCCCGAGCCGACGAGCAACTTGCCATTGGCCAAGCGTGTGGAGTTGAAGCGGCCGCACGCATCGACCTGGCCTGCGCCGAGCGAGCCGAGGCTGCGGGCTTGGGCGCCGCCGATCATGACACCGAGGGCGGCGTCAGCGTCTAAGCGCAAGGTGCAGGTGGCGAGGTTGCGGAAGTTGAACAGGAAGGGATCGCACGGCCGCGGCCGGTAACCGAACAGACCGAGCTCGGCCACGAGGGCGAGCGGGTGACCGCTCTCCGACAGCTGGTCGTGCGCCAACCAGGCAGCGAAGTTGCCGGCCCCGAGCCCGGACAGCAGTGCGCGCTGCCCGCCAGCAGTGACCTTGCTGGCGATGAGCTCGGCGGCGGCGCAGATCATCGCCTCGCTACGGTTGGCTGGTGGATCGAGATCCGTCTGCGCCTGGGCGCTGAGCAACTCGGGTCGCCACGAGTCTGCCCGCGCTTTGCCTTTGAGCCACAACAAACGCTCGCCGCCGAGCTTCGCGAGATAGGCGTCGCGATCCTCGGGCTCGCGCAGCCAATGATCCACCCAGCGCTGCCAATCGTCTGCGCTGCGACCTGCTTTGCGACCCTCGCGGTAGAAGGTGACGTCGTCGCCATAGGGCTCCACGCCGTCGATGCCGGCGCTGGCAAGGCCCGCCGGGTGAGCGCCGAATGGGACGACCGACACGCTCCGCACGTGGGAGGGGGGCAACCCGACCAGATGTGAATGACGCTGCAGCACTTCTGGTTCGACGATGCGCTCGACGGTTACCACAGCACCCTGTCGTGCGGCGAGCGCTCCCCACGTCCCTTCGCCATAGGGTGGCGCGAGCAAGACGTTGCCGAAGCGATCGGCGCAGGGGGCGTGGATGAAACTGAGATCGGGCACCAGCGGACGGACCTCGAGACTGCCGTCGTCGCGCTCTTGGACGTGGTCGCAGTTTTCCTCGGCGAGGGTGCTACCGCGCAGGCTGCGCACGGGCAGGGCGGGTAGGCCGAGGGCAGCGGCGCGAAGCCGTGCAACGTAGCTGAGCACGGACCAGTGTTCGAGGGCGATGTCGTGGTTGGCGATCGCACGCCGCGCCGGTTGCGACGGCGCCGGCGCAGGATAGGGCTCGCAGATCAGTGTGGTGATCAGCCGCTCGACGAGACCTTCGCTGAGCAGCGCCACCGCCGGGCCTGCGGTGAACAGGTGAGCCACCGCCAATCGAGGCCGCTTGCCAGCGAGCTGGCGCACGATCTCCGCCATGGCCGCCGATGGCCGATTGTGCACGAAGGCGAAGTGCAACAACATGCCCGGCCGCACGGCGCTATGGACCGCCTGCGCGAGCGGCACCACCTTGTCTGGGCCGCGCAACTCGGCGTCGAAGCGCTCCGGCCAGCTCGAGCTCACACCCCTGGCTCCACTACCACCCGCACCACGCCGTCCTTCTTGCCGTGCAGGTGCTGGAGCGCAGCGTTGACTTCGGCGAGCGGATAGCGCGCGCTGATGGAGGTGCTGAGATCGAGCCGTCCGGTGGCGACGAGCGTGTACAGATCTTCGATGTCGCGGCGGTCCATGCCGAAGGAGCCGATGATGGCTTGCTCGCGACCGACGAAGGCGGCGAGGGGTGGTAGCTCGGGACGATCCATGCCGACGCCGACGAGCACCGCGCGCCCGCCCTTGCGCAGGCAGCGCAACGCCAGGCTCACCGTTTCTGCCTTGCCGATCATCTCGATGGACAGATCGAGGCCACCGAGCTGTTTGCGGACGGTCCGTGCCACGTCATCGCTCATCGGATCCAGGGCGAGGTCTGCGCCGAGCCGGCAGGCACGCTCGCGCGCGATGGGATCGACGTCGACAGCGACGACGCAACTCGCGCCCATCAGCCGCGCGAGCTGGACGGCATGGGTGCCAAACCCGCCACAGCCGAAGATCCCCACCGTCTCCCCCGCCCGGAGTGCACCGCGAGCGCGCAGCGCATGGAGCGGGGTGGCGACGCCGTCGGTAACGACCGCGCCGATGTCGAAGGGCACCGCTTCGGGCAACGGCACCAGCGCGCGAGCAGGCGACGTGACGTACTCGGCGAGGGATCCATCGCGGGCCATGCCGTAGATCTGGGCTGCGTC
>CAZRGL010000467.1:0-9119 GCA_964599485.1 uncultured Polyangiaceae bacterium
CAGGGTCGCCGTGTCGAGAAGAGGGCCGTCGAGGCGGGAGCGGGTTCAGAACCAGCACGGCGGCGAATCGAGCAACGTGGCCGTGCACCAATCGTTGCCATTGCGCTCGTCGAAGCGCAGGGCGAGCTCGCGTGCCCGCGCGTCGAACCAGGCGAGCAGCTCGTCGACGTCGTAGCGTCCGTCGTGGCTCCACAGTGGAAAGGTCGCTGGCAGCTCGATGGTGATGTCGGCCGCTCGCCCGGCAGCTTCCTGCAGAAAAAGCCTCGCTGCGAGAAAGCCGCGCAGCTCGCTGAGGGGACAGGCGCCTGCAAGGCGGAGCACGCGTGGCAGCTCGGCCTCGAAGATCGCCCGCGCGCGCTGATAATCGCCTCGTCGCGTGGCGTAGCGCAGGTGCTGCGCGTTATGCTCGATGCAGTGCGTCTGGGCGCTGCCAAGCGCGTAGCCGAGCCTGTGGGATCTGTCGGCCTCCTCGAGCGCGCCGGCATCTTGTAGTGCGAGCGCCATCGAGCCACAGATGGCGAACTGCGACCCATCACATCGCTTCTCGCTGCTCATCGCTCTGCCGGCCAGCTGTCGCGCCTCGTCGAGCCGGCCTTCAAAAAGGGCGTTGTGCGTAGCCGAGCTCAGCTGACAGGTGGGGCAGTCGTCGACTCTCCCCGTGGGCGATTGCTCCCACAGGCGCCAATGGCGTCTCACTTCGGCGCGCGGTTCACCCATGGCCATGGCCGCGCCGTGCCGGTTGTCGTGCAGACCTCGGGGCGAGCCCCCGTGGCGGCTGAACAGCTCCAGCGTGCGCTCGTGGGCCGCGTCGAGCTGGCTGTGTGCGACCTCGGGAAGCCAGCAGCACAGGGCGACTACCCACTTGCCTGCACGTAGCAGGCCATCGGGATAACGGTAGCCCCCGAGCTGGGGCAGCTTGCTGATGCGCTCCTGCGCTTGCTCGATGGCCGTTGCGTTTGCCAGCAGCCAGATGCAGGAGGCCAGAGCCGGCCGCGCGTGGCGGGCATTTGCGCCCCACTCCAGCACAGCGACGCGCGCCTGGTAGCCGCACGCCAGGTCATCGTGAAAGTCGGCCAGCTCGCACGCCTGCTCGGCCAGCTCTCGGCGGTCGGAAGGATCCTGCAGCGTGCACGCCTGCCTGAGCAACGTGAGGATGCGGTCGGCGTGGTCGGGGGCCATGGGTTTCAGGGAGACTTGGGCTCGGGTTCTGGTGCTGGCTCGGGTTCTGGCTCGGGCCCGTGTTCTGGCCGGGCCTCGGGCTCGCGCTCGCGCATGCCCCAGCTGACCAGATCGACGAGCATGGTGCTGAGCAAGGATGTCTCCTCTGCGTCGAGCGGGTGCTGGCCGAGCAGCAGGGCTTGCAGGTAGAGGATCCGCGCCGCCATCGCGCGCAGCTCCGGATCGGGCGTGCGCGTCAGCTGCTGCACCAACGGGTTGTTGTAGTTGAAGCACAGCTGCGCGCGAATCTCGCCCTCGCCGGCCAGCTGCTCGAGCAGGCCCGACCACAGTGGATCGATCTCGTTTCCGATGCGCCGCGCGGTGCGCTGCTTGCGCTGATCTTCGCCAAGCACCAACAGCACCGGCAGAGTGGCTGGCTCGAACGATCGGGCGTCAACGCCGCAGCCGAGCTTGCTTAGCACGAGGCTGGCTGCGGCGAGCAGTGGGACCACCGCCTTGCGTTCGGTCGGCTGCAGCTCGTCGAGCTCGCCGATGAGATCGGTGGCCGAGACCGGCCTCAACGACAGAGCAGGGAAGACGGCCGAGACGTGTTGCAGCAGGGCGCGGTCGTCGGTGAAGCCGGCGTTGATGATCCCCATCGAGCGGGCCACCGCGATGGGCGCGAGCTGGTGGTAGGTCTCGGTGGTCAGTGCGTAGCGGATGACGTCGAAGCGTTCGCGGATCTCGCCGAAGGTCATGAACCCGAACGAAGTCTCGAAGGGGATCCAGTCGACCATGAGCTCTAGGAACTCACGGTCGACGGTGGCCAGCGCCTTCATGGCGGCGAAGTGCGTCGTCATGATCTTGCCGAGCAGCTTCGGGCGGAAGGTGCGCAAGGCCAGCAGGTGCTCGCGCAGCCGGTTGCCGAGCTGCAAGCGTGCTTTCTCGAGCAGCTCGTCCTCACACAGCGCCTCGCGCGAGGCCGTTGGGTGCAGCTCGGCTGCGTCGATCACGCAGCGCGCGAAGAACGCCCAGCTCGGCAGCAGGTTGTCGATGCTGTCGGACAGCAGCATGCCCCGGACGTGAACGCGGTGGGCGGGGCTTGCGGTGGGCTTGGGAGCCTTGTCGAGCAGATAGGCCACGCCCTCGATGCGACCGGCTTCGGCGTGGAGCTGCAGGCAGTCCATTGCGCGGAAGCCTAGAAGACGCTCGCCGTACCTGAGAGCCGCCTGCTGCCAGTCCGGATCGTCAACCGATCGCCGCCACGGTGGCCGCTCGGAGTTGAGGAGTACGACGCGGTCGCCCGATGGCAACGCGAGCTCGATGGCGCAGTCGAGCGCCCCGCCGAAACGCCTGCTCAGCTCCTTGACCCGGTCGCGCGTGAACCAGCCCTCGCAACCGTCCTTGGCCGTGAGCCGCACCGTGGTGCCCACGGCAGCAGACGCATCGTGGTGGCTGCGTAGCGTGTAAGTGCCGTCCGCCCAGCCGCGCCAGTCGACGACGTCGGTGCTGCGAAACGAACGCGTGCGGATCACGATTTCGTCGCTTACTAAGAAGCACGACAACAGCCCGATGCCGAAGCGCCCGATGAAGTCGAGGCCTTCGAGTCCACCGAAGGCGCCCCGCTTGGACGACTCGCCAATGGTGGCTACGAAGCGGCGCGTCTCCTGCTCGTCGAGGCCCACCCCGTCGTCGAACAGCTCGACACCGGGTCCGCCCGCGTCGCTGCCGAGCACGCGGATGAGCACACGCCCCGGTCCGCCGTACGTCGAATCCAGCGCCTTTCGAAGCTGGATGGCGTCAACCGCGTTCTGCAGTAGTTCGCGGATGTAGACCCCCGGATTGCTGTACAGATGCCCCCCGAGCAGCTCGATGATGCCGCCGAGGTGGATCTGAAAGGTGTGCCGGCCTCCCGCCTCGGGGCCGCTGCGGTGCTCGTCGCTGCCGTGCTCGTCGCCACCGCGTTCGCTTTCAGGGAGGGCTGCAGCCTCGGCGTCTTGCTCGACAGTCGACGGTTCGGCGGGGGGGCTCGGCGGAAGGCTGCCCGACGCTTCTTGGCTCTTTCCTTGCCATTGGTACTTCTTGGCGGTCGCCTCCCGCAGGCTCCGGTAGAGAAAGGCCACGGGCGCCCGCTCGCAGCCGCCTCGCGGGCGCAGGTATGGCCCCAGGGCGCGCAATGCAATCAGTGCGCCCGAGCGGTACTCCTTGTTGGTTCCGGGATCGGCGGGCCCGATCTCCTCGAGGAGATCGATCTCCTGCATGCCTCGTGGATGGGCGCCGAGGACTCCGAAGAGCCTCCTAAGCAAACGGTCGTGCCAGTGTGCCTCCCGTCGCAGTCGCGAAAGAGCCGAGCTGAACACACGGGCAAGCGCCTCGGATACCGGCTCGCCGCGGTTTGGGCCCAGCAGACCGGTGAGGGGATCCTTGTTGCTGTAGGCTCCGCCAAGCGCCAGCGTCTCCTCGACGACCAAAGCGAGCCACAGGGGGTTGTGGCTCGCGTCGTGGTCGAGCAGCTGTCTCATCCGCTTGCGGTCGAGAGCCTGACCACGCATGGCAAAGCGGGCTTGCACCAGCCGTTTGCTTTCTCGCCGCGTCAACGGTGGCACCCGCAGCGGTCCGGGCAGTGGTGGTGGCTGAAGCTTGTCAGCGCCGTGCTCGGACGCGCTCACGATCAGCCGCAACCCTTGGGGCAGCTCGGCCGGCAGCCACCAGCCCTCGGCTCGCTCGTCGCCATCGTCGAGCTCGTCGATGCGATCTATCACCACCACGATGGGTCGCCGGTCCGCGCTCGCGACTTGCAGCACCCGCCGCCACGCCGCCAGCTCCTGCTCAGCGTCTGCGCCGACGTCCGGCAGCGGGACTCCGGAAGGAGCGAAGTCGCGCAGTTCCTCTCCGACGCTTCGGAGCAGCTCGGCGGTGCTGATGGCGCCGTCACCAAGTCCCACGAAACGGGTCACCACCCGCAACGCGGCGGTGCGGCGCGTGCGCACCCACTCGGCCAGCAAGGTGCTCGTGCCTGCGCCGTGAGCCCCGGTCACGACGAAAGCGCATGCGCACGGGCCACGCACGTAGTGATCGAGTTTCCGCTCGAGTGCGCGGCGGGGAACGTACCCGCGGGCAAGTCGCCCAATCAGCTCTTCAACGAGCGCGTGCTCCTCGATCCTAGAAAGCGACACCGTGGTGGCTCCAATCTGGCTGACTTTATCATGGGGCAGCTGCGAAGCGCGCGATGGTGGCAACCCGACGCCGATCACGCCGATCCGGCGACCGGCGGCTAAATACTCTTGGCCGTCAGGAGCGTCATTATGCGCCCACGACGAGGATCGCATCCTCGTGACGGCGAACGTGGACGACTTCGACAAGCTCACTCACGGCAGCGAGCTGCACGCTGGCGTTGACCGTTGAGATTGCTCGAGGAGGACGCGCGGCGTTGACCCTCTGCCGATGGTGCTAGAATGATCGCAGGGCGCGATCGACGCGGCGAAGATCCATGAGCCATACATCCACAACTGGAATCATCGAGGGAACCACCATCACCCTCGACGCACCGATCCCCGCTCTCGACGGCAAGCGTGTCCGCGTGACTGTGGAGAACGTTGAAGCGGTCGACGCGGTTCTCGAAGCGGACGAGCACGCTCAGCTGTGGAAGCAGTGGGCCGCCAACGGACCCGATGGGCCCATAGAGCAGGACGAAGGGCCCGACTTTCCGTGATTCGTCGCGGTGACATCCGCTGGTTTCGGTTTGCAACGCCCGACAAGCGCCGCCCAGTGCTCGTGCTCGGCCGACAGGACGTCCTGCCATCGCTCTCACAGATTCCTGTCATACCGCTCTCAACGAGCGCACGCGGGCTGCCATGGGAAGTTGCGCTATCGGCCGAGGATGGTCTGCCGGGTCCGTGCGTACTCAAGCCTGAGTGGATGAGATCAGTTGAACGCTCACAGCTCGGTCCGTTGATCGCGACTTTCGCCGATGCGCGATGGCGCGAGGTCCGCGATGCACTCCTAGACGTTCTTGGATTCGACAAGTAGCTCCTCAGGGAGTGAGGCGCGCGCTCGTGGTTGACGGGGCGCACCGACCGACGAAGCGGATCTCCTCATGCGTGAGGAGAGTACGCAAATTACATGGGTTCGTAGTCCGCGCCGCGTTTCACAAGCGCCCGGAGCAGCCCCGTGATGATCCCCGTCGCTGCCGCAACATCGCTCATGCTCAGCGCACCCAGTGCCGCGCGCAGCCCCATGACAACATCGGCGACCTCAGGCTTCGGCGTTGTGGTCACGGCCTGTGGGCACGGCATTGCAAGACACGGTGAGACAGGCCGCGACAGGGGGATCGGCGGCGTCTTCAATGTCGCGGAATGACTTGCTGGGGCCTGCGGTTTTGGCGTCTCATCCATTGGCTGAAGGTTGGAGTCCTTCATGGCCCACTAAGGATGCCGCGCAGTAAATCAAGGCCAATAAAAAGACCGAAATAGAAAGGTGAAAGGTGAAAGGGCCAAATTCAGCTGCAAAATTGTACCGTTCGTCACGGAGGCCGGAGATCAGAGCCAAGGAAGTTCGAATGTGGGCCCCAGAGGCAACCGACAAGCTCGCTGACGGCGATCTCGTGTAGGCTCGCCCAATCACAAGAGGGCGGGATTGCTCCCCTAAAAGCCCCTGTTCGCCCAGCGGCACCAAGTCCAACAAACCGCACGGCAAGTCACCGGTTGATTGTTGAACTGCGTCATGAGGCTTTTGAGAGGAGTCGCATTGCGACCGAAAAGAGCACCACAAGAAGAGCCAAAGCTCGTGCCTGGAATTACAGAGAATTGATCGGACAATTCCCAGAAGTAATCATATCGGGCCGCGTCGGATACGGACCAATACCAATTAAAGTGCGCACGGCTTGCCGTTGTCGAAAGAGCCGCGGGTTTTGGGTATCACGTGTCGCCCACTCCAAGCGGCCTCTCTCCGCTGGAGGGCCCGCTCGCCGATGGTGGCAGCCGCGCGAAGCCTCGCGGGCACGCATCGGGTGTGTTGGTGCCGCGGCCCGACGCGTCGCCCTGGCTTTTCTGGTCAAAAACCAGCCCCCATGGTCATCGCGGTCTTCGGTCCCCTCGTCCGCGCCGTGCGCGCCGACGCCGTCTTGTGGCAGTTGCGGCGCCGAGAGCGAGGCTCACTATGGCCCACCAGGCGGCGCGGGTTGTCCGCGTTGGCTCGGCGTGTGCCACGCTGCACCCCGGCATAGCAACGCTCGCTTTCTTCTCAGGTACGCACTGACCGCTTGAAATGCAGGTGTGGCCGGAGGCGCATTCGCCTGAGGAGGAGCAGGTCTCCCGACAAGCCCCCTCCGGGCCGCAGCGATAGGGCGTGCAGTCGTCCACGGCGCAGCACACTTGGTCGATGCAGTGGTCCTTGGCGCACTCAACGTCGGTCGTGCAGGGATCGCCCTTATCTCCCTTCGGAACGCAGTTGGGTTCTTCGCAGCGGTACCCACCTGCACAGTCCGCGTGGTCGGTGCACGAGGTCGCACAGCTCTTGTCGTCAGCGCAGAGGTACTCGTTGCATGATTTGCCCGTCGTCTTGCAGGTGCCCGTGCTGCATTCCGCGTGGGCGAGGACACCCTTGTCGCAGCTGTCTGTACACGCAGCGTTGCAGCACAAGCCACTGACGCAGTTCTCGCTCAAACATTCGCTGGGTTCGGCGCAAACCTGACCGTCGGCTTTCTTGCAGGCGCCGAAACCGTCGCAACTCAGGTCCGATCCGGTGCCGCATTCGTCATCTGGATCCAGCGACGGTAGAACGAACGCACACATCCCATCCGAGCCGCCCGTCTTGGCGGCGCTGCACGCGTAGCAGGTCGCCACGCAAGGCGAGTCACAGCAGACGGCATCGATGCAGTTGCCGCTCACGCACTCTGATGGCGCGGTGCATGTTTGGCCCTTCGTCAGTTTGCAGGCACCTGCCCCGTCGCAGCTCTGCTCCGGTCCGATGCCGCACTCGTTGTCCGGATCCGAGTCTGAGAGAGCTGGCCCGCAGGTGCCGTCAGAGCCGCCCGTTTTGGCGGCGCTGCACGCTTCGCAAAGGTTGCCGCAGGGCAAGCCGCAACAGACAGCGTCCACGCAGCGTTCGCTCACGCAGTCCGCCTGCACATTGCACGGTTGACCATTCGACTTCTTACACGCGCCTGCGCCATTGCACGCCTCATTGACAGGGCACTCGGCGTCCGGATCGGTCGCACTATCGAAGAACTGGCATACTCCATCAATGCCTCCCGTCTTGACCGCACTACACGCTGCGCACGGCCCCGCGCAGGCGGAATTGCAGCAGAAACCGTCGACGCAGTAGCCACTGGAACATTCGGCCGGATTCGAGCAAGTCTTGCCAGCGGCAATGAGAACGTACGCCGAACCCGAGGCAAGTCCGTTGTCGTCGTCGGAGTAAGCGCCGATGAGGGCCGTGTCGCCGTTCAAGGATACCGAAATACCGAAAGAATCTTGTGTCGCACCGTCGCTTGCCACGACCTTGTCCAACTCGGCCCAAGAGCTGCCGTTTCGCACGAACACGTATGCCGAGCCCGACGACGCCCCCTTGTCGTCGTCCGCGATGGCCCCAACGAGCGCCGCTTCGCCGTTCGCGGACACAGAGAAGCCGAAGTAGTCTTGCGATGCCCCATCACTAGCCACGAGCTTGCCTTGCGGGGTCCAAACGCCGTTTTTTCGCACGAAAACGTACGCAGAGCCCGAGTCGGAACCGTCTCTTGGTGCCGCGACGAGCGCCGTATCGCCGGTCAGCGACACCGAACCGCCGAAATTGTCACCGGCGGACCCGTCGCTTGCCACTAACTTCTGCTGCTCGGTCCACACGTTGCCGACTCGAAGGAAGACGTAAGCCGATCCCGAGTCCGCGCCGTTGTCGTCGTCCGTGTAGGCCCCTACGAGCGCCGTGTCGGCGCTGAGTGACACCGAGTAGCCGAATTGGTCGTTGACCGCTCCGTCACTCGCAACGAGCTTTTGTTGCGCGGTCCAAACGCCGCCGCTTCGCAGGAACACATATGCCGAACCCGACGTCGAGCCCTTGTCATCGTCCGCGTAAGCGCCGACGAGCGCCGTGTTGCCGCTCACTGAAAGTGAGTAGCCGAAGCGGTCATTCTTGGCTCCATCGGTCGCTATCAGCTTCTGCTGCTCCGCCCAAACGCTGCCGCTTCGAACGAACACGTACGCCGAACCCGAATCATAGCCCTTGTCATCGTCCCGCCAGGCCCCGATGAGTGCCGTGTCACCGCCTAGCGACACCGAATGGCCGAACGAGTCGTCTTTGGCGCCGTCGATGGCCACGAGTTTCTGCTGATCAGCCCATACGGCTCCGCTTCGAACAAACACATACGCCGAGCCCGAGTCGCTGCCCTTGTCGTTGTCACCTGGTGTGCCGACGAGCGCCGTGTTGCCATCGAGTGACACGGAAGATCCAAACGCATCGGCTTCCGCCCCATCGTTCGCGACGAGCTTCTGCTGCTCGGCCCAAACCAGTGGATCGACGGTCAGGGGGTAGAACGCTCCAGAATCGTCGACATGCAGCCAGATGCTCGCGTCTCGGACGGTCATCCAGGCGTCGAGTTGGTGGCCAGCGGCGTCATGAGCAAAGAGATCGGTGTAGTGAAGCCAGGGTTCGCCGGTGGGCGTGTAGAAGGCGATCTCGCTCGCGCCCAAGACCGCGGTAGGCAGCAGTGCGTCATCTACCGACAACACGAGCACGATTGAATTTCGCTGCCCGCGGGGCCGCTCGGCGAGCACGAAACCTTGCTCCACTCCAAGCGGACCGTTGACGAGGTACTGCTGGAGGCCCTCGCCGTGTTGGTAGCCTACGCGGTTGCGGGTCAGCTTGGGGCTGACAGTGGCCTCGGGCACCGATGCGATGTCATCGCCCCGGCTGCACGCGGCCCGCACGCTGCATGGCGCCGACCACGCTCAGGTAGAGCGCTTCTG
>CAZRGL010000468.1:0-9097 GCA_964599485.1 uncultured Polyangiaceae bacterium
CCCGCGCGTCGGCGACGAGGTCATCGTGGAATGCCTCGATGGCGATCCGGACCAGCCCATCATCACGGGCAGAGTCTACAACGGCCGCAATCACGCCCCTGCCAACGCCACCGAGCGGCCCACCTACAGCGCAATTCAGAGCCTGACCAGTCCGCATAACGGCAACTACAACCTCATCGCCTTCGAAGATCTGCAGGGTGAAGAAGAGATCAGCATGCACGCTGCCCGCGACATGAAGATCGACATCGAGCGCAACTACACTCGCAATACCAAGGCCCATGACGCCATAAACGCTGGCTCCCAATCCATTTCGGTTGGCAGCACCCAGACGATTGACGTCGGCACCACCCAGACGATTACTGTCGGCGCCGATCAGACCATTACGGTCGGCGGTCCGCAGACGATCAACGCCAACTCCGGCGAAACCATCAACGTGACCGGCAACCAGACCTTCATCATCACTGGGAAGCAATTGGTGGCCGCCGGAGTGAAGATTCTCGGCACAGCGCCGAC
This sequence comes from uncultured Polyangiaceae bacterium, assembly GCA_964599485.1. Classification (GTDB taxonomy): domain Bacteria; phylum Myxococcota_A; class Polyangia; order Polyangiales; family Polyangiaceae; genus JAPYTK01. The sequence goes on from CAZRGL010000468.1 coordinate 514, forward strand.
CATTTTGTTCAAAGCTGACCTGTTCCATGCGAAGGGCGGCAGTATCGCTGCGCTTACTTCGGACGGGACGGCTGCGGTCATTGCGCCCACGACGCAGCTCGTTGGCAAAAGTGACCTCACGGCAAGTTCCGCTGCCGTGAAGATCGTTGGCGGTACGGTGAAAGTGAGCGGCAGCAGCGTCGATGTCGAAGGCGGACCAGTGAAGATCAAGGGTAGCCCCGTCGACATTAGTGGTGGAACCATCAACATCAAGGGCGGCACTGTCAACGTTACAGGCGGTCCGATCAAGCTGAACTGCTAAGCGGAGGAACGCCGTGGCTGAGAGCGAAAATCTTCGTGAATCTCCGATCAACGCAGGCGGCTTGTCTCTCGCGGACTACGCGGCTGCAATGGCGCACGTCGTGCACTTCGATGGCGCTGAGAAAGGACGCGTGCTCGGCAAGTTGGGTCTCACGCCGGAAGTATGGACGCTCGCGGAGGAACACTGGCTGCAGCGGATCCTCGACGATATCGACGATGAAGAGGCGCCGGTTACCACCGCATTCAGCGGCAGCTTCACCGAGGTCAAAGCCTGGCTGAAGGAGAACCAGCCTAAGATTGAGGAGTTAGAGCCCCTTGTCGAGCCGTCATCCAGTGCTCGGGCCTTCGCGCCGGTCGACGAGACAGCGATCGCGATGCACCGGGTCGATGAAACCGCGCTGCCTTTTGCCACTCCCATCGGCGAGCTCCCGCAACCGGTCGACTTGGCCAGTCTGCCCAAGCCCGACGCGGGCGAGACGCAGGCTTTTGCCTCACTCACCGACGCGGATATTCGGGCTGCCATGCCGTTTGGTGCTAGCGATGAAGCGACGGATGCCGCCTTGCGCGAGACGTTCACGATGGCGCATTACGCATCCTTTCGTGCGGAGCTGGCTGTTCATTCCGACAGCGCGCAGGTGTTGGCGCGCTACCAGTTGACGGACGACAGCGCCCGCGAGCGAGTTGATGGCGCCTGGGCCCGGCGTTTTGCTGCCCACCCAGAAGAAGAGGCGCAGTTCAATGAAATGCTGTTGACCTACAAGCAGTGGCTGGAGACCGAAAAGGGTTAGATACAACCATGACGTCCAACACGCCATATCCTGGTCCCTCGCCGAAGGCTGAGCCCGAGCAGAGGCAAGCGGAGCAAGAGCCGCACGAAGAAGCGAGTACTTCAAGGCCCGATCTGCTGGAGCTCGCCCCCAGCCCAGGCGCTGCGCTCGTCGGCAACGCGCCAATGGTCGGCCGCTGTATCGAAGAGCGCCACCCGACTTTGCAGGGCAGGGTAAGGGTAGCCATTGGCGATGCTTGCGGCGAAACGACTGAATGCTGGCTGCCCAAACTTCAGGGTCTGGCCGTGCGAGAGGGCGATCAAGTGCTGCTGACCAAGCCCAGCAACTGGAGCGAAGCGGTGGTTGTTGGCGTGCTCGACGGCTTCGCAAGTCGCCCCGAGACAGCGAAATCTGCGGGAGCGGAGGTGAGCTTGCAGCCTGACGAATGCTTGCGCATCAGCAACCACGACGGCACACCGCTCCTAGAGCTGCAAGGTTCAGTCAGCGGTCCCATGGTGCGCCTTCTATCCGACGACGTGCACCTGCAAGCCCGGGGAGCGTTGCGCCTGAGTGGCAAGAGTGTCTCGCTGCAGGCCGAGCAAGGCGAGGCCACCATCGAGGCAAGCGCGGACGTGGTCGTTCAAGGAGAGAACATTCAGCTGAACTGAGCTTCTTTTTCAACTTCATGCAGTTGGTCAATCAAACCCAAGTTCCGGCAAAGCTCGTGGTGAGCCATGTGGCTGATGGTGAGCTGCGGGCCGGGATCCTCACCGCGAAGGCGAGCTTTCAATTTGCGGAGGGCAAGACCGAGCTCGACACGCAGTCGCCACGGGCTATCGAGCATGGCCGAACCCAGAGCGAGCTCGGGGAGCTACCAGCCGACTTCATGCTGCGCTCCGACGACCGCTTTGAGGTAATGCTCCTGGGTTGTGCCCACGCCCCCGAAGGAGAGCAGATCCGCCAGCAACGAGTTGCTCTGTCCGTAGGCGAGGTGCGCCGCGAGCTCATGGTTTTTGGCGACCGAGCTTGGACGACAGCATCTGGCCAGCCGCTCATCTCGGATCCGGCGCTGTTTGACCGGATGCCGCTCACCTGGGAGCGCGCCTTCGGCGGTTCGTGCCAGCTCGAGATCGACGAGGGCAGCTTCATCGAGCTCAGGGATCCTTCCAATCCTGCAGGCCGAGGTTTCGATGTGGAGCCAATGGTCCGCGCGCAGGCTGAGCACCTCGAGCCGCCGCCCGGTTTTCCACGCCACCACTACCAACGCCTGCTGCCCAACGTGGAGCACCCTGACGCGCTCATCACCAGCCCAGACGGCGCCCCCGAACCGGCTTGCTGGGCGCCGATCCCCATTAACAGCGCGTTGCGCCTTCGTTCCCTACGTGAACGTGAGGTCACCACTTTCGGAACGCCTGAGCCGAAACTGATGGCGGAAGTGTTGCGCGACGCCTCCCCCGAGTGGGTCATCGACTTGCCCGAAGCGGGAGCGCCCGTGCTGCTCGAGGGGTTGTGCGCGGCGCAGCAATGTGCGTTCCCCTTACCGCAGCTGCGGGTGATGGCCGACTATGTCATTGGACCGAGACGAGGTGGCATCGAGCTGCGTCCTCAGACGCTCGTGCTGCTGGTCGAAGAGCAACGATTCTACATCGTCTATCGCGCTGTCTTTCGTGTCGATTACAAGCCAGACGAGGAGCGTTCGATGCGTTTGCGCCTCCAGCAAGGATGGGTTCGTTAGCAATGGCCACACCAGTAACCATCGGTTCGGATCTCACGCTGCCTGTGTTTACGCTCCACATGGCGGTTTTCGTGCCTCCTGTTCCCGCGCCGTCTTTTCCGGTTTATCCGCACATGGAGATGGTCGTGCCCATCAATTGGTTCGTAGGCAAGGGCAGTCACGAGCTGACGGCCGATATCTTTCACCTCAGCTCGAAGATTGCGCTCGATAGCCATGATTGCGGTATGGGCATCATCCACGCTTGTTTGCCGCCTAACAACGTGCTGCTTCCGATATTCTCCATCTTCTCCAAGCGTGCGGTCGTCTTCAGCGCCTCGACGGTGAACATGAACTCAAAGCCAACGGCTTTGGCGGCGGCCAGCTTCCCTCTGCAGAACTGCGCGGATCCCACGTCTTTGCCGGTCAACTTCGCGCCGACCGCCGCTTCCAATACCGTGCTTGTTGGCGCTACTGCAGCGGACGTTGCCGCTGGCCTTGCCAAGATCGCAAAGCACATGTTGCTCGACCTCATCGCCAAGGCGCTGGGCAAAGCCCTGGGCAAGCTCTTCGATCTCGCCAAGGCCGCGAAGAAGGTCGTTTCGAAGCTGATAGCGATCGCGATCAAGAAGGTTGTAAAGTTCGTCAAGAAAGTCACGGAGAGCAAGACGGCAGCCACGAAGGCGACGCAATCGCTCTCCTCGCCAAGTGCAAGCTCACCCGCTGCGTCCGAAGCAGCTGCAGTTACCACGAGCTCACCCTTCGGCGATGCCACGATGACCTTTTCCAATGGCAAGGACGGTGCGCACTCGGTGACGACGAGCGCCCCGGCCGCCGCGGGAGGGACCCGCGAGACTGTTCAAGATGGGTTGCCCACTTATCCTCCCGAGGACCAAGCCGGTGGGAGCTACGCCCCCGAGTACTGGGCGAGCGCGTTGGATGGCGCACCGGTGCTATGAGCCGTTTGGCAGTCAGTGATGCTTACGATGCGGCAGTCGAGCTCGCTGACGGCCCAGCGAACGTTCCAGATCATGCGTACGCGCTCGTGAAGCTCAGCTACACGATTGGCGAGCAAGGCCTAGAGCGCGCCGCCGCCGAGTCGCTGCAACATGATATTCGTGAGGCTGACCCCGAAGACCTGCCTGTCAGCAGTGACTTTTGGCCTCACAAAGAGCTGAGCGACGTGGTGGTATTGGGCTCGGCCTACGCGCCCGGGGGCCGTGCTTCGAGCATGGAGGTGCGCTGCCAGGTGGGCGATCTCTGTAAGCGCATCGCGGTGTTCGGCCGCCGGCTCATCGAGTTCAAACAGGGCAAGGCTTCCATAGGGCCAGCCGAGCATTTCAGCGAGATCCCCATCGACAATGCCCACGCCTACGGAGGGGTCGACACCCGCGTGCCGTATCCGCCGATAGGCTCACTCGTCGAAGCGTTGGCGCTGGCTGCCGACCACCCCGGATCTTATCCGCGCAACCCCGAAGGCAAGGGATACTACGTGCTCGCCGATCGCTTCGACGGCATCGAGCTTCCCAATCTCGAGAATCCCGATGACTTGCTCACCGACGAGCGCCTGATTGTTGGCGATCCGCGCCATTGGTACCGCCAGCCGGTTCCATGGTCGTTTGACTGGCAGCCGATGGGCAATTTCCCACGCGAGGTGTTCCTTGGAATCACCCCGCGATACCCCGCGCCAGCGAGCGAGCTGTTCGAAGTGCAAAAGGGCGTGCTACCTGCCGACTTCGAGCGCTATTTCATCGAGGCCGACGCGGAGGCGACGACCGAGGCGCAGGACAGCGAGCGCGACGCCTACCATGCCCGCTTCTATCAGGAGGCTTCATTGGGGCTGCAATTGCCGCCTTTGCAAGCCGGTACGCCCATTTCGGTGAGCGGAATGCATCCCGAGGGCAAGACAGTGAGCTTCACCGTGCCCGAGCCTCCCGATTTGGTGATCGACATCGAAGGCACCAAAGAGAGTGTAGCGCCACGCATCACCAACCTGGTGGTGCGTCCCGCGGAGCGCAAGTTGACCATTACCTATTGCGCGCGCACGCAGTCACTTCCGCGGATCTTCATTCCCAAGATCCACAAGGTCATCCCCTTGTCGCTCCAAGTCGACGGCGGCGCGCCCGTCCGCTACCAGACTCCGGCCGTGCCCCGACCGTCTGCCGGATGAACCATTCAGGTCAGGGGCTGGCGCCAGGACGCAAATGCGGAATGAACTCGTCCAGCGGAACGGGCCCCGCTCGGGCAGATTGATAAGGCAGCAGTAGCTGCATCTTCTTCAATTCGAAATAGAGTTTTCCCGATGTCACGCCGCCCTCGATAGGCTTGATGAACGGCGACAAGGTTGCCGTGGGGTTATGAAGCTCGGGGTTTGTGGTGAAGTACATGTCGCCACTCGGCGCACGTTCGATGCAGCTGATTCGCCAACTTTCTGGCGACACTGGATAAGGAGCAAAGAGCCGTAGCGCAATCTGTCGGATGGTCTCTAGGGCCGGCTCAGGAGCTGCGGGGCCTACCCAAACGAGGAAGTACTGAGAGGACTCGAACACGTCGAGCGACAGATTATCGAAGGTGTACTTGTGACGGATGAACTGCGGCCCCTGTGGGGGCGCGTGGTAGAAATGCTGCCTAGGCTTGCCCGCGGCGACGGGGCTGGAATCAGGTAGGAACCAGGCGTTTGCGAATTGCCTCGTCGCGTGCTCGATGGTCCCGCGCTGCGTTGGTTGGTAGGCTTCGAGCGGTACCGAGCTAAAGGTGTCGCGGACGGCAGTCAGAGGCGGGGCCATTTGGAAAGTGCTCGGCGGTTTGACCGCTTGTCCAGGGTATTGAGGTGCGTGTGGCCGTGCGGTCGGGCATTGGGTGACTGGCGACCACGCCACGGGTGGTGGTACCTGCGGGTTGGGGAGCGCCGCTCGCTGTTGTGCTCGCCCAGCGCAGGCGGAAAGCCCCAGCAGGGCAGCGAGTAGCAGACACGTGAAACCATCAGAAATCCGGTTCGAGCTTCGCAAGAGGATAGGTCCCGAGGATATGCAGCACGACTTTGAAATCGGTGAGAAGTAGATGCTTGAACACGTGCAGCACTTCTTGTCTGTCGCGCGTCCATAGACCTCTCAACCCGCCAGGAAAATAGCGCGTATCTCCTCCAAATGAAATCTTGGTGCATGCCTCGTAGCTGTTCAGGTCTGGACGGTTTTGCTCCCCCACTTTGTATTCGCCGCCCGCGAGTGCCAGGGCCGCATTTGGGAGGGGGAATCGGTGCAGCCCCAAAGCCAACTTTGGCGTTCCAGGATAGTATTTGTCCGGAGCTGGATCGGGTGGGCTCACACCGTCCTCGAGTGCTTGATTGGGATTGGGAACTGGCGAAGCGTAGACCACGACCCACGCGGTGTTTCCGGGGCAGCCGACTTGCCGCAGCGCCGCACGAACAAAGCGCACCATCGCCTGACATTCCGCCTGCTGTTCGCGGAAGAAAAAGGCGGGCCACGCTCCGGCCGACGTCCAACCGAAGAAGCTGGGGTGGTTGAAGTCTTCGGGAACCGACGCTTTCTTGGTGAGGATGTACGAGCCGAAAACGTGGTTGAGCGCTTGCGCAAGGGTGAAAGGAGAATCTTCGTCGATCTCCAACAGGTGCTCCTTGCCTTTGCCAGCAAGGTGCTTGCGCAGTACCTCGAGCTTCGCCAAGCCCATCGTGATGGCGCCGATGGCTGTTTTCATTCGCGCAACGGTGATGCCGAACTCGATCTGCGCGGTTACCAGACCAAACGGCGTCATCTCGGGTGAGCGGTCGTCATTTGGCGTGTCATAGGTAACGTAGATGTCGTGTGGGCCGGTGCGGCCCGCATCGAATACCTTGCCGCCGATGCGGACTGTCCACGCGATCTCTTTGCCTTCGAGGGCGTGGATGCGATCGGCGAGGGGTGCCTTGGCCGTCAAGACGACCTCGGTGGCAGCGCCATTACCAAAATTACCTACGCCAGAAAAACGGAGAAACGACGACTCTTCAGCGTCGCCGGAGCTCACCAGGTGGCCTTCGATCTCACCAGGGACGACGCTTGCGTCCAGCGGCGCAATGGTAAAGCTGACCTGGACCGTTATCGATGAGCCTTTGGTCTGGCTGATTGGGTAGCTGTGGCTCCCTTGCTGGAAGTGGTGCGTTGCCATGTCCTTGAAGAAAGGACCGCCGAACCGATAGTCAGGACAGTCGCTGAGCTCCACCACCGGTGAGGGCCCCGGGCGCAGCAGTCCATGATCAGTGAGAAAGGTCAGCTGCTCTGCGCGGATCGCAACGATCCTCTTACGCAGCGTATTACGATGTGTCAGTCCGTCGCCGGTGCGAGACACAGTAAGCGAGCCCTGCTCGGTCATCGGTCGCAACGTTGGCATGGTCACGCGGCTGACGCACCTTGCAATGTCTCTTTCGAAAGTCCTGGCGTAGAAAACGCGCCGCATTGGTGCCATGATCGGCGCGGTGCCCACGAACCACAAAGTAGGGTCGGGTGAATGCGCCTCCCACGTCGCGGCGAAAAATGGGTTTCGGCGTTGGCAGACGGTTTATGACGACCCCGACAACCAACCGCTACGCGAGGCGCGCAACAATCCCAATCAGCTCGTGCCTGGCGACTCGGTCGTCGTGCCCGACAAGCAGGCCAAGGTCGTCGGACTCGCGAGCGGCAAAGAGCATCAGTTGGTCGTGCGCGTGCAGCGGACATGGTTACGCATCAAGCTCGATTGCCCGCGCCCCGCTAGCTACGTGCTCGAGGTTGGCGGCAAGACGTTCAGTGGCACGGTCAATCCTGGCGGAGTCATCGAGGAGCAAGTGCCCGCGGCTGCGGTAGCTGGTGAGCTCATCGTGACCACTTGGGGAGCTTTCGAGTCGGACCGTTGGACGCTCGACATCGGCTCGCTGCAGCCAATCGATACGCTGGTTGGCGTGCAGCAGCGACTCAACAACCTGGGGCTCTTCGCCGGTGCGGAAGAAGGCAAGATGAACGACGCCACCCGTGGCGCGCTGCGAACCTTCAAACGAATGCGCGGCACGCCGCAGCCCGATGGCGAGCTCGATGAGGCGACGCGGACGGCGTTGCTCAATGAGCATGGTGGTTGATGAGTATGGTCGCGCAACCAACACCGCCGCTGCCGTACTCGCGTTCACGCTGGTCCATGCCGGGTGGATTCGATCATGAAATCGAGATTTGCTATTGGGCAGCGAGCGCGCGGCGCGTTGGCGATCGGGTCCCAGTCGGCGAGGTCGAGCTGCTTCTCGCTCGCTGGTTGGCTGGACCCGCTTCGCGGCGCACACTGCGCCGTATCTACGCGAGCCTCCGAGGCCCCGAGCTGGACGAATCAGGACGCTGGGACGCGCAGCGCATACACGAAGATCTCAGAGCTGCGCTGCTGCTGGCCTTTCAGCGCGGTGAGCTGGTCGCTCTTCGCAAACGGCAACGCCACGAAGCACCGGGCGCCCCTCCATCGAAACCGCCGCCCTCGAAGCGGCCCAAGTCGGTCCCTCCTCCCCCAAAGCGCAAGTCACTACCGAAGACTGACACCTTCATTGCGCTCCGTATCGTCGACCAAGAGGGCAACCCGATGGCGGGTGAGTTCTACCGCGTCACCGTGCCTGGGGGGGCGATGCGAACAGGTCATGTCGACAAGGATGGTTTCGTGTTGATCGACGACATCGAGGCCGGCACCTGCGAAGTGGAGCTGCCACAGGTGGACGGTCGTGAGTGGGATGCTGGTGCCGGTTGAGGCGGCTTAGCGCTCGGGGCGTAGCTGGGGGCCGGCGTCGTTGCGGTCCATCCAGACG
>CAZRGL010000469.1:0-6007 GCA_964599485.1 uncultured Polyangiaceae bacterium
TAACATTGACAAGAGATGCAACACCAACAGCTAAATCACTAGGGTTCATCTGTATGGCAAGATTAGACACGCCTCCAAAGAGTACCCTGCCCCAAGTTCTGGGCGATAAGGTTAAAAACGCTCTCGCCAAGTTGCTTGATATTTTCATAAGGAACCCGCGTGGAAGACGCTGTATCATTCCCGCCGCGTGCATCAATCGGTTCTCTAGGTCTTTACCAAACTCTGCACCCATGTGCGTATTGATAGCATCTTGTACTTCTCGTTGACCAAGGACTGCCACTGCATCACGAAGCGGAACTGCCATGTGTGCAAGTTTACTCAGCGCCTCTGTTGATGTAAGGAAGTCTGCAACAAACCCGCCAATCTTGACGGCTTGACCGCCCCCAGTCCGACCCTTGGTAAACCCTGCGTCATCAATGAAGCCAGCGGTCATTGCTTCGACATCAAGTCTTTCTGCGGCTTGCTGTGGTGTCCTCTCCCTTTTACGTGGCTCGTACCCATCTACTGCTTTTGGCTCTGTCCCATGTATCTGGTAGTACGCCTTGAACGCAGGTGCACGAAGTGCCTCCCGAATTGCTTTTGCTGCCCTCACAAAATCTTGCAACTCTTTCGGTAACTGAGCAACTGCCTGCTCCCACTGAGCTCTCGTTATTCCTAGTATGGGTTCTACCATGTCGCCAGCTTCAAACTGTATTCCAGTTCCAGACTTGACAACAGCTCCCGTGTCATCTACCTCATCGACTATCATAGAGACAGTCTCCTCGTCCATCGCAGCTATTTTCATTAGACCGTCTAGGGTAATGGTCGACAACTCATCTCCCAGTTGCACCCTAACTGTTTCAGTCACAGCCTCAATGTCGGTTGTACCAACAACATCCATCATTGCATCTAGGCTTTTATACCCAGCGTTTTTCGCCAGTGTGTCTAGTGCCTTGAGCACATCCCGCACTTCGCTCAAGTGGTCAGACTCGGCATCGGCTAGGTCGTAGTGGAGCAACTCCGCAAGAGCTTGCTGCACTTCCACTGGAGCGTGTTGAGTAACTAGCTCAATCATACTTAATGTGGTGCGGCTTCTTCTGAACCAAGCCTTAGACTTACGGTTATAGTGTTTGCCACGTCTATCCTGTGGTAGTTCTTTATGAGCACGAAGCGCATCTATTAAACCGACTGCAAGAGTTCCGAGACGACCCTTACGGTCTTCTCTTGAAGCCCTGTATTCGAGTGTCGCTTCCTTGACAAGCTCAACAGCTTTATCTAGTTTGTCGTGTATTTCACTCGCCCTGCTGACAGCATCCGATGGTGAGAGTTTCTCGCCCTTCGCTGGCAACATCTTCTTTGTGCCGCTTTGGTACGCTTGGGCTTCAGCCGTAGCAATCAACCCAAGAACCTCTGCCTTGACATTGTTCGTCATCCCTAGCTTGCGCTTATTAAATCGTGTCTTTAGCTTGCGTAGCCTCCGCACACTCTCTTTGTATTCTGATGTAGCCGCGAGTTCAACCGCACGTTCCGCCAGCTCGGAAAGACGTTTCGGAGTCGTGACTCTAGCAAGTCTAACCGCCAAGTCACCACGGTCTTTCTTGGACAGCAACTTGACTATCGTTATAGCAGACTCTCTCAGTATCTCCGCGTCGGCAGCCTTGCGTTTCACACGCTCTATACGCCTCTCTAAGAGCTCCCTCTGGTTGCGTAGCTTCTGAGCCTCTCTAGCTCGTGCACGTTCACGCTCCGTCTCTATAGCGTACTTACGCTCTTCCTTGTCACGCACCGCTTGGAGCTTCTTTGTTGCTCTACCACCTGCTCTGAACCCTGCTTGGAATGGTGTCTGCTCTGCTGGAGTTAAGCCTCGTCGCTCGAACTCGTCTCGCATTATCATTCCCATTGCTGGGCTGTTCAGGATAGACGTTCTGTCAGCAGGCAACTTGCGTGCGTACATAACATCGTCTTCTAAACTGTCCAATGCTGAAACAAAGCTGTCCTGCACAAAGTTTAAGTGTCCTTGCATACCTAAACTCACATTGCCTACGTTCACGCTTTCATTTTGATACCGACGGACGTTCACGCCCATCTCTTGCAAGTTCTCTAACACACTACTTTCTTGTTCCAGCCCTATCAGACTCATGTCATGAGATGTAGAAGCTGGAATCAAAACACCCACAACCCCGCCCTTGCCAAACGGCAGTGTTCTCTGGGGCTTGGTTTCAAAGTAGGCTACCTGACTCGCTGACATATCCTTCAGTAAGTTTAGGAGATTATACAAAATGTCCGTACTCTTGAATCCACCCTCTTTGACTCCGCGTCGTTTTGCAAGCGATGCACTAATCCTCTCCAAGTCAAGGGATACACCAACAGACTCGATAAACGCTTCCTCCGTTTTGGGTTGAGACAAGTACTCGTCGTAAGAGACACCTTCGGGTTTTGGATTACTACTAAAGAAGTCTCTAACTGCGCTGTAGAGTTCTAATTGTAGCCTCCCTCTCCTTGCGCTTTCTCTGTCTGGGTAATACCCAAACAACCGCACGGCTTCTCTCCACATCCCTCGATGCCTAGCGAATGTGTCTGACAATTCTCCAGTGTCGTGTTCTTTTGGCTGCCTCTTGGAGAGCTCCTCTCTCATTTGTTCTGTAGTAGTCACTTTGTCTAGTACAGTACTCCGAACAAGTCCAGCCGCTATGCCACTGGCTTTAGGTGATACTTCCGAACCGCGTACGCCTCCACGCTCTGCCTGTTTGCGATGCTTATATTCAAGTATGTTGTATGCCAACGCACTGACATAATCTCCCTCATCCTCAAACACAGTCTCACCACCACGCTGTATCAGTTGTGGTGTTCTGACTGAGTAAGCGTCACCCGCATAAGTAGGCTCGCCTGTCTCAGGTCGCACTGCGTCTGGGTCCCACACTAAAAACACGTCCCCGAAACTCCAATTTCTAAAAAACGGCAATCTTCTTTCCGTGTCTACTGTTGCGATAGATGGCATAGGTATCCTGCCCATCTCTACCAAGTCCATTAACTCGCTTGGCTGTACTCCTGTTATAGACACCATTCGCTTACTACCGTCAAGACGACGAGCGTGCATCTGTGTGTCTTGGTTGAAGATTTCTCCGTAGGTTAAACCAGCTGCTTCCTCCTGAGTGAGAGGGAACGATATGTCTCGGACTATATCAAGAACATTCTCACTCAACTTCTTGTATGTTTTTGCTTCCACTGTCTGTGCGTTACGGAATCCACCAGCTGGAGTGAGGTGCAAGATAGTGCCTACGTGCTTGCCACCCTTGCGATACCTTACTAGCCAAGCAGCATTGGCTTCAACATTAGGTATATCCCAACCTTCTACTAGCACAGAGTCTACCTTCATGCTCTTTGGTCTATCTTCGTAACTGAATCCCAGTGTGTCTTCCCACAGCTGGTCACCTGTTTTGGTTATGTCCACGTCTGGACTATCAAACATAGTCCGAGATGCTTTTTGGAATGCTTCCATCGGGGCGTACGGGTTCACGTCCTTGTCTACTCTCATAGGTAGAGCAACGCCTGTATCGGGTACGTTAAATCCAAGAAATGTTCGAGAAGGTTTTAGCACGAGTCTGCGGTCTTCTTGACCCTCTGCACGACGAGCAGCTTCTTCCAGATATTCCATGTCCACTTCAGGAAGCATTGGGTCTGCTTCACCCACGCTCTCTAAGAAACTTGGTCTAAAAACAATCCTCGCTAGGCTTGCTAAAGTAAAGCCAGCTCTATCTGCCAACACTTCTTGCGCTGAGATAGTCATAGTATCTGAAAGGTTCTCGTACATAAACCTAATCTTGCGACCAAGTTTAAGCAATGTCATGATAGGAGTAGCGTCTCTGTTTGGTCCATCCTCGAACAGCTCTGCAACTTCACGCCACGGATTATCTGGAACTTCCCACGTTGCTTCTTCTTCCATAGCGAAGGTTGGCACCATCCCTTCTACGGGCGGTTGTTCTGCCATCTTCTGCTGGTCTTTAATATACCATTCGTTGTATGCACGCTCTAGCGAGTGCACATAGTCCCGAACAAGTGGGTCAAGTTCCTCGTCCCAGTATCCTCGTAACCAAGTAAGTTTGCCTGCTTCGACATACTCTTGTATGGGTAGGGTGTCAATCACGTCAGCCAGAACAGTGTGCATGGAGTTTTGTTTTGAAACATCAGCAAGCCATATCTTCCGAACTTTCTCGTAGTGTTCTGCCGCTGCATCGGTTGCTTGTTTCTCGGTATTGAATGTAGCAAGAATGTTATCGGTGGCTATATCTATCAAAGCCCAGTATTCTTTGGTCTTGTCTTGCTCGACGCGTACTACAGCTTCTCCAGTCTTCAGTTGTAATAAAACACTTGGGGTCTTCAGTACAGCATCCCAACCGCCACCGATACGCAACTTGGACGAAGTCTCGTTCATTCGTATACCTAAGTCGCGACGTGCTTCCATTGTGGTGTTGCCAAACATCGGCATACCTTGAGCCACTGCATCACGCATCTTGTCTGTGATTTGAAGTGCTGCACCGCTTGGGGGTAGAATTGTTTCGCCCCACTCGCTTTCGACTTCCACCACCTCTGCTGTCGTTCTATCAATGTATAAGCCTGACTCTTCGTCTAGCATTACCGTATCACCAACATCTGCTATAAACGTAGCATCTGGGTCTACCTTCTTGCCAATCTTGCGGAGCATGGTCGCCATCTTGCTGTATCCAACGTAGTCCTCGCCCAGTTGTATGCCACGAGTAGTGTTAGCGAAGTCCTTGGTTGTTATGACAACTCCATCTAAGCCTTCCGATGCTGCCTCTGCGAGTATACGCTTGAGCGCAACTCCCATCCAAGCATCGGACACTTTGCCAGCTGGAGTAGAGACGAACGGTGCACGAGGCGTTCTTTTAGATTCTAAAACTTTCTTATGCTTGAACAAATCCCATGAGGTGTCGATGTTCAATATCCCATCCACGTACTCTTTTTCTAGATACTGACGATGAGTACTGCTCGATATGGTGAACTCCTCAACTACTCCATCTGGAGATGTGTACTCATACAATACTCCAGATTCCATTCGACGTTTCACTTGCCCTTCTCGCATCGGCTCAGTCAGACCCTCTTGCTCTGGAACAAGTTTAAACCTGTCCTTTGGAACAGGTGCGTCACCAAGCAATTCTTCTGGAATTACTTCGCCTGTTTGGAAACCTCCCTCGCCAAGGGCTCTGTTTGCCCAATCGCTCTGGACTTCTATGACGAATAGATATTTCTTTTTATCGGCTGGATTAGTCCACGTTCCTGCACGGATGTGTGCAATGTTGCCCTTGCCAGCTTCGCCCCACCAGTGAGGTGACTGGAATATCTCCGCTTCTTTCTTTGTAAGAGCACCCCTCGCGATGGAGAGTGCCGCTTCCTCTGTTGGATTGCCCATAAAAACTTCGTTTGGCAGATTACGCCAGTATCGTAAAACTGCATCGTTATTTTGTGTAGTCAGAGCCACCCCTGTTACTTTCTCAAAAGACTTAAATGCGTGTGCTCTGAGACGGATTTCTGCGGGTGTTAGAGTCCGAGTCAGAAGAGTGTGAATGCCATAAACGTCATCGACGCTTGGGTATACTCCTTCAACTATGTTCTCGCCTACCTTATTGAATAAGTCAGTTACGTATGCTTTTGCTTCCGCTTGTGTCATCCCCTTGGCATCTTCGGCAATCTGATACCGTATCCCCTCAATCATAGCGTCTACTGTCTCTTCCCCTGACTGGTGTGTGTCCGCTTCTTCGATAGGCGTTGAGAGGTCGTACTTTTCTATATTCGCCAGCAAGTACAAATGAGCTATGGTTGAATCTGATATACCACGCAAAGGTTGACTCTCATCAATTCTAAAGGAAGCCATGTCAGCCAGCAAATCCAAAATGTGTCTGCCCTCTGGAATTAAAAACATCAGCTGTCGGACACTGTGAGCTGCGGACGGGTTTTGTTGAATCACTGTTTCATCAGTTGTAGTCAGTTGCCCCTCCTTCGGAACCCATCG
>CAZRGL010000469.1:6107-9079 GCA_964599485.1 uncultured Polyangiaceae bacterium
GTTGAATCACTGTTTCATCAGTTGTAGTCAGTTGCCCCTCCTTCGGAACCCATCGTAGAACTATCTCTCTGTAGCCATCCATCCCAATGCGTGTAACATTGGCGACACTGGTTTTCTTAAAGTAAGGAGGCACATATTCTTCGTAAACAGCCTCGCCACCAGCGCTAGTTTCCTCAGTCAACTCAATCACTTGAACAGCAGCTTGAACATCTTCTATTGCAATGCTCGCGTCGCCTTGCTCTTCGATGAACTCGTCGATGCCTGTAAAGAACATCTCGTCCTTGGTGATGCCCTTGCCAGAGAGATACTTCCTAAGTTCATTGCCCTTCATCTTGGGCTGGCGTATCGCAGCCAACACGTTGACAATCTTTGGATACAGTGACGCAGGTCCAAGGTTCTCTTTGTAGAAGAGTTGCGGGAACACGCCATCTATCTCTTGGTATATGCCAGTCTTTGGACGACCCAAGTATGTGTCTTCCTTCTTCAGCTCCCGTGCTTCCATTGTAATTGAGGAGATAATTTGTTCGGGAAAGAAGGCTCCGTAAGCCGAGTTGCCCTCTGCGTCCTCAATAATTAGACCATCAAAACCATCAAGCGAAAGAACCTCTTCCCATGTCTTCCCATATTCCATGAGCTCCTCTCGTGTTGGAAAGTCCAAAAAATCCAGCTCATCCATATCAGACCAGTCACGTAGACTTATGACATAGGGATTTCTAATAGAAAGATATACGGGTGCGACCCTTCCACCAGACACTTCTTCTAGTGTAGGCTTGTAGTCCCAGCCCTTCCAACTATCTATCGCTGTGGCGTAACCCCCCGCTGTAGACGGGTCCTGTGCAAACCAATGTGCAGGGACAAGCTCTCCTGTCCCCTTCTTTCTAACCCTTCTTCTCAGCTTCTTGAACTTTTCAAAAGCGTGTTTTGTCCCGTGATAAACAATCAGCGGGTCACCGTTCTCGTCCACAATCTTACTGTCACCAAACCATCTCTTAAACTCTGGCGTAGTTGTCTCTATCCGTCGTGCTTCCATTGGAGAGGACGTACGACCGAGCACTTCCTCGTCGTGCAGAGCCTTCGCAGCAGTTTCATAGTCTTGACCGAACGGTGTCTCTGAACCTGTGTAGATTGAGAACAACTCTTTTTCCATGTACCAAAGCATCGCCTGCGCAGATGCATTGTTTATGTCTGTCTTCTTGGTTCTTCGCTTGTATATCTCTATCGCTTCACGGACAACCCTTCTCGCACGCTTTCTCGAAGCAGTAGTTCTTGCGTCTTCCTGTCCTTTAGAGCCTGATTTCTTGAAGCTGTTCGCTATAAGCTGAAACACCTTTTGGCTATGTGGAATGTACTTCGCTTTCCCTGCTTCCACCTTTGCACGAAACTCTTTTGTTGCACTAACCTCGGAGTGCGGGTATCCCGCCTTTTTCATTTTGGCTTCTGTTGTGTCAACCCACGCCTCCAAAGTTTTAACATCTTCAAGCATACTTGGGTGGAAGCCAGCGACAGCGTCTGTTCCCCAGTCGCTTTTCGTAATGCCAGCGAGCGCCTGTCCAATAGCTTCCCTTTTCTTCGGACCAAAAACAGAACCTGTTTCTGTTGACAGGGGTTTGCCATCTTCGATAAGAGATACCAACTCTGTCAACTTTGTTATGTTGTTCCTATCAGTCGGGGATTCCTGCTCCGTCATCAGACCCATCAGTCGATAAATTGTTCGTGTAAACCAAACATCTTGCGTTAGTGGTTCGTAGTTACCCCTGCTGTTCAGATAGAACGCACCCAACTTTGGACCAAGGATGTAGGCGTTCCAGCCTGTCGCATCAACTGCCTCGCCTTTTATTTGCATCTTCTCAAAACGCTTGTCTACTTTTGCCATCTCCGCAATTTCAGCGTTTATCTCACCAACCGTTGACTTCTTCTGCAACCAAGCGTCCACTGCTTTCCAGCTACCAAAGTAATCTCGTAATGCTTCAAGCTTCCCGTAATCTGCCGACCTGAGTTTCGTACCCGTTTTGTATGTGCCTGTTCTGTTGTAATGTCTGTACACACCCAACGAAATGCGAAGGTTATTCTTGACCTTCTCACCATCTGACAGAATCGAAACCAACAAAGAGAAGTGGATGCCCTGCTCAGTGTCCCTGTCTAACAGTGTAGGCTCTAGCTTCCCTACGTACCGCCACATCCCATCTATCTTGTCCTTGTACCAGTTCTGCCCAAAGTCTGGGTCATGCTTAGAAGCCCAGATTAGCTCTTCGACAAGAGAGTTTGCCATAACTTTTTCAACAAACTCTGGGGTATTGCTTTCGTCTACTATCCCTAGTATTGATTGCGCATACGAGTTAAGTCTTGCCAAGAAAGGCATATTGCGCAATTGGTTTTTGCGAGGAAGACCACGGATGAACGCCTTGCCTTTTGGCAGTTTCAGCGGCACTCCAAGCACTGACTCCATTGCATCTCTTCGTACGGAGATAGCCGTGTCGTACGCTGTGTTAATTTCGTCTGACCACAATTCGTCACGCAACTTGTTGAGGTTATCCCTCTCTTTTTTAAGCTGGTCACCCGCGTTCTTTGTTCGCTCTGAGTCCTTGCCTTCAGTAGACTGCAAGTGCTTGTGCATGATGAGCTTTTCTTCCACCCTCTTTAACGATTCGACTATCTCTGGGATTTTGTCCTCTAGCTCTTCAACCTTCTTCAGGTTGTCGTAGTACCCTTTCTTCGGCAGCAGGTTCACGGCTGATAGCATCTTGCCCAAAGCCCTTGCCCCTTTGCCCTCTGTGTCCTTCCGAACATTGCGCTTCATTTCCTCTAGGGAGTAGATGACATCCCCTTCAGTGTGCAACTTGAAACTCGCTGCCTCTTTCGGAGACACGCCTTCCAAGGTGACAGCAGCGCCTCCAGCCACCTCTTCTGCGTGCGCCTGAATCGACTGCATTATTTCAACCACGTTGGGTTCGTTGTTGTACACACCCGTTATC
>CAZRGL010000470.1:0-9051 GCA_964599485.1 uncultured Polyangiaceae bacterium
CCGAGCTTGCCCCCACGATTGCACCAATGACGCCTGTGAGCAGTGCTGCCCCTCCTACGCCTCCGAGGACGCCACCCGCCACGGCATCGCGGTTCTTTCGCGCGTTGAGTGGCTCGGGAGGAAATTCAGCAGGGCAAGTGAGGTCGGGGCCGCAGACCTTGTCGAGCTCGTTGACAGCGTTGGCATAATCGACGGCAAACCCCACCGCGACCGCGCCCAGCACAACGCCGCCGCCCATCGTTACCCAGGCCCAGACCGGCACACTGCCGTCGTCCTGGCTGCCCGAGTCCGTGGACGCCTTGTTGAGCTTCACCATCAGCTGCTCGTGCTGCCGCTCCTCTAGCCGAATTCGCCCTCGTCCTTGCCAGCCGGGAGCTCGAGCAACCACTTCGACAACGCCCGGGTCCACAGGCAGCGCCTCTCCAAGTGCGACCAGCGGCAACTTGGTACCGTTTCTGGTGACCTCCAGTCCCTTGGGTCGCGGCTCGACCTCCACCTCGAGGGTCGGGACCCGCTTCAATAGCTCAGCGATCTTGCCACGGGCGTACTTCTCGACGCTCTTCCTGCGCTCGGTGTCGGCCGTCGCTTGGTTCATCTTGAGCGCGCGCTCGAAGTCGTTTTGGGCTGAGTGCACTTTGCCTTCGTGTGCGTGACAATTGCCGACGTTCAACAAGGTTCCGACTGAGGGATCCAATTCCATGCTGGCGCGGAACTTCTTGCAGGCGTCAGGCCAGTTGCCGGCGTCGAGCATTTTCTTGCCCTCGTCGAACAGCTTCTGAGCGCTTGCCGCATCGCCGCGCGCCGGACCGACGCCGGTGGTGGCGGCGCAGGCGAGCGCCACGGCTACCAGAAACCCACGCATGAGCGATTAGCTTAATACAGCGAGGCGCGCGAAAGTGTCCAGATCGGCGTGAGCGGCAGTGGATAGCGAGGCGGGGAGGATTACCGCTCCAGCTCAGGGGAAACCGTGGTGGACCGAGTAGACGAGGGCGCTGCTGTTGGCCCGGTAGATCCTGAGGACTGTCGCTCCGCGGTGAGGACGGCGGGGGGCTTTGCGGCGGAAGCCTCGCTGGCGCCAGCGCTCACTGACGGGATCGACTGCACAGAGCGCGTCGCCGAGGAAACCGAACGCTGAGCCGACGAGATGCGGGGTGTGGAGCCGGCGGCGGTGGCGCTCGAACCTCCCGTCGGTGCATTTTGGTCGCTGTCGAGGAATCGCAGACCGAGGAAATAGACGGCCAGTGACACGATAAACAGGAGTAGCACCCCAACCAGCGCGGTCCGTTTGGTTGCCACAACCGACGCGGGCGGGGGCGGAATGGAATCGGAAGGTGGCCCAGGCGCGTTGGCGCTTGCCCCGCTTTGGGATGCACTGGCCTGCGAGTCACTGGAGGAAACAGCGGACAGAGAGGGGCCCGGCTGAGAAGCGCTGGGCTGAGAGGCGCTGGGCTGAGAAGGAAATGGCTGAGAAGGACCTGGCTGAGAAGGACCTGGCTGAGAGGCGCCTGGCTGGGAGGCGATTCGAGCGCCAGCTGCCCTGGTATTGGGCAAGCTGACGGGTCTCGGGGTGTCAGCTGCCGAATCGACGCGGCCGCCGGACGGGAATACCGGCGAACGACGAGTTGCTGCTGCAAGCCTCTTCGCTTCCTCCCGAGCAACGCTCGTTTCCGACTCAGCGAGGGAGGCTGCTCGGGTTGGCGCTAGGCCATCTACTCGGGTTGGTGTTTTCTCCAACTCGCCCTGTGCGGAAACGACTACTTGGTCGTCGACGCTCTTGGTGAGGGCCTTGTCACTGTCTTTCTTTCGGTCCGGACGGGTCCGTAGCGCACGAGGGTCGGAAGGTGGCGGGATGTTCCACGGGCGGGCCTCTTCCTCAGTTTCTTGAGGCACTGTGGCGTCAAAATCGGTTGAACGCTACGAGGTTGTTAGCTGTATCGCAGCCGGGGGCATGGGTGCGATATACGAGGTGGTTCACACCGCGACTCGGCGCCGCTGCGCGCTGAAAGTCATGCTGCTCGATCTCAGCACCGATCCAGATCTGCAGGCTCGGTTCGCGCAGGAAGCGACGGTGACGGCGGAAATCAAGAGCGACCATCTGGTTTCAGTCGTCGATGCGGGAATCGATCGCGTCAGTTCCACCCCCTTCATGGTGATGGATCTGCTCGAAGGTGGCGACCTTGGCAAGATCACGAAGGAGCAAGGGCCCCTCCAGTCGGATCTGGCCGTCACACTTTTGGCCCAGGCCGCCTTGGCCCTCGACAAGACGCATTCTGCGGGCATCGTTCACCGCGATCTCAAGCCGGAGAATCTCTTCCTGAGCTGGCGCGATGACGGTACGCCCCACATTCGCATCCTCGACTTCGGCATCGCCAAGATCATTGCCAGTAGTCGCAACCGGACGCAGGACACCCGCTCCATTGGTACTCCAGCTTATATGCCGCCCGAGCAGATCCTCGGAGACGGCAACATCGGTCCGTCCGCAGACTTGTATGCCGTCGCGCAAATCGCGTTCGAGCTGCTCGTAGGAGTCCCCTATTGGAGTCCAGAGCTTGCCCAACACGGAACGGGGTACGCTTTCATGACGGCCATCATCAACGGCGTTGTCGAACCCGCGACGCAGCGGGCCCGTGCCAACGGTGTGATGCTGCCCGAAGCATTCGATGCCTGGTTCAACAAAGCGACCGCAATTGATCCGCGTGACCGCTTTGAACGACCCACACGCATGATCGCCAGCTTGGCGCGAGCGCTCGAGGCTGAGGTGGGGGGCATGAAGGTCATCGATGTTGGCAGTGAGGTCTCGTTGGAAGTGACGATGCCCGCGAGCGGCGAGCGCACCACCATTCCGCGAGATGTCCCGAGCGGACCAACGCTCGCATCTGCGGATCACGGAATCGACCGACTCGCTCGGCCGAACCAACTCACTGGACCGACAGATCCGACCGCTGCCCAAGCGGTACCACCACACGTGGGCGGGACCACGGCCGGTCTCAGTGCCACACCGCGACCGTCGTCTAAGCGACGTTGGCGTGTGTCATGGCTGCTGGCAGCGGCGTTTGTAGGTGTAGCCATTGGCGGTGGGGCGCTTTGGATGCGCGCCACCAGTCCAAGTCCGACCGAGCCGCTCTCCAGCGCCTCGGAGCAGGCTGGCCGCGCCGCGCCCGCGTCAACAGGGCGAAGCACCGCGAGCGCCCAGTCTGCGGTGCCGGTTTCTACTGCGCTCCAATCTACAACCGTATCGAGCTCGGCGCCGGTGGTTACACGGTCGTCCCCAGCGATGTCGCCACCACGGCCGAGCTCGGGGGGGCGAACGACTTCACGCACGTCGGTGGTTACCAAATCCTCGAGCAAACCTGCGGGATCCGTGAAGAAGCCCAAGGATCCAACTTTGACCCGTTAGAGGCCAGCCGTATCAACCGGGCCGCCCTATCAACCGGGCCGCAGTATCAACCGGGCCGCAGTATCAACCGGGCCGCAGCAACCGGGCCGCCGTATCATTCGGGCTAGAACCCCCGCCGGCTAAAACACCGCACCCAGCTCGCCCGCGACGGTCCACTGCTTGGTGACCTCGTCGTTCCCTGGGGTCCGGGGGTCGTCCGCGAACCGATTGAGGGGTTCTTTGAGCTTGGTGTTGCCACGCGGATCGTCCGGATCGGTCGCCTCGATAGTGTCTTTGTTCGCCGTGGCGGGCGACATCAAGTCGGTGATGACATGCACGCCGAATTGCACCATCTGGAAGCGAAGCGACGCTCCGAAGTTGATGCGATGGCGGGTTAGCCGAACGTTGTTGAAGACAACGTTGTTGTTGAAGTCAGCCGATGTGCCCGTGCATACGGGCTGCCCGTCGTAGGGCGCGCTGGCGCCTGTCGTCACGGGTGTGTTGTCACCTTGGTAGCCGCAGTGCGAGACGGCGTCCGTGTTGGGTGTCAGATCGATGAGCCCCGAATCGCCGAAAATCCGGATCCACTGGTAGCCTACGTGTGGTTGCAGCACGACCGTGCCAGCGATCGGAATCGGCTTCGACAGCTGCGCGTCGAAGGACGCGATGGTCAGCTTGAGCTGCGGCGTTCCGGTGATGGTTCGCACGCCGCCAGCCACGCCCACATCCGGCAGGAAGCCCGGCACATACTCCCGAAAGCCCTCGAACAGTGCGACGCGTACGTCACCGCCGCCCGCGATGATGTTGCTGTTGACCATGTAGCCAAAGCTAGCGCCCAGCTCGATACCGAAGGGGAAGCCCTTGGAGAGTTGAAGCGTGTAGACCTGCAACACATCGTTGGGAGTGGGGTTTCGCGTGGAGCTCTGGCCTGTACTCTTGTTGGGTGCTCCTTGCGTCCCTTCTTGCCAGTAGTGGCTGTCGGAATCGATGGTCGTGAACGATCCTTCGATGGCGATCTTGTATCCACCAAACCCGGCGGTTCGCGCCGGGTGAGACGGTATGGGGGCCAAGGCGAAGCCGAGTTGTGAGACGAGCTTCGCAAAAGCCTCGTCGTTGGTTAGGCAGCGGTCAAACCCTCGCGTCGGGTCGTAGTACTCGCCTACGCCGGAGACAGTTCCGCGGCAGTTGTCGTTTAGCACGAGCCGCTCGAACGCTGGGTCCATGCTGTCCGCCCAGAGCTGGCTGGTCGAAGTGAGCACAACTAGCCCAAGCGCTGCTGCGGTGAAGGAACCGATCGCACGCATCGATGAAGCGAGGCTAGGGTCAGGCTTTCAGTAGGTCAAGCTCGCTGAGCAATATCGGCGCACAAGACCGACATGGCCCGGTTCGCTTTACGCCCCGCGCTCCCCGCCCAATACCTGATTTCGATGGCTAAGGATGACCGACCGAGGCTGCGCGCTCTTGCCCTGGATGAGCCCCCGCGCATCGTCCTCATCGAGCCTGAGATCCCCCAAAACACGGGCAACGTGGCCCGACTTGCGGCCGCGCTGCAGGCGCCCTTGCACCTGGTGGGACGACTTGGATTTCGCATAGACGACAAGGCCGTGCGGCGCGCGGGGCTCGATTATTGGCACTTGGTCGAGCTGCATCGCCACCCTGACCTCGACGACTTCAGAGCGGCGCACCCCGAAGCAACACTTCACCTATTCAGCGCGACGGGGCGGCGCAGTCTTTTCGATGCCCGCTTCTGTCCGGACGACGCACTCGTCTTCGGTTGTGAGAGCGTCGGCTTGCCCGACTCGCTGCTCGAAGCGTATTCGCAGCAGGTGTACGCGCTGCCCACCATCGGTGGGGTGCGCTCGCTGAACCTCGGCAATACGGTCGCAGTGGTTGCCTACGAGGCGTTCCGGCAGGTCGGTGCATTCGACGACTTGCGGTGAGCCGCAGGCTTGCGATCTCGTTGCGGCTGGATCACCCTCGTCGGAGCGGACGCAATGAAGCCACGACAACACACCGCTCTGGCGCAATGCTGTGCGACTTCGCCCAGCGCGCGGTTGTGGATGCACTGGTCCACACTGATCGTTCTCAGTTGCGCCCTTCTCAGTTGCGCCCCAGCACCTGCCAACGCCACTCCAGAAGGCGCGGTTCGCGATTTTGTGGGGCGGCTCGAGGCATTCGCCGGCAGCGATGTGGACGCCCGAGCGCTATACGAACGCTTGTCAGAGCGCGCAAAAGCCAACTTGCGGGCACGCGCTGGTCGCTACGGTGCCGCCAGCGGCAAGAAGATTGAGCCCTGGGCGATGCTCGTGCCGGCGCGGTCGCGGCCCCGCTTCAGCACCCACTCTTTCC
This sequence comes from uncultured Polyangiaceae bacterium, assembly GCA_964599485.1. Taxonomy (GTDB): domain Bacteria; phylum Myxococcota_A; class Polyangia; order Polyangiales; family Polyangiaceae; genus JAPYTK01. The sequence continues at coordinate 5,726 of CAZRGL010000470.1, forward strand.
GAGCACAGATCGTCGGGCAATACGCGTTGGTCGACGTGCTTGGAGTGCATCCCGGCCAAAAAGCGCAGATCCCGTGCGTATTCGAAGAGGGAGCTTGGCGCGTGGATTTGGTTCTACCCGGCCTGTCACCCTTGCCTGTTCGGCCAGGCACCGAGCAGTAGCGCCGCGCCGTCGCCCACAAAATACCATACGGTGGACATCGTCACCGATGCCCACCGCAGAATGCCAACGAATTGGCGACTAGTTGGTGAAGAAGATCGCCTCGATCTCGCTCTTCACGTGCTCTTCCGTTTGGTCGCGGGCGATTGCGATCTCTTTGACGATCAGCCCACGGGCGGTGTCGAGCATACGACGCTCGCCGAAGGACAATTGCTTGTCGGTCTTCAGCCGGTAGAGGTCGCGCAAGACCTCGGCCACATCGTAGATGGAGCCAGTCTTGATTTTGTCCATGAAGCCACGATAGCGGCGATTCCAAGTTTGATTGTCGAACGCAATCGTGCGCTCACGAAGGATGTCGAAGATCTCCTGGATTTCTTGCTCCGAGATAACTTGGCGTAGGCCCACCGCGTCTGCGTTCTTGACGGGAACCATGATCTTCCGATCCGTGTCCAAGATGCGGAGGACGTAGAAACATTGGCGGTTACCGGCGATATCCTTTTCTTCTATGTCGACGACTTCCGCGACGCCTTGCGCGGGGTAAACTGCTTTGTCGCCGACCTTGAACTGGATTTCCGAACTAACCTGCATGGTGCGTTTCTCCTTGTGGATGTCTGCTCTCAAATGGCAGACCTTTGCCCCGCGCAGTGGTGCGCGACGACAGCTAACTAAAGTGCACGAACGACCGGCTTCTTTTTTTCCTAGACGGTGCCTTCGTCCGCTGCTTTACTCTTCCGTGCTGTTTGCCAGATGACGCGAAATGAGTGTCGCTCCTGTGACGCTTGCGCGGCCATTTGAGCATATCGCGCCGAGACGCGCGTACCATAGTGAAGGGTCCTTGAACTGTCAAGAACTTTGCAAAAGGCACTCGCTAACTGCAGCGAACGCGTAGGTTTTTTTTATGACGCGGTGCGATGCGCGCGACAGGTCGCGCGCCGCGTGACCACATTGACCTACATTGTCTCGACTGTTTGAGTCAGCTCGTTCGCCAACCCCCAGCGCACGCCACGGTCAGAAACCACCAGCCGAGCGGCCTCGGCCGCCGCACAAATCTCGTCGGCGACCAGCGCACCTGCGACGATGACGTCCGCACGTGCTGGCTCGATGCCCGGCAATGCTCGGCGTTGCTCGATAGTGCTGGTGCTGAGGGTGTCAATCGCCTCACCGAGTGACTGTCGGGACAAAATTGCACCGTGCACCATCCGAGGATCGTAGGGGACGACCTCGTGCACGAAGGCTGTCAGGGTGGTGACCGTACCTGCCACGCCAACCAGAGGGCGCCCGGCTAGGGATGGGGCCTTGCGGAGCGCCACCCGCACTTCTCGACGAATCGCAGTCAGCTCATCTGGCGTCGGAGGGTCGCTCTTGATGTACCGTTCGGTCAGCCGAACGCTGCCGACGTCGAGGCTCACCGCGCGCTTGAGCGAGGCCCCAGATGGGCCGAGGCGGGCGCCGACGATGATTTCCGTGCTACCCCCGCCGATATCAAACACCGCAATGATTCCGTCGGGCTCTAGGCCAGCGAGCGCCCCGTCGAAGGTCAAGAGTGCTTCGCGCTGGCCCGAAATGACCTCTGGCGGAGCCCCGAGTACCTGTTCGACCTGGCGCGAGAAGTCGTCGCTGCCAGCGTCTCGCATGGCGCTGGTGCCGACCGCTCCGATTCGGTCTACGTCGTGCTCAGAAATCAGCTGCGCGTACTCCTTCAGGCACGAAAGCGTACGGGTTTTCGCGTTGTCGCCGAGTGCGCCTTTCTCATCAACCCCTTCGCCGAGGCGCGTGATGGTGGCGCGTTCCAGCAGCGGGTGAAGGGCGCCGCTCTTCCGCAATTCGGCGATTAGCAGGAGCACCGAATTGGTGCCGATGTCGATGGTGGCGACCCGCATTGGTGTCACTGCTGGCGTCGATCTTCTCGCTAGGGCTCGCGAGACGTCACTTGGTCAAGGACTTGAGATCGAGCATTTCCTCGAGCTTGGGTAGCACTACCAGCTCGCAACGTCGGTTGATTTGGCGGCCCTCGCTGGTGTTGTTGTCTGCCACCGGGTCGGTGTCGCCGTACCCTGCCGCTGACCAGTGCTCTGGATTGAGCCCGCCCCCTTTTTTTCCTTTTGGTTTGATGAGGAAGGCAAGCACCTCCCGTGCGCGCATGACGCTCAGGCCCCAGTTGTCCTTGAAGACCCCAAGCCGATAGGGCTTGTTGTCGGTGTGACCCGCGACCTGAAAATCCCGAGTCATCAAGCCGCCGTCACGGTGGATCACAGCGGCAACTTGCTTGAGGATGTTTTCGCCTGACTTCTTGAGCGTTTCGCGGCCGGAGTCGAAGAGCACATCACCAGGAAGCTGGATGACCATTCGGTTCTTGCGGACGACCACCTTGAGACCCAGCTTGGTGAGCCCTTGGAGTTTGGCTTTGAGTAGCTCGAAACGCTGCTTGATGCGTTCGAGCTGGGCGGCGCGCCGCTTGTAGTCCTCGAGTGCCCGCGCTTGCTCCTCGACGTTCTTCTTGAGGTTGGCGACGTCCACGCCAGCCGCAGCCAATTGACGTTTGAGCTGCTCGACCTTGGCGCGCGCATCGTCCAGCTCGCTCTGAAACTTCTTGTTCTGGGCCTCTTCGGCCGAGAGTTGCTGCTTGAGGTTGTCGATTTCACGAAGCTTCCCGCGCCACTCCTCTTCCGAGTAGCCGCAGCCAGCAAAACTGAGCGCAATGAGTGGCAGCAAAAGAAGCGACAACCATGCTTGCAACAACGGTCTCATCGTGCGCGAAACGCTAGCGACGACGGGGGCACCTGACAAGTGCGTCTGACCGCATGCACGGGCCCAGCGACATGTCAATCACGAAAACAAATCGGCGAAGTAGGCGCTGTGCCAACAGCAGACCGCTCTGCGGCCCAATACACATTGCGGGCGATGGAACAAGTCACTGATTGTACAACGTGTCGATTTATGTTGACGACGTGCCATAGATGGCACTATACGTCGTGCAACATCTGTTGCCCTGCGCTCATGTGGGGTGGCCGAACAGGAGGTCCTACAGATGGCTGCAAAGAAGACTGCGAAGAAGAGGGCTGCCCCAAAGAAGAAGGCTGCCCCAAAGAAGAAGAAGGAAAAGAAGAAGAAAGCACCCAAGCAGAACCCAGCGTAGAAGAAGAAACAGAAGAAGAAGACCAACGAGA
>CAZRGL010000471.1:0-9047 GCA_964599485.1 uncultured Polyangiaceae bacterium
AATCCTCGCTCATAACGAACAGGTGTGGGTGTAGGTATGAGGGGATCTCTCAGGGATAGACCCCGCCCCAGGGACCATGAAGCTATGGCGAAAGTAGTTGAGTGAGCGACGAAATCAGCAGCAGCTTGCGGCAGCACTTCGGGTTCGAAACGTTCATGCCAGGCCAGCGCGAAGTCATCGCGCAATTGTTGGCGGGGCGCTCCGCAGCTGCGGTGTTTCCGACCGGGGGCGGCAAGTCGCTCTGCTATCAGCTGCCCGCGCTGATGATGGACGGGTTGACGCTTGTCGTCTCGCCGCTCATCGCGCTGATGAAAGATCAGATCGACGCGCTGACAGCCCGCGGCATCCGTGCCAAGCGGCTCGATTCGAGTCTGAGCGCTGACGAGGTGCGCGCGGTGATGAACGACGTACGCTGCGGCTCGCTCAAGCTGCTCTACGTAGCGCCGGAGCGATTTGCAAACGAACGATTTCGGCAGGCCATTGGCGATACTGCGCTAGCCCTGTTCGCCGTCGACGAGGCCCACTGCATCTCCGAATGGGGGCACAACTTTCGACCCGACTATCTCAAGCTGGCGGGCTTCGCCCGTCGTCATGGTGCTGAGCGGGTGCTCGCGCTCACGGCGACAGCGACCGAGCGCGTGCTCGAAGATATTTGTGAGCAATTTGAGATTGCGCCCGACTGCGCGCTGCGCACGACCTTCTACCGGTCCAACCTCACGCTGCGGACCAACGTGGTCGCGTCTGATGAGCGGGATGAGCTACTGGTGGGTCGCTTGAGGGAGCGTCCCGCCGGCGCTGCCATCGTGTATGTGACCTTGCAGCGAACCGCCGAGCAAGTGGCGGGGCGTCTCAGCAGGGCGGGGTTTGCTGCCGAGGCTTATCACGCTGGCATGGACCCCGAGCGGAGGGCCCGGGTTCAAGAGTGGTTCATGCGGGGCCAGCAAGCGATCGTCGTTGCGACCATTGCCTTCGGGATGGGCATCGACAAGGCCGACATTCGCTACGTCTACCATTACAACTTGCCCAAGAGCCTCGAGAACTACTCTCAGGAAATAGGCCGCGCGGGTCGCGATTCTCAGCCCTCAGTGTGTGAGATGTTTGTCTGCGCCGAAGATCTCAACGTGCTCGAGAACTTCGTTTATGGCGATACGCCCAGCGTCGAAGCGGTTGCGAATTTGGTGGCAGAGATCTTCGCCACCGAGACGGGCCAGGTGAAGGACGTGAGCTACCGCGAGCTGGCGACGAGCCACGACATCCGTCCGCTCGTGGTGCGGACCTTGCTGACCTACTTGGAGCTCGAGGGCTACCTCGAGGGTGGCACGCCGTTTTATCAAGGATATCGGTTCAAAGCGCTGATGAGCTCTGCCGAAATCCTGGCCCTGTTCTCAGGCGAACGGAGATCCTTCGTGCGTGCAGTGTTGAGTCAGGCTCGCAAAGCACGTCTTTGGTTCTCGCTCGATGTCGAACAAGCCGCTGCCATCATCGGCACAACGCGCAAGCGAATCATCACGTGTCTCGACTACCTCAACGATCAGGGCATGCTCGAAGTTCGCGCCCAAGGCGTGAGGCACCGTTATCGGTTGCTCCGCAGGCCGGATGATGCCGATGCGCTCGTCAGAGCTGACTTGCACCGCCGTATGTTGACCCGCGAAGCCGCCGAGATTGGGCGGCTCGGGCAGGTGATCAACCTGGTCTGTCACGATGGTTGCCAGGTCTCGAGTCTAGGCGCGCATTTTGGGGAGCCCCTCGAGAAGCCTTGCGGGCATTGCACGCGGTGTTTGGACGGCGACGGCGCAGCGCGCATGCCCGAGCGTCCCGCGGTCTTCATCGACGATGAGGTGTGGGATGAGGTCGATGCGCTGCGCGGCCGCGAGCGTTACGCCACGGTGTTGGCCCAGCCGCGCGCACTTGCACGGCTACTTTGTGGCGTCTCTTCACCCCAATTGGGCCGTGCCCGCCTCGGCTCACACGAGCTTTTTGGCAGGCTGGCGCACGCACCCTTCGACCGCGTTCTCGGTCTGGTGACAAATCGCTTGGCGAAAAATCCGGGTTAGGGCCGGCGAGAACGGCGACGTTCTTGTTTTCGCAGGTCGGGTGCGAGCGGGCACCTGTGCGGGTGTGCGTGGTCGTGGTTTGGGCCGGGCGGTCGGATGCAGCGCTTGCATCCGATTACGTTTTCACTTGATGACGTGTTCACTGCGCGCAGGGGTGCTGCTTGGGCGGCGGTTGCGCGGCGGCGTGACCTTCATGCCAGACCACGGGGACTTGACTCCACACTTCGCGTAGCAATCCGCAGCGGTCGCGGTAGAAGTCGCCTAAGTCCCACACCAATGCGCTGCCGAGCTCGGATGCAGCATAGAGCTTTCGTTGGCGTAGCAGCAGATGGACGACCGGCCCGTGGAGGCGTGCGTGGGCCAGTCGCTTGCCGTCGCGCATCGACCATACGCCGAGCGCTCCGTTGGCGTAGCCGGCGATGACCGTGCCGAGCGGCCCCTCGAGAAGACTCAGCACCGCCGAAGATGGGGCGTGCTCGAACGGAAAAGACGAAGCGCTCGCTGCCACCGAGTTGAGTTGCTCGATGCTACCGTCGGGGTAACCGCCGACGACTTCTTTGCCGATGCGCGCTATGGCCGTAGCCCCTTGTGAGGCTGCGAAACGCTGGCTCGGTTGGAGCGTTTCATTCGAGCTTCCAGCCTTGCTGCTGAAGCGTAGGATCTTGCTTCCGGCGGCCACCAACATGTCCGGCTTGGCCAGTCCAACAGCGGTTACCCCTGCGTCGGCGAGCTCGACAACGGTGCTGTTGGCCTTGAACCAGTACGCTTTTGCTTTCGCGCGCGCCAAGCAACCGGCCTCGAAGGCGAGCAGCTGGCCGACGCTCGCGAGGCGCTTATGGGCAAGCTGGCGGTCGGCATCCAGATCCCAAAGCTCGACCTTGTCGTCGTGCGTGAGCAAACACACGAGCTGTGGCGCTCCTTGGGCTTGTGAAGCCAACCGCGCATCGTGCTCGATGCGCTTGCGAGCGTTGGGTCCAAGGGTGGGTTTGGTGGCGGAGGCGGCAGCGCTTTGGTCGAGCGCTCGCCAGCCACGATGCGACAACAGCCACACTTGTGATTGAGATCCTCGGCTGCTCAGCAGCAACGGCGCGTTCCAAAAAGGACGCCCGCTGGAGGTGGTCCAAAGCCGCACAGTGTTGTCATCACCCGCCGTCGCAGCCAGTTTTCCGTCAGGGCTGAAGGCAATGTTGTTGACCTCGTCACGGTGGCCCTGAAGCGGTCGGGGCTGGCCCGTCTTCAGGGTCCAAATGCGCGCAACACCGTCCGAGCTCGAGGCGCCGACGTGCTCGCCCTCTGGGTGGAAGGCGACGCCGTAAACTCTTCCTTGTCGGCCGAGCACAGCCGGCGAGGCTGCGGCTGGTGGCGTCACGCTCATGTCCCAGAGCCGCACGGTCGAGTCGCCTGCCCCCGATGCCAACAAACGACCGTTGGGGCTGAATGCGAGCCCCCCGACGGTTTTTTCATGGCCGCGCAGCACGTGCTTTGGCTTGCCATTGGCCCGGTCCCAAATCCTCAGTGTGCGATCGGCGCCGCCCGTGGCAATCGACTTGCCATCCGGGTCATAGGCCACTGAGAAGACCGTCGCGGTGTGACCACGTAGAACGTGCGTCTCCACAGCTGTCGCAACGTTCCAGAGACGTACCGTGTTGTCCGTACCCGCGCTGGCGAGCTGTTGTCCGTCGGGGCTGAAACGGATCTGCATGACCGGCTCGCTGTGGCCGAACAGTGGGCGCCTGCTCTGCCCCGTCGCGAGCTCGTACAAGCGGATGCTGTTGTCGTTGCCGCTGGCTGCGAGCAGTTGTCCGTCGGGGCTGAAGCTCAAGCCGAAAGTGTTGGGTGCGTGGCCGTGAAGAACGCGCTGCTCGACGCCGTTGGCGATGTTCCAGAGCCGAACCGTGCCATCGCGTCCTTTGGACGCAAGCACGCGTCCGTCGGGGCTGAACGACACGTCGTACACGCCTGCATCATGGCCAGCTGTCTTCTTGCTGGCGGCTGGCTGCCCCGCGCCCGAGACGGTTGTCTGTGCGCGTTCGAGCTCCCACAGAAGCACCTCGCCAGCCATCCCTCCGGAGACCACGCGAGCGCCGTCGGGAGAGAAACCGACGGATCTTCCTGCGTCTCGGTGACCGCGCAAGAGAGCATGCTCCCTCGCCGTCACAACGTCCCAAATGCGCACGGTCTTGTCCATTCCCGTCGAGGCGAGAAGCTGGCCGTCATGGCTATAGCTCACGCGCATGACTGCGGCGCGGTGGCCTACCATCACGCCCTTCGCGGCACCTGTTTCTGCATCCCAGAGCCGCACGGTCTTGTCTGCGCTGGCTGAAGCGATCAGCTTGCTGTCTGGACTGAAGCACAACCCGTTGATGCGGGCGCTGTGCCCTTTCAGCATGCGGATCTGCTTGCCGGTGGCGAGATTCCACAGGTGGATGTGATTGTCTGCGCCGCTGCCTGCAGCTGCCACGGTCAAGCTCGGCGTGAAGGCTAGAGATTGGATGCGGCCGAGCTGCCACGTCTTCTTTGCTGTTCGTGTGCCCAGATCCCAAAGTTGGATGGTGCCATCCTTGACGCCTGTGGCGAGTTGTCGTCCGTCGGTGCTGAAGCGCAACCCGCGCACGCCGTCGCCGTGGCCTTGCAGCACACCAAGCGATTGCCCTGTGGTGATGTTCCAGAGCCTCACCTCGCCGTCCCAGCTGCCTGTGGCCAGTACGGTGCCGGTCGCACTCTGGGCAGTGCTGGGTGAGAACGCTGCAGCGAGGACCTGGTCGCGATGACCCCGCAGTGCTTGCACGGCTCTGGTCATGGTGTCGATCAGATAGACCACGCCGCTCTTGCCGCTCGCTGCCACGCGCTTTCCGTCAGGCGAGAAAAGGACGGCGTTCATGCCCATACCGTGTTGGCTCCGCCACAGCAGCGGGTTGGTTTGGAGCCGCCACCACAGCGCCCGGGCCGCTTCGCTGTCCTCGATCTCGAGCGCAAGGCGCAGCTTTCCGCGCGCCTCTAGCAGGTCCCCTTGTCCCAGCGCCGCCACCGACCCCTCGACGAGCGCAGCGGCTCGCTGTCGGTTGGCCAGGTCGCGTTGCTTGCTCGCTTCGTGGGCATGCTCGCGCGCTGTCTGGCCTCTGTCGGCGATCACCATGGCCGCGCTCGCCGCCGCGAGGGCGAACGCACCGAGCATGCCCATCAAGGCTCGGCGGGCTCGGCGTCGGCGAATAGCCAGCTTTTGCTCGCGCTTCTCTCCGGCTGCGAGAAAGCTCTCGATCAGGGCCGGTGAGCCCAGCGTCGTGCGCTTGAGCATCCTCAGCGCCTCACGCAACCCCTCGCCCTGCCAAAGCTCGTCCTCGCGCCGTCCTCGTTTGTCCCAACGCTGTGCGGCTTGCGCTGCCTCTTCGAGCATGGCCAGCTCTTCGCGGGACTCATCGAGCCAACGGGCCAACGTCGTCCAACGTTCGATCAGTGATTCGTGGGCCAACTCGACCAGCGTTTGCTCAATACCATCGGCTTCGCCGCGCGAGCGGCGCACGGTCACCAAGCGCGCTTCGACCAGCCGCATGAGTACTTGTTCCGCCTCATCCTCCAAACCCTCGACCGCGTCGGCACGACTGATGATGCGGCGCGTTCGCTCCGCCGTCACCATGCGAACCATCAAGTGCCGCATGACCCGACCCTGACCAGGAGCGAGGCTATCGAGCACACCGTCGGCGTGGCTCGCCAGGGCGCCAGCGACTCCGCCCATTTGGTCGTAAGCTGAGCGGAGCAACAGCTTGCGCTCTTGATCGCGCTGCTCCCACAGCTTGTGGGCGGCGAATTGCAGTAGCGGCAAGCCAGCTGGCTCGCCTCTGACCGCCAGCACCAACGCTGCTACCAGCGCATCTGTTTCGTAGCTGTAGCCCAACGCTTCGACAGGCGCCCGCAGGATCTGCCGCAGTGCCGCTTGGTCCGGCGGCTGCAGTACCGTGATGTCGCGTAGGGCTTGGCGCACCTGGGGAGCGACCACGAGTCGCCCCAAGAAGTCGTCTCGGACCGTGAACACCACCCGCACCGGATCGGCGCGATCGTCCGCGGCGCTGCAGATCGCCGTCATGAAAGCGATTCGCTCGGAAGCGTCGTCGACCATGGTGAACAGCTCTTCGAGCTGATCGACCACCAGCATTATCTTGACGGTGTGAAACTCGGCCAGCTTCCTCAGCTCGGTACTGAGAAGTTGTGGTGTGTGCTGCAAGCAGACCGCCAAGTCGACGCTGCTCGGCGGCATGGCCGACGAAACCGCGCCCCCTTCTTGCTGCGACAGCACGGTCTGTGTGATGGTCTCGGAGCTCATGTTGTCGGCGAGGCGGCTGGCCAAGGTGTGAAAAGGCCGCCGCCCCGGACGCATACGCAACACCATCCAGTTGCCATGCTCCCGCAAACGGGCCATCACGCCGGCGCGTACAAAAGAGCTCTTGCCCGATCCGGACGGGCCGATGACAGGCAGCACCGGGCAGCTGCGCATCCGCTCCAGGAAGGCCTCGATTTCGGCGTTTCGCCCGAAAAACAAGCGGCTGTGTCGTTCCGTAAAGGGCATCAAACCGCGGAAGGGATGCTCGTGCTCGGCGGCGTCGAGGGCGGGGGCGCCCAGCATCCTGTTGAGCGCTTCGCTCACCTCCAGCGCGGTCGGTCGATCCACTGGGTCCTTCTCCAAGCAGCTCGCGATCAAGTCCACGATGGTGTTGGGAAGCTCGATGTTGCTGTCGGCGCGCCTGGCCGGTTCTGGTGCGCATACCGCTACCGCCCAGGATCCGAGTGAGCCGCCGGTAAATGGCCGCTCACCGGTGAGCAGCTCGAAGAGGATCACGCCCAAGGCCCAAACGTCCGTCTTGTCACTGCAGGTCGCGTCCAGCCACTGCTCTGGCGCCATGTAAGCGGGGGTGCCCTTGAGCCCTTGCGCGCTTTGGCGTTCGACCAAGCGGGTAGCTGGGACGGAAGAGACCGGGACGCTCAACGGTCCAGAGCTGGCGACCTGCTTGGCGAGCCCAAAGTCAACGATGCGCAAGCGGCCATCGTTGCCGATGATCATGTTGGCCGGTTTGAGATCGCGATGCAGGATACCGTGACGATGCGCTTCGGCCAAAGCGTCGGCAGAAGCCACGCCGATGCGCGCTGCCTCTTGCCAGCTGACGATTCCTTCACTCAACCGCGCGCGCAGGGTGTCACCGCTCAGGTATTCGAGCGCGACGTAAGGGCGCTCCTTGTGTATGCCCACGCTGTAGACCGTGACGATGTTGGGGTGGCTGAACCGCGCGGTCGCTTTGGCCTCGAACAGAAAGCGCTCCACCATCTTGCCCGAGCCGATGAGCTTTGGGTTGATGAGCTTGAGCGCCACGCGGCGGCCGAGCTGTACGTCGCGCGCCAAGAAGACCTGCCCCATGCCGCCCCGACCGATGAGCCGCATGATGCGGAAGTGGTCAATCATGTAGCCGGTTGCCAGCGGCGCCTCTTCCTCGATGGGACCATCAGCGCTCTCGTCGGTCGCTGCCGGAAGTGTCTCTTCGGGATTGTTGTCTAAGCCAGCCATTCGCCGCTGGCAGAGAGGCTACCAGCGTGAGCAGAAAAGTGGTTACTGCGTGAGCTTTGCGAGTCGTTTGTAGTCACCAAAACTGCCCAGATCCACGAAGGCACGGTCAACCATGACCACGAAGGGGCGCTCGTCGAAGCTCAGTTTTCCACTGCCGTCGTGCTCGACAATTTGCACTTTGCCCATGCCGTAGCCCATCGGGCCACGCGAATAGTAGTGGGCTTGCAGCCGGTAGCCACGGGATCGCTTCTTGCCCACGATCTCGAACAGCTCGGGTCCGTAGCCGTTGGTGACATCGCCGTGCAACCGGCCGCCGCTGGCCAAGCTCTTGCTTGCGTAGGACGCATGTCCCCCTTCGGCATCGTAGACGTGTAGGTCGACGTCGTTGGTGTCGGTCTCCCAACTCAGGACGAAACGTAGTGACGGTTTGGAAGCAATTTTCGCATTCTGCTCGGCCAACTTGTTGATGATGTGTTGACGTTTGCTCGGCTCTGCGCGCAGCCAAGCAGCGCCGAGCAAACCCAGATCGGCGAGGAGCACCGAACGGGCAGCCGCCGAGCGCCCGCGGCTGCCCTTCTTCAAGCCAGCCACCAATGCGTCGTAGGCCTTGCCGTATTGGCCTTGCCTGAGCAAGGCGAAGGCGTAGAGACGGTGACCGCTGGGGTGATCCGGTCGCAGCTTTGCAGCTTTGGCATACGTGTCCAGCGCGATCCTTTGAGCGGCCTTGTGGCTGAGGGCTTCGAGACGCCCCCCAGCGTAGCGGCGCAGATCAACCCGACTGGGAAACAGATCGATGATCGAGCCGTATGCGCGCGCCGCCCATGACGGCTTGCCAACGGCTTGCAGGGCTTGCCCAAGTGCGGTCAGCGCGAGCACATCGCCAGGCGCTTTGGCTTGCCAAGCTTGGGCGTCTTCGAGGGCGTGCGTGGCGCGCCCTTCGGCGATGGCGCGCATGATGCTTGCCAGCTGACCTCGATATGGGTTGGCTGCTTTGGGCGCATCAGGGGCAGGCGGCGAGGGCGTTTGCGGTCGCGCCGCTGGCAACGGGGCTATGCTCGTCGGCGCGGGCGCAACGGAAGCCACGGCCGAGCCAGAGGCGCCAGGACGGCTCGGGGCGCTGTTGTTGGGTGAGAACACGAAGGGGTAGGAGACCGTGACGATTCCCCCTGCGGGTCGCGGGAAGGTCATCGCAGAGATGGCACGCACGACGCAGCGGCTGACCGCAGCGTTACCCAGGCTGCCAGTCACGCCGGCGTTGCTCACCTTGCCGTCCCGCCCGATCACGAAGCGCGTTACGAGGCGTCCACTCAGTTGCGGAGAGCGGTTGAGCGCTTGCTGATAGCAGGCCCGAATGCGACCGATTTGCTGTCGCACGATACGCCGGATGATCTCGGGCGGCAGCCGCCCGCTCACCGTCGTGCCGCTCATACGTACCGCGGGGC
>CAZRGL010000472.1:0-9040 GCA_964599485.1 uncultured Polyangiaceae bacterium
GGCACACTTGATGAGCGCCTTGGACGGGACACAGCCATAGTAGGTGCAGTCACCGCCGAGGCGCTTCTTGTCCACCAGTAGTGTCTTGGCGCCGACGTGTCCCCCGATGGTCGCGGCAGTCAAGCCCGCCGAACCGCCACCGATCACGATGAGGTCGTACATGTGTGTGTCGCTCAACTTCGAGTGTTGGGTTTGCGAGCGATCAAGTAGCCGTAGCCTACGACACCATCGCGCATTGCAGCTTCGGCTTGTCGGATTGCATTGCGGCCCTTCTTGATGTCGAGCTCAATCCCGTCCCCAATCGCCCCGGTGGCCTTGCCGAGCGCTGCAGCGACGAGCTTTCGCTTGATACCGCCGAGCATTTCGCGCAGCGCCCAGCTGCTTTCTTCGGTGCAGAGAATCTCGAACCCGGCGGCCTCGAGCAGGGCTGCGTAGTCGCTGAGCGACCGGGCGTGGCTCAAGCAAGTGCCCACGTGCACCCAACCGGCGAGCTCCTCTGGAATGGGGCCGTTGGCCAGCATGTCCGAGACGGCGAGTCGTCCGCCGGGGCGCAGGACGCGAAACGCTTCTGCGAGCGCCCGCGGTTGATCGGCGAAGGTTGACAGCGCGCACTCGCAGATCGCCGCATCGAAGCGCTCGCTGTCGAAAGGAATGTCGTGGGCATCGCCTCGGATCAGCTCCAGCTTTGGATTATCCGACTCGGGCGCCGCGGCAAAATCCATCCCCACCGCGCTGACGGAGTACTGTTTCATGATCGCTTTCAAACTGGCGCCGCGGCCGCTGGCCACATCGAGAATTCGGGCGCCCTCGGTGAGCTCGAGCTGACCGGCGAGCTCCAACGTGAGCTTGCTGCCGCCCGGGTGGAATGACTCACCCAGCAGGTAGCGAACATCGGGCCGCTCGTAGAAGAGCGCGCAGCAGCTTGCGTCGTCGGTTGGCTCAGTGCGCTTGGCGTAGCGGTGAACCGGTACGGGTCGCCCTGGTTTGAAGCACTCCAGCTCTGACCAGGCGATGCGAGCGCCGGGCACGGCTTTGGCGAGTGCCTCCTTCAGCTTCGGCTCGAGCTCGCTAGGCGTCATCGCGATGCGAGCGTTGACGGTCAGCATGAGGTGGTCAGTTTGGCTGGGCAGAGAATCGAGGTGCAGCTCTGCCTTGGCTCCACGGCGTACCAAGTTGGCCGATCCCGCTGCCGGATCCTGTACCAAGATCTTCAGATGTGCGACCGGATCGTCGGCAAAAGCAGCAAAGAAGCGCTCGATCGCCTCGCGCGGCGCGAAGGGCTGGTCGGCGTGCACGGCCACGCGCCCGTTGGCCCAGCCAAGCAGCGCCTCGGCTGCAGCGTAGCGGTCGTAGTCGATGTCGAGCGGTCGGGCCAGCGTCTCCGGCATGGTAGCGAGCCAGCGGTCGACGCCGTCACCGCTGCTCGACGACACCCGTACGATGGACGCTTCGGGTCGGATGGAGCGGATGAAGGGTTCGACGTCGGGTGGATCGAGATCGGCCCGCGTGAGCACGACGACGTCAGCTTCTTCGATTTGTTTGCGAAACAAGTAGCGCACGTCCTCGGGAAAGGCGCCAGCCTCTATGTCACGTGCACGATAGGGATCGACGAGCACAGAAAGGGGCGCTAGTCGCAGTGCTTCTGCTTTTCGTTCAGCCAGCGGGCTGAGCACCGTAGCGACCAAGTCTGTACAGCTGCCAACGGCTTCCGCCAAAGCGACCGTGGCGCCCGAGCTGCGCGCCTCTTCGAGCGCTTCTTCCAGATCGCCGTACTGGCAACAGAAGCAGCCGCCGCCGATTTCGCTCAGGTGGCTGGCGACCTCTTCGCAGAGCCCCGTATCGACCAATGCATCGCCCTGGTCATTGGTCACCACTGCCACCTTCTCGCCGCGCGCAGCGAGCAGTGAAGCGAGCGCTCGGATCGCCGTCGTCTTGCCGGCGCCTAGAAACCCCCCGAGAAGCTGTACTCTCACTGTATGCCTCGCGGCCGGCGCAGCGTGTTGTATTCACAGAGCGACACCGGCAACCCCTCGCGATCAACCACGTGGACACAGCATTTGTCGACGCGGTCTTGGTCATAGGTGTGCTGGTCCATGAAGGGCTTGATACCGACCAGGAAGAAATTGCGGTAATCGCTCCAGTCGATGTTGCTGTCGTCCGACGCCAGCAAATCTAGCATCGAGTCCACCATCTCATCGTCCTCAGCGAGTACTTCCATCAGGTTCTGCGGCATCTTGTCACTGAAGCGTGCAATTCGGTCCGCCACTCCTGGCTCGCCCCAAGATTCGAAGTCGGGGAAGTAGCGTGAGATGGGCATGAGCTTTCCCTCGCGCTTCACCCCTACGGCGAACACGAAGCAGTTGGGATGCGAGCAAGGCATCGGGCCGAAGTCTGCGCGATTGAACATGCCTTGCGTTTGTTGCTCGACCGCGTCGATGACATCGCCCGTCGTCATGCGTCGCATCGTCTGATCGTTGTCGTAGCGACCCGCATACATGGCTGGTTGCAGAATCACCGTGTTCATCAGCGGATGCTTGTCGAGCGCAAGCTGCAGCAGTGCGCCCACCTCGTCGGCATTGACCCCGCGGGTCATCGTCACCACGGGCAGCACATAGATGCCATGGCTGAGTGCGTTCTCGATGGCCGTCTTCTTGATGCTTGCCAGTCCGCTCGCCCCGCGGATCTGCGCGTAGGTCTGATCGCGAAAGCCGTCGAGTTGCAGGTAGATCTGTAGCCGTCCCGCCCATTTTCCGAGCCGCTCGGCCAAGCGTGGGTCCTTACCGAGCAGGACACCGTTGGTGTTGACATAGACCTTCTTGAGGCCCCGCTCGAACGCGTACTCGACCATTGCTTCGAGGTCGGGATGTAGGGTGGGCTCCCCGCCCGACAGCTGCATGATGTCGGCGTCTTGCTTGCCATGCTCGAGCAACCAGTCGAGCTGTTGCTTGAAGCGTTCGAGTGGCAGGAAGTACTGCTGCTCTGGCGAGGAGGCCGAAAAGCAAGTCGGGCAGCTGAGATTGCACTTCTCGGTGATCTCGAAAATGAGCGTGCAGCTGTGGTTGAAGAGACAACCGCCTGGCCCGCAGCCCTTACCGGCGGCGTCGGCGTGCCAATAGAAGTCGGGATTGGACTCGACCAGCACGCGTTGCTCGCCGTGGGTCGGGCAGCGTTTGAGCATGATGACTTCACCCTGCTCTTCGCTGACCGTTGCGGGTACCTTGGTCAGGCAACTGGGGCAAACGCTGGTGGTGGTCTTGATCACCTTGCGCGCAACGGGCGCGGAGCTGTCCGCGGATTGGATCAGGTGCTGAGCCATGCGTGGGTCTTCTTTGCCATCAGCCCGGTATACAGGAGCATGTAAGCGTCTTGGAGCAGCACGAACCAAGAGAGACGCTGCGCGAGATACACGCCGAAGCAGGTGCAATTGGCGACTTCGAGCCCGCGCACATATGCCTGAGTGGTGACCGCAGCGTAGCCCACCGCAGTGAGCACCCCAAGCGCTGCGGCGATGAATGACAAAGGGCGCGGCGGCTGCTTGGCCAGCCCGGCGATGAGCAAGCCCACCCCTGCGCTGATTTCCACCGCGAGCCAGATGATGGCCAGCGACCCGTTGGCTGCGACAGGCAAAGCATCGAAGGCGCCGAGAGCTGCAATGTAGCCTCCGACGTCGAGCAGCTTGCCAACACCCTGAGCGAGCAGAAGCGCGCCGAGGAGCGTCAAGGCCCAGCGGCGGGCCCGCGTGCCGGGCGCGCTGGCTGGTCGAGCTGAGTTGGTTTCTGGTTCTGTGGAGCCGACGTCGACGGCTGATTCTTCGCTGATGGCGAGCATAATCCCTGCTGTTTGGTCGTTTGCCAACTACTACGACCGCCGGCGCGAGGAGTTTCGGGTCAAGGGCCGCTCAGCTCGGGGTTCTTGGCCAAGACATCGTAGCAAACGCGCGCAAAACAAGGGGATCTCAGGCAGCTCTCGGCTGGCCCATCGGTACTGTGGCTGCCCAAGCAAGATGCGCAAGCAATGTCGTAGGTTTCGGCAGCATGTTGACCGAGCGCAGCACAGCCGAAGAAGTTGTCCTTCGTGCAGCCTGCGCCACTGTCAGGATCATGAAGTGACATGAACAGCGAGACATCGTCCGGATGCTTGAGCCCATCGAAGCCGATTCCGCTACCAAGCTCGTCTTCGAGGGCGCTATTGATCGATTCGGCGAAGCACCGTCGCGGACCACCACCGTCTGCGAGGGTGCACGGGAATGCCATTGGGATGCACTTCGAGTGGTCGCGCAACGCTGATTTCGGCAGGCCACCGTTGGCGTACTCGGTGGTGTCGACCAGGACGAGTCGGAAGTTGATGGAAATCGGTTCCGTTTTGGGGAAGACGGCGGCTCCCCCATCTGGCAGGCGGCAGCAGCCAGTATCGGGCTCACAATGCTCGAAACAGGCGCTCCGTATCTGCTCGATACCGGCCGGTGTAATCTCAATGAGCGCCTCGCGGTCGGGACACGCGATGAACAGCGCGCCGAGCGTCGCGGCGGCCAAAAGCGCTATCGCTCTTGGCAAAGCCTTGTTGCTGCTCATGGCCTGATTCTACCCCTCATTTGTCTTTGCGACAGAGGAACATACCGATCGCAGACAACGCCAGATGCTGCTCCTGCACGATTGTCAGGCCGGCATCTTCGATGCCAGCTCGAAAGGTAGGCCAGTCGAAGCGAGCCTCGGGTGGGTGAGCTGTGCGAAAGAAGCGATCCATGAAATCGATGAAGCGGCCGTGCAGATCTTCGATCAACAACACCCCGCCGGCACCGAGCACGCGCGCAAGCTCGCGCAGACCCATCCGCCAACCCGGAACATGGTGCAGAATGCCCAGCACGAAAGCCGCGTCGAAACTTGCGTCCCGCTCGTCGATGGCTGTGACATCCCCAACCCGCAACTCCGCACAGGAATAGCTGCGCTCCTTGGCCAGGGCGATTTGCTCCGGCATGAAATCGAAGCCGACCAGGCGACGCGGCGAGAACTGTCTCTCGAGAAGCTGGGTCGAGTAGCCCGAGCCGCAGCCCGCATCGAGGATGCGCGTTCCGTGTAGGTCGACGTTAGCGCGGCTCAGCATGCGCTGAAGGCGGGGCAATTCGAAATTGCGCTGCATCCAGCGGCGTGGTGCGTTGTTCATTGCCAGCATTTCGACGCGATTGAGGCGAGCCATAGCTGAGTTTCTACCTCGCGCAGCGACCCACAGCCACGAGTTAGCTCGAGGGCGGAGGTAGGTGATGCTGTTGCCGATGGGGTGCGCTCAGCTGTCGGTTGTGGCAACCTAGCGCGATGCGCTTGTTTACGGACGGCAAGGGGGTTGTTCTTCGTGCCGAAAGCGGGTTGGTGCGCTGGAAGCCCAAGGCCGCGCCCAGTGCCCAGTCTACTCGCCTGGGACCGAAGGTAAGCGACCTCCGACAGGACGGCCTGTTGGTGATCTCGCCGGACGGTACTGACCACACCTCTGCGCTGCACAAGCTCGCCGCGATCGACGCTGTTGCTCTCTCAAAGGACGATTTCGCGGCCCTAGTGTGGCGCTCCGGAGAGCTGCTCATCGGCAAAGGGCCGTTGCCGGAGACCTCCAACGACGTTTGGGAAACCGAGGTTTCTCTCGAGCCAAACGACATGCCTGCGCCGACCTTGATCGATCCTGATGCGCCCGCCGAGCTGCCGCAGGACGCATTTGCGGTGGGCGATGGTGCCCTTCCCAGCTTTGGGGCCAACCGCTGGGGTGCTGCAGTTGCCTCCAGTGAGTCGGGAATTGTCGCTGTCTGCCGGCCGCGAAGCACGACCGTGGACTTCGTGTTGCGTTTCGCGCCTTCGGAAGAGCGTCGGATCTATGCCGAGCCCACAAAACAGGGCGCGCTGGTCACCGTGATCGAGCAAGGGGTGCAGGTATCGGCGCACATGCTCACCGAGAAGGGGGAAGTCTTGGCGCAGCAGGTCGTGCAGCGTGGCGGCCCGCCTGCTGTTCAGGTTGGCGAGCGCGTGCTGACCAGTGGTGACGATGACAAGCTTGCGTTGTTGGACGAATCGCTGGCCCGCGGGGCCCGCAAGAGCATCAGTTTCACACCGGTTGCGTCTGCGGTTTCCGCTGATGGCAATGGTTTTGCCGTGGCCAACGAAGAAGACCTACTGTTGGGACGCATCACCAAGACTGGGCGGCTGTCCATCGTCGGCCAAGTGGACTACGCCAATCAGATTCGAGTTGCGAAACGGGCTGCCGACGTGGAAAAAGCCCAAGGCAATTACTTCCCCGAGCGTGCAAAAGGATCGACAGCCTTGGGTTTTCCAGTGGGCTACTCCATGCCCGCTTGGACGGTGGAGGCCGGCTCGGCGTTCAGCATGGAGCTGATGGTTCGCAGCGTGGGCGGTGCGGGCGCTGGCATCTTGGTGACGGCAACGGGTCCAGCGCTCGCAACCATTGCGCTCGAGTGTGTACGTATCGGCGCGCTCGAAGTGCCCTTCCGCGCTTCTGAGGGGGGCGCGCAGGTGGCGAGCACGCCCGATGTCGAGCTACCTCAGGGCTTGATCTATCCCCTTGACCCGAAGCCGCGCAATCCGGCACAAAAACAGGTCGCCTCCGACTTGCTGGAGCCCACCCACATCCTGCTCGAGCTGCATGGTGTCGCAGGCCCGGAGCCTGGCCGAGAGCTACTCTCGCTCGAAGTGCGCCCCCTGGACTCGACCAGTGCGCCGATGAAGTGGACCCGTGCGCTGACGGTCACCTAGCGGTCGGGGGTGGCTTGCCTGCTCGCTAGGAGGGTCCGCGACGCGGTCGGGCCTCTTCGCTCTTGCTCAGTAGCCCCGCGACCCGCCCGACCAGTTCCTGCGGGGAGAATGGTTTTTGGATGAAACACGTGTCTTCTTCCAGCACGCCATGGTGTCCAATCACGTCGTCGGTGTAGCCAGACATGAAGATGACGGCGATTTCTGGTCGCTGCGCTGTCAGGGCGTCCGCGACTGCTTTTCCGCTGGCTCCTGGCATCACAACGTCGGTAAGCAATAGGTCGATCATGCCGGTATGCTCGTCAGCGAGTCGTATGGCGGCCTCACCGTTTTCAGCGGTTAGTACCGTATAGCCGGCCTTTCGAAGCGTGGTGGCGGTCACGTCCAGAACCCGCTCGTCGTCCTCGCAAACCAGGATGGTGTTAGAACCGCGCTCAGGCTCGGACCTCTGCGAAATCGCTTGGGCTCTTGCCGAGTCTGGTGCCGCTTCGGTGACCCGAGGCAGCAGCACGCGAAGGGTGGTCCCCCGGCCTACCTCGCTCTCGATCTGAATGTCCCCAGCGCTCTGCTGAACGATACCGTAGGCCGTGGACAAGCCAAGGCCCGTTCCCCTGCTTCGCCCCTTGGTGGTGAAGAACGGTTCGAAGATCTTGCTCCGAACCTCTTCGCTCATTCCGCAGCCCGTGTCCGCTACCGCCACCATCACGCGAAGGCCGGCGCTCGTCTCATCGGCCGTTGTTGCTTCGACATTCGCAGTCGAAATGGTCAAGACGCCGCCGTCGGGCATGGCGTCCCGCGCGTTGACCGCAAGATTCAGAATCACTTGCTCCAGCTGACGAGGATCGACGTGGACCAGGCCCAGCTCGGGATCGAGAACAGTCTCGAGCTCGATATCCTCGCTGAGCAGTCGTCCGAGGAGCTTGTCCAATTCGCCGACGATGTTGTTGAGGTTGATCGTGCGGGGCTGAAGCAACTGCTTGCGGCTGAACGCGAGCAGCTGGGACGTCAAAGAGACTGCGCGCTCTGAGGCCCCTCTGATCTCTGCCAGACTCTGGGCCGCTGGATGCTGGGGGGGCAGACCATCACCACCGAGGTCACAGTTGCACAAGATCGCGGTCAGCAAGTTGTTGAAGTCGTGTGCAACGCCGCCAGCAAGCTGGCCAATCGCCTCCATTTTCTGGGATTGCCGCAGTTGCTGCTCGAGCTGTGTCCGGTCTGCTTCGGCCTGCACACGGTCCGAGATGTCGTTGACGATGGAAAACAGGAGCGTCTCTTGCCCGACGGCGATGGCCGTGGAGTGCACCTCCACGGTGCGGATCTCGCCGCTGGCGAGTCGATGCGGAAAGACGAAGCAGTTCACGTTTTGCTCCATCGCATTGCGCATCTCGGCCTCCACCTCTTCGGTGGACAGCTGGTTGATGTCGAAGATGGTCAGCGCACTCAGCTCGTCACGCGAGTAGCCGTACATGCGTGCCGCCGCTGCGTTCGCGTCGACGATCTTCCCGGTCTGTGGATTGATCAGCAGCATGACGGCGTCGTGGCGCGCGAACATCTTCTCGAAGCGTTCGGCGTGCTCGAGTAGCGCGGTTTGGGACATTCGCCGTTCGCGCTCCCGGCTGCCCGCGGTGCGTCTCCAAATACCGATGCCCGCCAGACCCAATAGCCAGAGCACACCATGCCAGAGTATCAAGCTGTGGCGACTGGTCTGCTCGATAGCGCGCAGCGGTGCCATGGGAATCGCCACGCTGATCCCCCCGCGGACATCGCCGAGCGAATACCCCTGCGCCGCGTGGCATTTGAGGCACGCACGCTCGGTTAGCAACGGTTTCATCAGGCGCAGGTAGTCCACGCCAGCGAGCACCTCGAGTGAGCTGTGCTCCGTTGCGCCCCGTTCGAAGCGCTTCAGGGCCACGGTCTCCCAAGTGTCAGCGGCGTTTTGTGGGCGGATCGGCTTGAGGCTGGTGATGTGGCCCAGCACCCCGCCGTCATTGGCGCCGAGCTCGTGGACCTGCCGAGTCATGTAAGCAGGGTTAATCAGTGCCCCCGGCGTCTGGATGTCGCGCCGATCGAGCTCGAGATAGGGATTGGGCGACGTCGTTTTGCTGGCGGGTGCGTACACACCCATGTTCCGCGCATTCCAGCGTCGGTACAGCACGTCTTTGTCGAACGCTGCCCTAGCATGGGTGCGCGCCATCTCTTCGGTCGCACGGGCCGTCTGGGCCAGGTTCCACGCCAGCGATGAGCCGACCACTACGGTCAGCAGCAGCCCGGCCAAAACCGTCAAACGCTGCAAC
>CAZRGL010000473.1:0-9030 GCA_964599485.1 uncultured Polyangiaceae bacterium
GTCGATTTGCTCGGGACGAACAGCTTTTCCAATGGCGCCCACACCACAACCGCATGCAAGGGTCAGAAGCACCGAGGCGAGCAAGATCCGCATCATGGAGCCGGATCTAGCATTGTCACCGATGGTCGACACCCACGGCGCACACAAACGACCACTTCGTCGGTGACGACCCGATCGAGTATATCCGAGGCATGGACAGCATCACCCACCCGCTCTCGGGCATGCAGCTCGAGCTCGACGCCGCCGGGCTCACCCACGTGGGCAAGGTCCGTGAGGTCAACGAGGATCAGTTCTTGGTCGCAACGCTCGAGCGCCGATTGCGCATCCATGACACGAGCGTGAAGGCCAATGCGCTCAACTGGCTGCCGACCAGCACCGAAGGCTTGTTGCTAATCGTTGCCGACGGCATGGGTGGTGCAGAAGGGGGAGGCGTGGCCAGCTCGGTGGCTGTTCGGGCGATCGGAGACTACCTGTGCTCGGTGCTGCCGCTCGCCCAACAGAAGCCCAACGCGCCCACGCGTAGCATGACCATTCCTGGGTTGAGTGACGGGCTCGCGTCTGCCCTCGCGGTGGGTGATGAGCAGGTCAGGACGGCGGCGGCGATCGAGCAGCTCAGCCCCGAGATGGGGACCACGACCACGGTGGCCTACGTGGCGTGGCCCAAACTCTACCTCGCCCACGTTGGGGATAGTCGCTGCTACTTGCTGCACCTCGGCAAACTGCAGCAGCTCACCACCGACCACACCTTCGCCGAGCGACTGCGCTCCAAAGCAGCAGTCGAGGTCGACGACGACTCGCCTTTGCACCACGTCCTGTGGAACGTGCTCGGCGGCGGACAAACCGACGCTGTCAGCCCTGACATCCACCGCCGCGAGCTCGAGCCAACCGACACACTTCTGCTCTGCTCGGACGGCGTGACCAAACACCTCGACGACGAGCGTATCGAGCTCATCCTGCGAGAGGCGACCTCGTCGAGCGAGGCCTGCACGCGACTCGTGACAGAGGCAAACGAGGCCGGCGGAAGCGACAACATCACCGCGGTAGTCGTTCGCCGCCGCCGCCCGACCAGCGGCGCCGAGTCCGGCTCTGACGGACCAACCCGCATCGTGCCCCCGCGCTGAGACTCACTCGGCTTCGGTGGGCTCGTTCCAGGTCGGCCGCTCACTCAGGTAGAACCAGAAACCGCGCTTCCGATTCAAGGAGAGGCAGTGGTAAACCAGCGCCCAGCGGTCTCGCTCCTCGGGGACCGAGTCCGCGTAGGAAGGCATGGGCGTGCCGTCGAGGCCGGTCATGAATGTGCGATAGACATCCGTCGGCTTGTTGCCCCCCTTGTAGATCCCGTAAGTGAAGTCGAAGAGCTGCGCACGCAAGCCGTCTTCGTTCTTGAGGCCCTTAGCCGAGGGGCCGTCAGCGCGGCCCTCGTCCCCGTGACAGTCGAAGCACTTGAGCTCCTTGTAGACCTCGCGCCCGCGCGCCAACAGCTCGGGGGTAGATGGCGGCGCTTTGAGGGTGTCCGGATTGACCAGGATGTCGTCCTCTTCGGGCTGCAAATCCTCATCGAGAAAATCGGGCGCGAGACTCTGCAAATAGATGACCACGCTCATCAGTTGTTGCTTGCTGAGCTGCTCGCCCCAGCTCGGCATCGCCGTGCCCGGCAGGCCCAAGGTCAGGGTGCGCAAGATGTCCCGCTTCAGAGGCAAGGTGCCGCTGGCGGTCGTACGGAAGCGGTATACGCCGAGGGTCAAATCGCGCGCCCGCGGAAACAAGCTCTTGGTCACCGCTACCTCAGCGCGACCGTTGACACCGTGACATCCGGTGCAAACAGCGTTGTAGAGCCCTCGCCCCTCGGCGAGGTTGGCGCTATCCCAACTGGCACTTTCGTCTTTGAGCTGTGCTGAGCTGAGACACGACGCGCTTGCCCACGCGGCAAGCATGCACGCCAGCAGACTGATTGTTCTCGCGTTCATCATCTCAGAGAAACCCGTGCAGCTCGAAGATTAGCTCGTCAGCATTCGCCTCGACGCGCTGGGGAATGTCCCGGTTGATGCGGTACTGAGCACGAACCTCCAACAGCTGGATCGGAAACCAGCTCGCACCCAACACGAAGCGGTCACGCTCGTTTTCGTCGAGCGACATCAACGGATCGAAAGCCTCGAAGATGAACCGCGCATAGAGGCCCTTGAGCACCTCGAAGTTGGCCTCGGTGTAGAGCGCCCATTGGCGGTAAGGCTCGGGCTCGCTCATGCCGTAGATCACATCCATTTCGGCGAGCATCCCCAAACGACCGAGCCGCGCGCCGAGATGAGCTCCGCCCGTGATCGACTCGAAGGCAAAGTCATCGACCGAAGTGTCGTTGTAGGAGAAGGAAAAGCCCCCGCGCACATGAGGGGTGGCCACCACAGCATGAGCGCTGACTTGCTTGAAGACGTTCGAATCCGTACCGCTCAAGCTCCCGTTGGTCACCGCGACGCTGAAAGCAAACGGATGCGGGGCGATTCCCAACTCGACGCCCAGGTCACTGTTGGCGTAGTTGAAGCCGGTCTCGCCGCGGATGAACGCCCGGTCGTCGGGAATTCGCAACCCGAAGGGCGGCATCATCCAGCCCGCTTTGACGTAGCCATCGAGCGGCAAGCCGTGCAGCAAGATGAAGGCCTCGCGACTCGATGCCCCCTCGGGGGCCACCGTCTCGTCCAGGTAGATGGCCAAGTGCCCGGGAATGGCGTCGGCCAAGAAGTAGAGATTGCCCTCACTCATCTCGAAGGAGTTGGAGGTCTCGACGCTTCGCTCGGTGCCTTCCAGCTCCGTCTTTGTGCTGAGCACGGTTCGGTTGGATAGGCGCAGGTTGGAGCCAAAGCGGATGCGCCAGCCAGCAAGATCGCTGAAGTAATCTTTGATGCGGAAGGTCGACAAGTTGCTCTGCGCAAACGACTGCCCGAAAGGCGTCCGCATACCGCCGCCCGTGCGGTTGACGTGGCAGTGACTGCAACGCAATCCCTCACGCACCGCGAAGCGGGGCTCGGCGCGGAGCGGTACAGTCCAAACGACCAACACCAAGGCGATGGCCGCGCCGAGCAATGCGCGTGGCAAGAGCAGCCGGACGATTCTGTTCATATGAGCACTTGTTGTCTGGGCCCCTCGCGAAGCGAGGGCGCGTTGAAGAAAGCCGAGCCAGCGTCGTCACTGCCATCGGGTGTTGCTGCGTCGGTGATCTCACCGCCGTCGCTGGGCCCACCGTCACTAGGCCCGCCGCCGTCGATCTCGACAGGGACTCCGCCGTCAGGTCCTATCTCGTCTTTCCACTTTTCGCTGGCCCCAGCGGTGATCCAACGCTTCATGGCGCTGATCTGCCTGCTCGAAACCCAAGGCGGCCCATCACGAGGCATGCGACCACCTACGCGCCGGGGATCGAAGGACTTGATCTTGATGATCAGATAGCTGTCTTCGGGTTGCCCGGGCGCAACACGCAGCAGCTCGGGAACTTCAGAGGCAGCGACCCCAACCAGACCCCGGATGGCTCGGTTGGGCTCGAGCGACAGCCCTTTGGGCGCAGCGCCGCCTTTGTGACACGCGGCTGAGCACAGCGGATCGAAGACCATGGTCTGGATCTCATCGTAGGTCTTCGGCACAGCGGTGGGATCTTGTTCGGGGTTGGGCACACCCACACCGCTGCCTACGCACGCACTGCACATGCCGATCGCGACTGCGCCGACGAGCGAGCGCAGCTGCCGCGATCGGTAGGCCTTCATACGAAAGGATTACCATTGACAAAGCAGCCGATCGAGACTCTTCTCGCTTGTAGGCAGCGCGATGAGTACGCAACGTACATTGTCGACCCTTTGTGCCGCGGTGTTTTGTTGCGCCGGCTGCGTCGGCAGCGGCGAGTTCAGCGCCAGCGTCAACGGTCAGATCGTCGATGAAAACGAAAAACCACTGGGCCCTGGCTTGGTGCTGATCGAGCTCGGCCCGGTTCACGATGGCGCCTACAAGACCGGCGCGCTCATCGACGACAAGGGCCACTTCACGGCCCAGCTCTCTCAGGGCG
Organism: uncultured Polyangiaceae bacterium; assembly: GCA_964599485.1. GTDB lineage: Bacteria > Myxococcota_A > Polyangia > Polyangiales > Polyangiaceae > JAPYTK01. The sequence continues at coordinate 4,043 of CAZRGL010000473.1, forward strand.
GCACCTGGGGGCTGCATCTATTCCACGACGACTACAGTTATTTGCCGCTCGAGATCACCATCGAGAACAACCAACAGGTCACCCTCACCAGCATGGACGTGGTCTGGGGCGCTTGGCTCGATCTGACCGGCTTGCCCATGTGGCCCGATCAGCCCAGCGACTCCCGCTTGATTCGCATGCCGGTCGACGATCTCGCCGCCGACAATCCGGTTCTCGGCAAGGTGACGATGAAGTACCTCGGCTCTGAGCTGATGGAAGTCACCGCCGAGGCGAGCGATCCGAACAATGATCTATCGCGCATGGTCCTCGCTTACGACCCGGTGGCAAAAGGGGGCTACGCCCTGAACCCGCCGAGCCCGCCCGACGCGAAGGGCAACTACCCCAACGGTACCTACAAGTTCACCGCCTACATCGACGAGCGCCACGTGCCGGGTCAGTCGAAGTGGTACTTCGTCCTATCCGACATGATGTGCAACAACTCGCCCATCAAGGTCGTGACGATGCCGCCGCGTTAGCCAGAACGTAGCGCTACTCGCGCTCCGCCTGGACGATCTTGCCGGTTGCGTCGATCTTGATCTCCCAGTCCGACGTGTTCTTGTAATCGGTGACGTTGGCGTAGCTCACCCATGGGGTTTCCGAGCAACAAGCGAACAGCTCGAGCGCGCCGGCCTTCTTGACATAAGCTTTCATTCCCTTTTCCAGGGCCGTCATCAGCTTGGCGGGCATCACCCACTGAAATCGCCGAATCTTGATCGGGATGACTTCAACCACTCCCCCGTCGGTCAGGTCACGATGGAGGTTCAGAGGCGCCGAGCCAATCGTCTCGTCGGCGCGAAAGCCGACGTAGAGCTTGCAGTTGGCGCGCTTCCAGGAAACGACGAGCTCGAAAGACGCAGAGCCTGACTTGGGCTTGCGCAGGATCAGGGCGGTGCGCGCTGTCTGGTCAGCGCGTTTGATCACTTTGCTGCTCATATCCATCTCGAGCTCCCAGTACGAGTCGTCGTCGTACCAGTAGTTGCTCATGGCCACGTTGTCCGCCACGGAGACCGCGAACTCGACGATGTTGCCGCTCTCCGCTTCGCCGAGCAGGGTGTGGTCCTCGCCGATCTGCCCGGTCTCCAAATCCGGTTCGTCGATCACGAAACCATGGCCCCAGAGCGGCAACAGACCAGACTCGACTTGCAGCGTTCGGTCGTTGTATCCTGACTCGCTGACGAGCTTCTTCTTTCTCTTGCTCGCCGCTACGCCAGCCTGACCCGCATTGATTCCTCTTCCGCTGAAGCGGAGGTAGGGATCGGGCAACTTCGAGTCGACCTCGTAGCAGCGCGCATAAAGCGTCCCACTCTGCGCGCAGTGCACCATGCAGTAATACTGCTCGGGTCGATCCTTCCACTTGGCCTTCGACCACTCGATGCGCCGCGGATCGTGCTCGAAGCTAGCAATCACCTTACCGCCGGACAGCAGCACGGTGTTCGAGGGAAGCAGACGCAAAGCTGACATGTCGGCGTTTTCGGTTACCTGCATATACACATCGAGCTCAGCGTTGGCAGACTCCGTCCCCGTCCAATTGAGGTCCCTGGCTGAGGTCTCGGGCATGATGGCCAGATAGCGATTGTCTACGCTCAGCGGTCCGTGCTTGTACTCGTTGCCAGAATAGACGTAGTCGTCGCCCCCGTAGTCGCGCTCTCGAATGTAGGCATATATCGAGGCATGAGCGGTCGGCCACCAGATCCACAGCTCCCAGCCGAAGCCCTCACCCACCTTGCACCTGCGCAGCTCGAACTGGGGGATGATCACAGAGCGTGAAGCCTCGTAGTAACCCAGCGCTTCAGCCGCATCGATGGCGGGCGTATCGGCAAACAAGTAGTAGATGCCCGAGCCGATGGCGACCACCACACCCACCCCCGCTGCGATCCAACCCACAACGGGGATCCAAGCCGCGCCAATGAGGGTAGCGGCAACCGCCAGGCCTGCCTTGCCGAGCAACCAGGTCACGGCGATAGTCACCGAAACGGTCGAAGCCACTACTCCGATGGTTTGAAGGACGGCCATGCCGAACTCGTCCTTGTACAGCGCGTCGTAGAGCTCGTGGGTGCCGAAGTAGAGCGCGAACGGGCCCGTGATGCCGCCAATGGCCCCGCCAGCTTTGCCGAGCGCACTGAGCAACTTGCCCGCGGCGGCCATCATCTTGGCCGCTCCGCCAACGACCTGCATGCCGTTGGCCATGGTGTCGCCGTGGGTTGCCCAGGTCGAGCCGTGGGTCAAAAAGAAGGAGCGCGCCTTTTCTAGGTTGTTGGCCAAGCCCTTGGCCATGTCGCGCTTGGCCAGCTCGTTGATCGCCACCGATATCAGGCCGAGCACTACCTTGAAGAAGTGCTTGTCTGGCGCATTGCTCGCTTTCAGCTCAGCGAGCTGCTTGTGGCTTTCACCACAGAACGCACATTTCTCCTCTGCCACGGTGGGCTTGTCGAAGAGCATGGTGATGCGAGGCAGCTTGGCTTGCAAGGTGGCGCGCGCTGCGTCGTCATCGGCAGCCTTGAAGAGCAAATCCAGGAACGAATCGGGTTGGTCGTCCTTTTCCTTGGGCTTCAGCTCCTTGAGGTTGGCCAGCCCGAGCAGCTTGACCATGGCGTTGGACATCAGGTCGACATCGTCGTCTGCCAGTAGCGACGGCAAGAACTCCAGGAATACACGCAGATCGAGATCGACCCGTTTGCGTGCGGTGGTCGCCGGCACATCGAGCTCGCCGGCCCAGATGAGATCCGGCTTGTCTGGCTCGCCGTGGCGAACCCCAACGACGATGTGGCGCAAGAAGTACTCGAGGCCCTTCTTGGTATCCCCAAAGAAGGGGTGCGGCGCGAAGTACGCTACAGCCCGGGTACGCCGGATGGCCCGCTGCTCGTAGTCGAGCGCCCCGAGCACGCCTTGCAGACGGGCATCGCCCAGCAGATCGATGACGGGCTGGCCGTGTGGCTCTGGCTCTTTCTTGAGCTTGCGGAGCATGTCTTTGCCCGCGTCGATGTCCGCCTTGATGAGGGTGGCGATTTGCTGGTGTGTTTTGCCACTGGACCCGAGGTCACCCATGGTCAGCAGGGCATTGCGCCGGCCGGGCATTGCGCCGGCCGAAGTCACTGACCAGCTTCAGCTGCAGCTCGCGATGATGGTGGCGCGTGGTCTTGAGAGGCTCGATCGCGTCGTTGACGGTCTTGTCGAGCTTGTCCAGATACGGCTTGGTCAATGTTGTGAACCCAGCCGCGGCGCGCGTGCCAGGAATCGCCGCCAGACCGCGAAGCATGCGGCGCAGGTAGTAGCTGCGTTGCTCCCACTTGCTGTGCTGGTGCCCACAGCAATGGGAACAAGCGCCTCCCGTCTTGTCGTGGCCCGCGATGCCGTGGCTGTACAGATCGGTCAAAAAGGCCGCCTTCTCGACCGCTTCGTTTCCAGGCCAGATGTCTTTGTCCGGCCGAAGCATGCGAACGATGAACCAGCCGATCCCCCTGATAGCGTATTTGGTGATGTCGCGTTTTGGGGTCGCAAACAGGGTCGCGCCTACAAAACGCTTCTTCATCAGCGCCAGGGCCTCGCCCAAACAGTAGGCGATGCTGACGCCGAGCTGTTTGCCGCTGTCGTCAGCTTTTACGCGGCTACGCAGATCGGACTTGTAGCCTGCGGCGAGAATCACAGCCTGGGTGAAGCGGTAGCCTTTCGACTTGGTCAGCGGATCAACGACGTCTTTACCTTGAGGATCGGTGCCAATGCGGTGCTCAGCGAGCAGCTTGACGAGAAACACGGCGGCCTGTTGGGCGACGGCGGCGCACGTGCACCTGCCGGCCAACCAACCCATCAAGCGTGAAACACGAAAGTCGTCCTTCAGCGATGCCATCGCCCCGAGGACCGCTTGTGCCTGGCTCTTGCAACTCGCTTGAAACCCATCGCAACCCCGGTGTTTCTTCTCGAGGGTGGCCGCACAGGTCGCAACGATATGGCGCTGCCGAATGCTGCGTGCCGCCGGGATGGGGATGGACAGATTGGGCGGCATCGCCTCGGCTTTGTGCGCCTTCTGCAGCAGCTCGGCGGCGCCCTCATCTCCACCAAAGACCGCCCGCACTGCAGCGGCGGCCTTGTCCGGAAACAGCCGGTCGGTTCGCTTGAGCAGCGCGTACAGCAGGTCGTCGTTGTAGCCGCCGGGGGCGCGGCAGCGACGGCGGATCCTGCCTTCAGGCAAACGCAGTCGCACGATCATCGACGCCGCAATGCGTCGGTGCCGACCGATTTCGCGGGCGGCTTCTTCCTCAGGGAGATCCTCGAAGAACAGCGGATCGCTCATGGCTCCAATCCCTCCTACAAGACCACGTCGTCATCGCCTTGATACAGCGCAACGATTTCCACCGGCCCGCGCGGCACATCGTTTTGGACGACTCGGCTCTGCCCATCGAGCATGCCGTAGCGGACATCGCCATCGGAGAGCACGAGCAGGTAGGGGCTGTTGGGCACCAGCTTGTCGGTGTCTTCGTCGGCCACCGTGAGCTCGAGCTGCTCACGAACATGCAGCAGCTCTGCCTCCTCGGTCCCCGAGCTGACTTGCTCTGCGTCGCGTGCGGCGACGAAATAGAGATCGGCGACGTGGAGCTTGTTGCCTTCGGCGATGTCCACGCGTCCTTCTGGATCGGGCAGATCGATCGTCCAGCGATAGCGCACCGTGGTCGACGAAATCGGGGCGGTCAGCTGCGCGAGCGGGGCGCCCCCTTGGTCGGGCGGATGGCGATAAATGCTCAAGGCCAAGTCGCCGTCGACGCGCCGATGCAGGTCGACAATCAGATCCACCTCCTCGTCGTCGAGCGCCTCATGCTTGGACCAACGCGCACGCACCAGCAAAGGCACCAGCTGGATCACGTGGCGTTTGCCCGCCGGTAACTTCATTCTATCGTCGAGGGGCCCACTGTCGCTCTTCACGTCCGGCCGAACATCTTTGACCATCGCGCCCCTCC
>CAZRGL010000474.1:0-2330 GCA_964599485.1 uncultured Polyangiaceae bacterium
GCAAGGATTGCCGTCAACCGGAAGATCGGGATTGTCGTTGTTGTTCTTGGTGCCACCCGACCCATCACAAACGACGATCTTGCAATCGCCGGTGGTCTGCAGACCCGCATTGACTGGGGTATCCGCGGCCGTGAACGTCTGTCCGCAGGTGTTGGCGACGCAAGTCCGCGTCTGGCAATCGTCATCGTTCGGCAGGTGGCTGCAGTCGGCCACGCCATTGCACTGAACGCACTTGCCGACCCCATCACAGACTTTAGCGAGTGCGTCGTTATCATCTTGGCAAGTCGTGCCGCTAGCAAGATCGGTGTTGGAAGCAACGCCCTCAGTGCAGAGGTCCTCGGTGCAGGGGTTGTCGTCATCGGGCACGTCGCCGTTGTCGATGAGGTCCTGTTTCTCGCCGTCGACGCAGAGTGCGATCGCGCAGTCGCCTTCGACCTGATTGGCGTCTGGGGCTAGCTGGTTGCTGAGCTTGGCATTGATGCACTCGCCCTTGGAAGGATCGCAGCTGTCCTGGGTACAGGGCTTGCCGTCGTCGCAGACCTCGTCGTCCTTGCTGGTGCACTTGACGATGCACTTACCATCTTTATCGCAGGTGCCCTTGTGGCCATTGGAGTCTTCGCAGACCTCGCCGCCGACGAGCACGGTTTGGCTCAGCTCGCCGCCGCTGCAGCTTTGCACGAGGCAGGCCGCTGGATCCGGCGTGTCACTGTCGTCGGCGATACCGACCTGTTGGCCGTTTTCGCAAATCTGTTCCTTGCAGTCCCCTTTGGCTTGCTCGAGGCTCACGTCGGTCAAAACGGTCACCACACACAATCCGTCGACAGAGCAATGGGTCGAGGTACAGGGATTGGCGTCGTCGCACTGGCTGTCCGAGGTGCAGTTTTGCTCGAGCGTCCCGCTGCGTGACAGGGCGCAGCCGCCGAAAGCGGTCACCCAACACAGCAGCACCACGGCAGCGATGCTGCCCACCACGATTTTCGATTTTCCACAACCGCGCGCGGTCATCCAAAAAGCAAGTCGCATATCGGGCCCTTTTGGGTATGAACGTTGCTCATTACACCACGACAAGCGCCCGCTCGCCCACCACCAATGGAGCGGTAGGCCAGGACCGAGCAATAGCTCGTGGTCGGCCCAAAAGGGCGCTACGGACTTGCGCGCCCTCAAAGGGGCGAAGGCGCACGAGTCCTTCGCTAGCGCCTCCTATTGGCCAACTAGTGGTTTTCTCGGGGTCTTTGGAAACTTCGAGGACCCCGCCTAGGGCCGGTAACTAGACTAGCTAGCCGCGATAGAGCCGGGCGTAGCGCCGTGCTGAGCGCTCCCAGCTCAGATCCAGACGCATCATGCGGCGCCTGAGCGCGGCCCACCGCGGGGAGCGCATGGCGGCCACAGCGCGCTGCACCGCAGCGGCCAACGCCTCGACACTTGGCTCATCAAACAAGAAACCGGTGCCGGTCTCTAGCTGGCTATCGCAATCGACGATGGTGTCGCTCAACCCCCCAACCGCATGGGCGATGGGAGCTGCGCCATAACGCTGAGCATACTGTTGCACCAAACCGCAGGGCTCGAAGCGCGAGGGCAGCAACACCCCGTCGGCAGCTGCCAGCAAGCGGTGGCTCATCGCCTCGCTGACGCGACCGAGGCACAGCACATCATCGGAGAAAGGAGCTGCTGCATCGCCAAGCATCTCGACCAGTTGCGGCCGCCCCTCGCCCGCGATGAGCAGTTGCGCTTCAGTACCTGCGATATCTGGGATGGCGCCAGCCAACAGGTCACTGCCCTTTTGCTCGTCAATGCGTCCCAGCGATACCAGCAAGGGACGCTGTGGATCGATGCTCAGCTCCAGCTCGTTCAACAAGGAGGCTTTGCATCGCCCCTTGTTGGCCACGTCCTCGGCGTCGTAGCGGGCGACCAGATGTTGATCGGTTGACGGGCTCCAGACTGCGTAGTCGACACCGTTGAGAATGCCACGCGGCTCGCGGCTGCGGAACACTTCTTCGAGACCAGCACCAGTGCCGCTCTCGCAGAGCTCGCGGGCGTAGCGCGGCGAGACTGTGGTCACCACATCAGCGGCGCATATGCCCGCCTTGAGGAAGTTGGGCTTGCCAGTGTGGTTGAGCTGGTCCGAGCCCAGCTCTTCGTCGGTCAGCCCGAGCGCTGCGAGCTCGCTCGGATCGAACTGCCCTTGGAAGGCTGCGTTGTGAACGCTCAGCACCGTGCGCACGCCGCGGCCACGCAGCAAGTGGGGCAGCAAAGCGGTGGGCCAATCGTGGGCGTGTACGACGTCAAACGGCGCCCCGGCTTGGTCGCGCTTGTCGACCAGCTCTGCCAGC
>CAZRGL010000474.1:2340-9002 GCA_964599485.1 uncultured Polyangiaceae bacterium
AAGAGCCCGAAGCGCAACGCGTTGTCAGGGTAGTCTTCGCCGGCCTCGCCGTAGACTCCGGGTCGGTCGAATAGGCCAGGCAAGTCGATGAACAGCAACTCCACCCCTGCGCCGAGGCGCGCATCGAACAGGGTAGCCTCGACTTGCTCTCGTCCAACCTTCAAACGTAGCGGCGTGAGCCGCCGCGCAACCATCAGACCCGATTGTTCCACTGCTTGATAGCGCGGCAAGGCAACCGTGACCTTGTGCTCGAGCCGACAGAGAGTCTTGGCGAGAGCGCTCACCACGTCTGCGAGACCACCGACCTTCGCGATCGGGACCAGCTCCGTGCACGCCATCAAGATGTCCATGCCCGGCCTGTAGCACGACGGCGGCCTGGACTGCAGACACTCTGCCATGTGCGGACGGTCTCAGCCCGTGAGGCCACCGCTTGCGAGCGGCCGAACAAACCGTTAGGCGTTGCGGGTGGCCAGGAGTCGGGACCAAGCGGGACGCATGCAGCAGCGTGAAGAGCGCTTCAGCGCACGACGTGCCGGCATCGTGCGGCCGAACGGGGTCGCCGACGATGCTGTGATGCGGGTGCTGAGGGTGGCGCCCGAGCAAGCTGGTCTGCGGCTCGACCGCTTCGTGCAAACCCAGCTGCGCGCCACCAGCCGGACCCGCAGCCAGCTCATCATCAACAACAGCGCTTACTCGGTGGACGGTCTCCGCCTCAAGAAGAACCACCGCGTTCGAGGTGACGAGCGCATCGTCTTGTGGCGGCCCCCTTGGGACGAGCATGCCCCGGACACCGAGCTGCCGGTCCTTTACGAGGATGATTCGCTGCTGGCCATCAACAAGCCGCCACATCTCGCAGTGCACCCGACTGCGCGACACCACGCCAGCACCATCACGACGCTGCTTCGCATCCAACGTCCTGATGAGCAGCTGACACTCTCGCATCGAATCGACCGCGAAACGAGCGGGGTCTTGCTCCTGGCCCGCTCACGCGAAGCGGACCGACTGGTCGGCATCCAATTCCAGCAGCGCCGCGGCTTGCTCAAGCGCTATTTGGCGATCTGCTGGGGTTGGCCGAGCTGGGAGCGGATCACCTGCGAGCTTCCCTTGCGCTCCGATCCGTCCAGCCGCTACCGGGTGAAGATGGCGGTGGCACCAGCCGGGCAGGGCCTCGACTCTGCAACCACGTTCGAGCTGGTCGAACGGAGATGCTCGGCAGGAGGAAAACGCTACAGCATGCTGCGCTGCACGCTGCACAGTGGCCGCCAACACCAGATCAGGGTGCACGCGGCGGCCTCGTCGCTACCGGTGGTGGGCGACAAGCTCTACGGCCCTGACGAGCACTTGTTCGCCCGCGGCGCGGACGGGGAGCTGACGGCCGAGGATCTGGCCCTCCTCGAGCTCGATCGGCAAGCGCTACACGCCAGCGAGCTCGGCCTCGATCAGCCAATCGATGGGCAACGATTGCACATCGAGGCCCCACTGTGGCCCGATCTAGAGGAATTCTGGGAAAGCTTAGAGACGTGCGATTAGTGCTCACACAACGCTGAAACGCGTGTCGGGGTAGGGCTTGCCCGCTTCGCTGAACGCTGCGGCGCGGCCGTTGGCAGCGAGCTGACGTAGGATGAACAGCACCGTGAGCGCGTCTTGGCTCCCAATTGAAGAAGCAATCTGTTGGGCGCTCCGGGCCTCATCACTCAACGCTTCGATCACTTTGCCTTGCAGCGCCAAGACTTGAGCGGCCGCCCGCTTGCCGCTCTCCACGGCGGGCTGATGATAAGCGTTCACGTTGATGAGACTGGCGTAGAGTCCTACCGCCCGCTCGTACAGCGCGATGAGCGCACCGATCCGTTTGGCATCGACCCGCTCGAGGCTGATGGTGAGCGACTGTCGCCCACGCTCGGCAAGGGCGCGACGGGTCCCCTGCAGAAAACCAAACAAGTAGTCGCCGCTGGTCACGCCAGGCTCGACCTCGATTTGCTCACCAACGCGTGCCTGAAGTACCTCGATGAACGTGATGAAGAAGTCGTCCGGCCCATCGAGCAGCTGCTGGACGTAGGCGTGCTGATCGGTCGAGCCTTTATTGCCGTAGACGGTGATGCCTTGCTGGACGACTTGGCCTGCTCGGTCTTCGCGCTTGCCGAGCGACTCCATGACCAACTGCTGCAGATAGCGCGCAATGAGGGCGAGGCAATCCTTGTAGGGCAGCACGACCATCGCTTTGCGACCTTTGCCCTCCCCTGCCAGATACCAAGCCGCCGCGAGCAGCGCCGCTGGGTTGTCAGCGAGACGCGCCACTCTAGTCAGCGCGTCCATCTCGGCCGCTCCTGCCAAAAAAGACTTGATGTCGACACCTTGAAGCGCCGCCGGCAACAGCCCTACCGCCGACGTCACGCTGCTGCGACCGCCAACCCAATCCCACATGGGTAGCCTGGCCATGAACCCATGCTCTCGAGCATAAGCGTCGAGCTTGCTGCCCTCTTGGGTGATGGCCACAGCGTTAGGTCCGAATTCGAGACCAGCCCGCTCGTAGACACGTCGCATCTCGAGCATGCTGTTACGTGTCTCCTTGGTGCCCCCACTCTTGGAAACCACCACCGTGACGGTCTTGGCGAGCTCTGCTCCAAGCTCGGCGACGAGTCGATCGATACCTGCTGGATCGGTGTTGTCGAGGAAATGAAGCCGCATCGAATCGTCAGCGCTGCGTAGCGCCTCATGAACCAGCTGGGGTCCCAATGAGGAGCCGCCTATACCCACCATCACAGCATGGAGCGCTCCGGTCTTTCGCAGCTGCGCAGCCAAGTCCAACACCTGATCGATGGCTGGCTCGATGACCTTGCGCACGTCGTCGCTGGGCGCGCGCTCGGGAGCACGCAACCAGTAATGGCCGACCATCCGTTCTTCGTCGGCGTTGGCGATCGCTCCGGCCTCGAGCTGCTTCATCTCGTCAAAAGCCTTCGCCATCTTCGGTTCGAGCTGCTCGAGTTGCTCGGCGTCCAGTGCCATGGCGCTCAGATCGAGCCAAAACCCGAGCGCTGCGTCGAAGAAACTGAGCGCGGCGAACCGCGCTGTCGCGTCGCTGTGAGCCATGAGCCCCAATAAGCTGCCGGCGACGCCGCGTCGAGAGCAGCCCCAAATCCGCAACCATCGTAGAAAGCAGGTAGCCCCTTGCGAAATGCTGAAAAAAACTTACGTTACGTTAGATCATGGTATGTTGCTGCGATTTTGAGACCGCCACGGGCCCAGCCAAGGCGGTGGTCTCATGTCCGCACATGTGCTTATTGATGCCAAAGCCACGACTTCTTTTCCGAATGCCGGTGATCCGGCCACCACGAAGAGGTGCAGGAAACCATGGACCCGCAGCAGGAACCTGCTTCGAGCAAGCCCACTCCAACCCGCCCCGTCGAAGAGCTCGAGACGGTGGTCATCCGATTCGCCGGTGACTCCGGCGATGGCATGCAACTGACCGGCTCGGAGTTCACAAAGGCAAGCGCCCTGGCCGGCAATGATCTGGCCACACTGCCTGATTATCCTTCTGAGATCCGCGCGCCCGCCGGGAGCCTGGCTGGCGTGTCGGGCTATCAGCTGCAGTTCGCCGCCCGCGAGGTCTTCACGCCCGGCGATCAGGCCGACGTGCTGGTGGCCATGAACGTGGCCGCCCTCAAAACCAACCTGGCCGATTTGGTGACTGGCGGGACCTTGATCGTCAACAGCGACGCCTTCACCAAGTCGAACCTATCCAAGGCAGGCTACGAGCAAAACCCCCTCGAGGACAGCAGCCTTGACGGCTACAAGCTGTGTCCTGTCTCCATCAGCAGGATGACGAAAGAGGCGCTCAAGGACAGTGGATTGCCCTCCAAGTCGGTTGAGCGCTGCAAGAACTTCTTCGCCTTGGGTTTGACCTTCTGGCTCTACGGTCGCGCGCTCGACGGGGAGGTGGCCTCGATTCGCCAGAAGTTCGCCAAGAAGCCCGAGCTGGCCGACGCCAACATCAAGGTCTTCAAGGCGGGCTATCATTACGGGGAAACGGCCGAGATCTTCGGCGAGACCTATCGGGTCAAGGCAGCGCCGATTGCTCCGGGTCGCTACCGGACCGTGACGGGCAACTCCGCCACCGCACTGGGCTTGGTAACCGCATGTCACCTGGCTGAGCTGGATCTGTTCTTCGCTGGTTATCCGATCACACCAGCTTCCGACGTGCTCCACGCCCTCAGCCGCTACCGGGCCTACGGCGTGACGACCTTCCAAGCCGAAGATGAGATCGCTGCAATGGCAGCCGTAGTCGGCGGCTCCTTCGGGGGCTCGATGGGGGTGACTGCTACTTCAGGGCCAGGCATCGCACTGAAGGGCGAGGCGATTGGCTTGGGCGTGACGCTCGAGCTTCCCATGGTCATCATCAACGTGCAGCGCGGCGGACCGTCGACTGGCTTGCCCACCAAGACCGAGCAGTCGGATCTGATGCAAGCCCTCTACGGTCGCAATGGCGAGTGCCCTTTGCCGGTCATCGCAGCCAGGACGCCCGCCGACTGCTTCGACACAGCCATCGAGGCGGTGCGCGTGGCCACCAAGTACATGACGCCGGTGCTGATGCTCAGTGACGGCTACCTCGCGAACGGAAGTGAGCCCTGGCGTATCCCCGAGCGCGACAGCTTGACGCCCTTCCCTGTCGAGCACCGAACCGATCCCGAAGGCTACCAGGTCTATCAGCGGGATCCTGACTCTCTCGCCCGCGCTTGGGTCAAGCCAGGCACGCCCGGACTGCGTCACCGCGTCGGCGGGCTCGAAAAAGACGCGCTCAGCGGCGATGTTTCCCAAGACGCGCTCAACCACGAGCTGATGTGCCGCACGCGCCGTGACAAGGTCGAGCGCATCGCCCAAGAGGCCTCGGAGCTGTTGGTCAACGGAGCGCAGAGCGGCGAGTTGCTGCTGCTCAGTTGGGGCTCGACCTACGGCGCTGTTGCCAAAGGCGTGCAGCAGATGCGCAAGAAAGGCTACGCCGTCTCGCAAGTCCACTTGCGCTGGCTCTATCCTCTTCACCCCGAGTTGAGAGCGCTGCTCGAGCGCTTCAGCAAGGTCCTGGTGGTCGAGATGAACCTCGGCCAAATGGTCAAGGAGATCCGCTCGGAGTACTTGGTCGACGCCCAGCCGCTCAGCAAGATCCAGGGCAAGCCTTTCAAGGTCAGCGAGATATGTGAGGCCATCGAGAAGCACGCCAGCGTGAGGACCGAATCATGAGCAAGCTCATCAAGCTGACCCGGAAAGACTTCCAGAGCGACCAAGACGTGCGCTGGTGCCCCGGCTGCGGCGACTACGTGATCCTCGCTCAGCTGCAGCGCGTCCTGGCCGAAATGGGCGCTGACATCGACAAAACGGTCTTCATAAGCGGGATCGGTTGCTCGAGCCGCTTTCCCTACTACATGAGCAACTACGGTTTGCACGGCATCCATGGCCGGGCGCCAGCCATCGCCTCCGGCCTCAAGATCGCGCGTCCCGACTTGGACGTGTGGGTGGCGACGGGCGACGGCGACGCGCTAGCCATCGGCGGAAACCACCTGATCCACGCGCTGCGGCGAAATGTCGGGCTGAAAATCCTCTTGTTCAACAACCGCATCTACGGCCTGACAAAAGGACAATTCTCACCGACCTCCGAGCAGGGTAAGCGCAGCCCGAGCACTCCGCTGGGCTCGACCGACAGACCCTTCGATCCGTTGGCGCTGACCCTCGGCGCCGGCGCGAGCTTCGTTGCGCGCACCCTCGACAGCGACGCCAAGCACTTGCAGGCGACGCTCAAACGAGCTGCCGAGCACCAAGGCAGCGCCTTCGTAGAGATCTACCAAAACTGCTTGGTGTTCAACGACAAGGCATTTGCCCATGTCACCGACAAGAACGTCAGAGCCGACCGACAGCTGCAGCTCGAGCATGGCAAGCCCCTGCTGTTCGGCAAAGAACGAGATCGGGCGATTGTCTTCGGACCCCACAACGCACCCGAGGTCGTCGAGGTGGGCGAAGGCGAGGGGCAGGTGCCACTGGAGCAACTTCCGGTTCACGACGAGACGGTGGTCCGTCCAGGTTACGGCATGGGGCTGGCTGGTTTGAGCTATCCCGACTTCCCCATTGCCGTCGGCGTGCTGCGGGCGGTCGAGCAACCCAGCTTCGAGGTCGTCTTGCGCGATCAAGAGCAACAGGCCAAGGCCCAGCTCAACGGCAAGCCTGCCGATCTCGAGAGCCTGTGGACCATGGGCGACTGCTGGGAGGTCGAAGGCGCCGCAGAGTAGCGCGTGGCGGCTTCACTACTTTTTTTGTGAACCAATGCCCGTAGACTAGCAGCATGGGGGGGGCCAGCCAGCTGCGCAAACCACTCGGCGCCGAGCTGGACAAAGAGACGTTCAAGCTACAGCTGCTCACCACGCGGCTGTGGCAGCTCATGACTGCGCTCGGGATGCTGGTAGCGCTGGTCGTGGCGCAGACGGTCTCGCCTCCCCTGGGCGTCGCCTGTGGGATCAGCTGCCTGGTGATGCTCTGCTGGTTCACAGCTCAGCACGAGCTGTTGCGGCGAGGACGGGCGCGCCTCGCGATCACCGTCGTAAGCACCCTGATCGAGAGCGCCATCCCTTGGGCCCTGCTACTCATCATCTCCGAGGTGCAAGGGGCTCGCTACGCGCTGG
>CAZRGL010000475.1:0-8997 GCA_964599485.1 uncultured Polyangiaceae bacterium
TCGTGCTGCTGCGGCCCGTTGGCTCAGCCCTGTACCGAATCCCAGCTCACCGAACTCCAGCTCACCGAACTCCAGCTCACCGAACTCCAGCTCACCGAACCAGCCCAGCCGAATGGGCGCACAAGTTGCCACAACCATGGACAACCTCGACAAGCTCTCTGCTGCTGACCTCGACCGTGTAGCTGGTCGCATTGCCGAAATGCTAGCTGGGGGCGCTGGCGGCGGTCAGCTCGATGTACGCATCGACGCTTCCCTCGCGAAGCAGTGGATCGCCATGGGCGTAGCGCGGCTCAGCAACGGCCCCGGCAACGGCGTGCCGGTACGTGAGGTCGCCTCCTACATCGATCACACCCTGCTCAAGCCAACGGCAACGGCTTCCCAGGTTCGCGCGCTTTGCCAAGAGGCGCGCGAGCATGTCTTTGCCTCAGTGTGCGTCAACCCGACCTGGGTGAAGCTCGCGGCCGAAGAGCTTCGCGGATCACGAGTAGCGGTCTGCACCGTGGTGGGATTCCCACTCGGCGCGAACACCGCCGAGGTCAAGGCCCACGAGGCGCGGCGGGCGATTCGTGAGGGGGCTCGCGAAATCGACATGGTCATCAACATCGGCGCGCTCAAAGGTGGCGACGACGAGCTGGTATTCAAGGACATTCGGGCGGTCGTCGACGCCTGCGAAGACGGTCGGGCACTGTGCAAAGTGATCATCGAGACGGCTTTGCTCGACGACGACGAGAAGGTGCGCGCATGTGCACAGGCCAAACGGGCGCGAGCACAGTACGTCAAGACCAGCACCGGCTTCGCTTCCGGCGGCGCCACGGCTTCCGATGTGGCGCTGATGAGTCGCGTTGTTGCTGGTACGCGCATGGGGGTGAAAGCCTCAGGCGGCGTGCGTAGTCTCGCCGACCTCGATGACATGGTCAAAGCAGGCGCCACGCGCATCGGCGCTAGCGCTGGAGTCAAAATCCTGCAAGAGGCGGGGAGCTGAAACTTGAGTAACCAGGTGGTCGCCGCGCGTGCGCGCCGGCACCGCCCTGACAACCGATAGTAAGGAAGGACACGAATAATGACGGGTACGACTGATGCCTTGGGCATGATCGAATGTCGCAGTTTCCCAGCGATGGTGGAGGCCAGCGATGCGATGGTCAAAGCCGCCAAGGTGGAGCTCGTTCGCTATGAAAAGACCGGCGGGGGCTACGTGACCGCTGTCGTCCGCGGAGATGTTGCCGCTGTGCGTGCTGCCACCGACGCTGGCCAAGCTGCTGCAGCGCGCGTTGGCGAGGTCGTATCGGTTCACATCATTGCTCGTCCGCACGGCAACGTCGACCAGGTCCTGCCCCTCGGTCGTGGCGAGGACAGCTAGCGTCCGCCTCGTGCGGCGAAGGCAAGTCCGATGCTGTTGGGACAGGTCATTGGAACGGTTGTCTCCACCCAAAAGGAGAGCAGCCTCGACGGGCTGAAGTTCATGCTGGTGCGCGCTGTGGACGAGGACCGCAAGCCAACCGGGGCGACCGTGGTTGCCGCGGACGCGGTCGGCTGCGGCGTGGGCGAGCTGGTGCTCTATGCCTGCGGGAGCAGCGCCCGCCAGACGCGGATCACCGACAAGCGCCCGGTCGACGCGGTCATCATGGCCATCGTCGATCAGGTGGAGGTCGGTGGTGAGCTCAAATACAAGAAGTGACCCAGACAAGAGGGAAGTGAGCAGCTGATCCATGAGCCTCAGTGACAAGCAAGTGGACGCTATTGCGCGGCGGGTGCTCGAGCGCATGGCAGGTGGCGGGGCTGAACCGAGCCCCATGACGCCCTCTGCCTCACGGGCATTGCAGCGGGGCGGGCGTCTACCGTCGGGTGTGTTCCACTCGATCGACGACTGCGTCGCCGCGGCTCGCGAGGCATTCAAGACCTTCGGCCAGCTCGGGCTCGAGAAGCGCAAGCAGATCATCGCGTCGATTCGTTCGAGCATGCGCGAGCATGCCGAGGAGTTGGCGCGTGAGGCCCGCGAAGAGACGGGCCTAGGTCGAGTCGACAGCAAGATCCTCAAGAACCTGCTGGTTACCAACAAGACGCCCGGCCCCGAAGAGCTCGAGCCGGTTGCTTGGACCGGCGATGACGGGCTCACTCTGGTCGAGCGGGCCCCCTTTGGCGTCATCGCGGCCATCACCCCCTGCACCAACCCCACTTCGACCATCATTTGCAATAGCATCGGCATGCTGTCGGCCGGCAACACGGTGGTGCTCAACGTTCATCCATCCGCCAAGACGGTCAGTTGTCGAAATGTCGGATTGATCAACGAAGCGGTGATGCGCGCTGGCGGTCCTGCCAACACCGTAACGGCGATGGCCGAGCCCACCATCGCGAGCGCGCAGAAACTGATGCGCCACGAGGGAATTCGTCTGCTGGTGGTCACCGGCGGACCCGGTGTGGTGCGCGAGGCGATGAACAGTGGCAAACGGGCCATCTGTGCCGGCCCTGGAAACCCGCCGGTCGTTGTGGACGAAACGGCCGACATGGAGCAGGCAGGCCGGGACATCGTCCTAGGCGCATCGCTCGACAACAACGTCATCTGTGTGGATGAAAAAGAGGTCTTCGTCGTCGAGAGCGTGGCCGACCGTTTGCTCAAGGTGATGAGCCAGAACGGGGCGCTCATTCTCACCCAGCCGCAGGTTCGGGCACTGGAGAAAGTCATTTTCACCGAGATGCGCGGGCCCCGCAAATCAGCCGCCGTCAACCGATCTTGGGTAGGCAAAGACGCCCACGTCATTCTCGAACAGATCGGCTTGCGCGTAGACGAGCGCATCAAGCTGGCGGTCATGCCTGTGAGTGTCGACCACCCGCTAATCTGGACCGAGCAGCTCATGCCCGTGCTTCCGGTAGCGCGCGTGAAGAGCGCTGATCACGGCATCGACATGGCCATCGAGGCCGAGCATGGCTACGGCCATTCGGCGTCGATGCACTCGCTTCATCTAGGCAACCTCAGCCGCATGGCGCGGGAAATCAACTGCAGCATCTTCGTCAAGAACGGCCCCATCTGTGCGGGCCTCGGCGCTGGCGGGGAGGGCTACACATCCTTCTCGATTGCCAGTCCCACCGGCGAAGGACTGACCGGCCCGCGCGCATTTTCTCGCGAGCGACGCTGCGTCATGGGCGACCACTTCCGGATCGTCTGAGGCCACCTTGAGCGACCCCGAGGCCCTGGCACTCATCGAGTTTGGCAGCATTGCTGTCGGCACCCGCGCCGTGGATGCATTGATCAAGCGCGCGCCGGTGAAGCTCGAGCGGGTAGGGACCTTGCAGCCGGGCAAGCTCGCGGTTCTCTTCAGCGGAGATGTTGCCAGTGTCGACGAGTCCTTCGAGGAGGCTTTGCGTGTCGCAGCCACCAGTGTCGATGACCAGATGATGTTGCCTCACGTTCACCCGAGCGTGTACCGCGTCACGCTGGGTTTGCCCGGTGAGAGCGCCGCGTCGGGATGGTCCGGCGACACCTTGGGCGTCATCGAGACGGCGACGATGGCCGCCACCATCGAAGCCACTGATGCGGCCGTCAAGGGCGCCAGCGTTCGGGTCGTGCAGATCCGACTTGGCGATGAGCTCGGCGGCAAAGGTCTGGCTCATTTGATTGGTGAGCAACACGATGTCGAAGCCGCCATCGACATCGCCGTGGCTCGCTTGGCGAGCAGCGGGCGCGCTATGCAGAGCTCCATCACGCCGCGGATTGACACCACATTGATCGAGCAGCTGGCGCACTCGACACGTTTCTGGGAAGCTAAGCACTGATGCTGTTGGGAAAGGTGAAAGGCACCGTGGTGCCATGTGTCGTCTACGAGGGCTTGGAGAGCGTTCCGATGCTCGTGGTGCAGCCCCTCGACAAGCATCAGCAACCGGTCGGAGCCACGATCGTCTGCGCCGACAGCACGCGCATGGCGGGCCCCGACGAGCTGGTCTACTACGAAGGTGGCCGGGAGGCGGCGCTGGCTCTCGATCCCTGGTTCGTGCCGGTCGACCACGCCATCATCGGCATCGTCGACGATGTGTTGGCGCAACCCATCGAGACGGAAGGTCCAGGCACATGATTGTCGGTGTCGTCAGCGGGAATATCGTTTCGACGATCAACCACGCCTTTTACGACAACCGCAAGCTGATGGTGGTCGACCAGTGCGATCTGGAGTTTCAGCCAACGGGCAAATACCTGATTGCCGTCGACTCGGTGGGGGCGGGTGTTGGGCAGCGCGTGCTGGTGCTCAACGAAGGCAATGGCGCCCGACAAATCACCGGCGATCCCTCAGGTCCGGTCCGCTCCATGATCGTGGGGATCATCGACGAGCTGTCCGTCGGAGCGGAACTGTCGTCCAGCTGAGGAGCCCGCGGTGGGTTCCGATGACCAGCACGACGAGGGCTTCGCGGGCGAGGACCAATCAGCTGTCATGTCGCTGCGCCGCATCGACATCAAAGTTGGCTTCGACTGCAACAACCGCTGTTGGTTCTGCGTTCAAGGCGACAAGCGCCACCGCTTCCCAAACAAGACCACCGAGGAGCTCAAAGCGCTGCTCGAGCGAGCACGACGTGATGCCGACGAGCTGGTTCTGACGGGCGGGGAAGTCACCATTCGCAAGGACTTGCCTGAGCTCGTCGCTCACGCCCGCGGCTTGGGCTACCGGGTCATTCAGGTCCAGACCAACGGCCGTATGCTCAGCCATCTGCCTTATCTCGAGCAGTTGATCGAAGCGGGCATGACTGAAGTCAGCCCCGCAGTGCACGGGCCAAGCGAACAGATCCACGACGGACTGACGCGCGCGCCGGGCTCGTTTCGACAGACCGCAAAAGGGATTCGGCAGGCCAAGCGGTTGGGTTTGCCGGTCATCGTCAACAGCGTGATCACCCGCGACAACTTCGAGCACTTGCCGCAGACCGCGCGCCTGCTGATTGCGCTCGGCGTCGATCAGTTCCAGCTCGCTTTCGTCCACGCGCTCGGCACCGCGGGGCAGAACTTCGAGCGCGTCGTGCCGCGCCTGAGCGAAGTGCAACCTCACGTGTTGCAGGCGCTGCGACTGGGGGGCGAAGCGGACGTGCGCTGCATGACGGAGGCCATCCCGCTCTGTTTCCTTCCTGGGATGGAGGACGCAGCCGCCGAAGCGATCATTCCGCGTACCAAGATCTTCGACGCCGAGCGTGTAATCGAGGACTACACCGAGCTGCGCTTGCAGGAAGGAAAGCTCAAAGGGCCGATGTGCAGCGCGTGCATCTACGACGCGCGCTGCGAGGGCCCCTGGCGCGAGTACCCCGAACACTTCGGTTGGGACGAATTCGTCGCGGTCAGTCGCGCCGCGCCCGAGTAGAAGGGCTCGTCGCCGCGCGGACGCTCTTGCTTGGTATCGACCGAGGGGCTCAGTCTTCAGCTTCTCGTGGGCTGATTTCCTTCAAGGCGCTGTCGTACCAGCGCCCGACGACGGAGCGGAAAGGCCACATCCAGCCGTAGGCGGCGCTGGTGAACTGCCCGATGATGTGCTCGCGCAAGGCCCTAGCGCGCAGCGCGCGTTCACCTTTCAGCTCGAAGGTAGCCTGCATGGTTTCGCGGTACGCTTCCCACTCGATTCGGGCACGACCGTAGGCCAAGCCCAATGGAGCGAAGGGCAACAAATACAGCAAGCTCATGCCCAGCAAGGTGTAGCGACGGCGCTGGCGTAAGTGCACCCGCTCGTGGCGCAAGGTGATCACCCGCTCGAGCGGTGGGGTATGTTGCCAACAAGACGGTACGTAGAGCGTGTCGCCGATCACCGTGTGGTAGCGGGTCATGTATTGGCGCTGGCCCCCCAGCGTCAGGATCTTCAGGGCGACGTCGATGCTCTTCGATAGCGGGCTGTGTTGCTTGTCCACGATGCGGAAGCGCGGGAATTCCTGCTCGAGTTGCGCGAGCATCTCGGTGAGGTGATCGGCCTGCTCGGCGTGCTCCTCAGCTGTCATCCGGGTCCACTCCGAAGCGTCTGCCCAGGGTGATGCTGCGGCCGGCAACGAGCTGTTCCGCCGACAGTGACTTCTTGCCAGCGACCTGACCTCGCCGCAGCAATACCGCGCCGCTGCCGCAAGCAATGTGGGCGCCCGCTTTGTCGATGTCGATGATCGTGCCAGGCTCACCGAGCGCGCCCTGCGCTGGTGCGAGACGGGTCTCGAGGAGCTTGAACCGTTTGCCGTCGAGGGTGGTGTGGGCCCCGGGCCAGGGCGTCATGCCTCGGACGTGGTCGTGCACCTGCTGGGCCTCGGCTGACCAGTCGACGGCGCCGTCTTGCTTGCGCAGCATCGGCGCCGAGGTTGCGGCCGCATCGTCTTGAGCTACCGCCGACAGTTGTCCGTTGAGCGCCGCTTCGAGCTGTTCGCGCACCACCGCGGCTGCGAGCGTTGCCAATCGCTCATACAGCTCACCGGCAGTCTCATCGGGACCGATATCAATGGCACGCCGGCAGAATACTGGGCCGGTGTCGCAGCCTTCGTCCATCTGCATCAGACAGATCCCCGTTTGTGTTTCGCCGCCGACGATGGCCCAATTGATGGGCGCTGCGCCCCGATAGCGCGGCAACAAGGAGGCGTGTAAGTTCATACAGCCTCGCGCAGGCGCTTCGAGCACGGCGAGCGGCAAGATACGCCCGTAGGCCATGACCAGCGCGACCTCTGCCTGTTGTGCTTTCATCCAAGAGGCGAAGTCCGCCGTTCTGATCTTGGTGGGTTGGAGGACTTCGAGCCCGAGCTGCTTGGCCTTTTGTTTGACCGCTGGCTCGCGAAGCTGCAAGCCGCGGCCGGCTGGGCGATCAGGCTGACAAATCACGCCGACGACCGTGCTGATGTCGGCCAAGGCCTCGAGGGCGGGCACGGCGATATCGGGGGTCCCAAAGAACAAAGTGCGCATGGTCAAGGTGCTCGATTCGTTCGCGGCGGACCGTCGTTGTCGATCCGCTCAGGACGGCCTCAAGGTTTCTTGGCCTTGGGTGCGGTTTTCGGGTCTTTGCAACATCGAAACCCGGTCTCGTAGAAAGCAAAATGTGGGCGATGCGCGTCGTTGGTACCACGACAACCCGTCCATGGTTTGGCCCAGAATCCGCCCATCAGCGAGCCGGGCCACTTGCGCTTCTTGCGCGAGATGACCCACTCTTCGACGTTGCCCATCATGTCGTGAATGCCGAAGCTGGACACACAAGAACGGTAGCGGCCGCTGGGGGCGCCCTGCCACAAGCGCCTGGTCTCCTCGCGTGCGTCTTCGAGGGTCTTGCCGAAGGCCGAAAAGTCGACAGGCTTCCAGCGCTTGTTCGAGTTGCAGAGCTTGACGTTCACGCCCCAGCCGTAGGCGAGTGGCCGGTGCTGGGGTCCCTCGCAGGCCAGCTCCCACTCTCGTTCGTGGCAGAGCCGTTTTTTTCGCCGCGCACACCACTTCTTCGCAGAGTTGTAGGACTGAAGAACCAATGGCGGTGCGCCGCGGCGGTTGGGCGCTTCGAACCGGTCCATGCACACGCGTAGCTCTGTGGTCGGACCTTCGAAGACGCTGAAGTCCTCTGCGTATTGGTAACAATGCGTATCGTTGTGTGCCTTGCGCGGATCGGTGCAGATGTGGCCCATGTTCTCGTAATGAGTGCCCTGCACCAGGCGCATGTCCTTGGGGCATGAGGCGCTCGGCCCAGGGTCGGCACTGGGCACCACCGGCTTGGCCGCCAGAGTGAGTGACAGGGCGGCGAGGCTGACCCAAGGATCGATCACAGCTGCAAACGCTGGGGTAGCACCAAGCCCCGAGGAACACCAGTCTGGGGCCGTTTGTGGAGCCGAAAAACACTAGACGACTAGCAACCTCCGCGGTGCGTGCTTAGGATGCAATCAATGAGCGTAGGGAGCATCCCTGCGCGGCCAACGAGCCAAGCAAAGCAAGACAAGATGTCCGACACACCGATTCCGCCGCCGACGGGTGGCGATGCCATCGAGTTCGGTACCGAGCTGCCGATTCTCCCTATTCGAAACGCGGTCCTCTTCCCAGGAGCCGTGGCGCCGTTCGACGTTGGGCGTGAGAAGTCCGTGGCCCTGGTCGAGGACGTCGACAATCTGTCGGCACCGGTAATCGCCATTTTCGCGCAACGGGACCCGTCTACTGACGATCCCGGCTTCGATGACCTATATCCGGTGGGCTGCGCGGCGCGGGTGCTCAAAGCGCTCAAGCACAGTTCGGGCAACTACTCATTGATCCTCCAGGGCTTGAGCCGCATTCGCCTCGAGAAAGTGATTCAAGATAGCCCTTACCTGATGGCCAAGATCGACAAGATTGGTGAGCCAGAGGGTGAAGATGTGGAGGCCGAAGCCCTAGCCCTGAGTCTGCGCGACATCGCCAAGCAGCTCATCCAGCTCATGCCGGAGCTGCCCCGCGAAGCCGGCTCGCTGATCGACTCCATCCAAGCGCCGGGCGCACTGGCTGACCTGGTGGCTGCCAATCTCGACGCACCGGTCGACGAGAAGGCTCACCTTATCGAGACACTGGACGTCAAAGAGCGTATTCGCAAAGTCCTGCGGCTGCTGACCCGCCAGCTCGAGATCTTGAAGATGCGTGAGCGCATCAACTCGCAAATCAAAGAGGAGATGGGCAAGAACCAGCGCGAGTACGTGCTGCGCCAGCAGCTCAAGGCCATCAAGGAAGAGCTGGGCGACGACGATGGCGATCAAGGGGATCTCGACGGGCTCGAAGAGCGCATCACGAAGGCGAATCTGCCTACCGAGGCAGAGGAAGTGTCGCGCAAGCAGCTCAAACGCCTCCGTTCGATGCAGGTCGGCTCAGCCGAGTACACCGTGGTGCGGACATACGTCGACTGGATCCTCGATCTGCCTTGGCACAAGACCTCGCAGGACAACCTCGACATTGCCGAGGTCCGAGAGGTGCTCGACGCCGACCACTACGGCTTGCAGAAAGTGAAGAAGCGTCTGCTCGAGTACTTGGCGGTACGCAAGCTGAAGAAGGACAAGAAGGGGCCGATCCTCTGCTTC
>CAZRGL010000476.1:0-8994 GCA_964599485.1 uncultured Polyangiaceae bacterium
CATGGTCGAGTGGATTACGGCTCGCGGAGCACGCTCGATGGGTGGGCCCAGTTCACTGTTAGGCGTCGTTGCCTGGGCCATGCCGAGCGGAGTCGGCAGTGAGAATAGAACCACGATGAAACCAAAAAGACCTAAGGCTGCGGCTAGCGTGAGCGCAGTGCGGCGCGGACGCGTCTGAAGCATGGACCGATCCCCTTTCCGGCCTCGTCGCTGCAGGCCGGTCGCGTTTGAGCCCGCGCGCAGATCAGCGCAGGCAGTTGTCTGCAACGGGCGACGCTACGGATCCGGCGACAACCCCCGCCGGCAAGGCAGCGTCGCCGCCGCCATTACCCTTTCAGTCGTCGGGGACACCCAGACTGTGACTGGATAACGTCGATCTTCAGTGGGGAATGCGTCGTTGGCGGCGCAGCCGGCCCGCAGCCCGCTTCTCTCGATCAGTGGCCACGGCCGCCATCGCAGCGATGAACGCGCCTGCAACGGTTGCGGGTGCTTGCTCCGCGGTCAACGGGTCTGGCTTCGACTCGGGGCGCTCGAATGGAGTAGCGGGCGCGAGCGGACCGCTGTCGCTGCCGACTTGTGCGTCCAAGGTCCCGCTGTCGACCCGTACTGCGGGCAGTCGTGCCACCAGCTCCGAAAGCGCCTTGTCACCGCCTTCGAACGGCAGCGTCTTGCGCGGGCGCAACACGGCGCTGGCGGGTGCGTCAATCGTGTGGAGCAACGGATCTGGGCTCGGCTGTTCTTCATCACTTCTTGCCACTGCGGGGGTCTCGCTGGCACAAGCCGGCGCGGGCGCGAGATGGCCAATGCGAACCTGCTCGAAAGGCGTGGCTGCGGGTGAGAGCAGCGCGTCGAGTGAGTCGGCGTCGAGCGTCCCGCTGCCCAGCTCGCCAGGAGATGTCGGTGCCGCCGCGTCTTTGTCGTCGTCATCGTCCTTCGAAGGCGGAGGTGGTTGTGCGCCTTGCACGAACGGCAAAGCTGCCTCGTGGCCAAGCAGGTGCGGCGCTGCGATGATCCGAGTTGCCTCCCCGACGGCGGCCGCAGGCGCCGGTGAGCTGTGGTCGACCTTGGTCGTGGAAAGAGCGAAGGGTAGGGCGGGTCGGGCCGTTGGCAGCACTTGCTCGATGGTTCCCGTTGGGATCCGTTGGCGTGTCGCGAGGGAGCTCGGGCCTGGAGCCCGCGCCGTGTCAGCGCGCTGGAATGGTAGGGCGCCCCCTTCGGTCGAGCCGTCCTCGACCATGGCGAAGGTCTTGTCGACGAAGCTGTTGGCGTCGCTGGAGACGAATATGGGAATGTCCTCGTCCTCGTCCCAATCGTCGCCTAGCTCGGGCGCGCGCTTCCGCAATGTCACATCGACGCGGCCGAGCTGCAGCGCACGCTCATCATCGAGCGCAAAGCTGCCGCGCCAGTTGACAGTCGCAGTCTTGCGATCGCTGTCGAGCAGAAGCATGTCGATGTGCATCGGGACGTCCTGCTCACGGTGGCCAGGTTGCGTCAGCGCAACGGCAGGCAACAACCCTGGCAGCTGCGTCTTGAGCTGAGGACGCGAGGGGTGCAAGCCATTGAGGGTGATCCACTCGTCGCCGTGCAGCCAATCCAACTGCTGGTCCATCGGTGCGCTCTGAAAGTAGGCGGGGTCGACTTCATCACTGAGCTCACCGATGCGGTGCTCCATGGCTTCAGCAGACGTGCCGCCGAGCAGGTTGCGCCGCTGCGGCCAGGCCGCGGCGATGGGGCCGAAGCCTCCTGGCAGGGCGGATCCCAGAGCAAAAATGTTGGCATCCTCCGGGCCCACCCCAACAGGGTTGGCCGGATCATCGGGGCCGCCGACTGCCCGTTCGTAGCAGATCGCCATCTTGCGGAATGGCAGCGGCTGCCCGGCGTCGCCGCGATCGCCCTGCACCAGCAAGGACTTGTTCAGCAAGGTGTCGTCATTGCTGGCGATGAGCAGCGACGCCGTACACATCGGCGCGGCGGTTTGCAGCGGCGCGTAAGCGCTTCCGCGCAGCAGCACATCGACCCGCTCACGCAGCGGTGACAGCTCCGCGGGGCGCCGCACGCTGCGGGCTGGATCGTCGGCATGATAGCGGTCGTGGGAGCTGACCGAGCTCGGCTTGACTGGCACCATCGGCCCGCCCGGCACGAAGGCGAAGCGAGCCTTGACGATGACACTGACATGGAGCTTGCCAGCTCGGCGATAGGCGACGGTTGCACAACGGATCGGGCTGTCTTCATCCGCTTCGACAAGCATCGGCCAGCGTCGTTTGCTCACATTCCAGGCTTATCACGCCCCGCATCCGACAGCGGAAGAAGTCTCGACCTCACGGTATCAACTGCTCGCGGGCTGTGCTGTGAGCACACCTGGAAACAGGATGTTGTTCTCGAGGTGGATGTGCTCACGCAGCTCGGCGTCGAAGGCCTTCAGTCGGGCGTAGAGGTTGCTCCAGGTGGCGCAGGCTGCGGCTGGTGGGGTGAAACCGTTGGTCAGCCGCTTGATCACCTCGAGGGCTGTGCCGGCTGTCTCGTGCTCGGCTTGGAGCTCGTCGATCGGTTCGGTGCAGCGGCCTTCTTGGTGGCTGACAATTCGTGGAAACAGCACCTTCTCTTCTTTTTCCATGTGGTCCAGAAGCTCCACTTCCAGCTTGCGGATGGTGAGCGCGAGCTCGCTGAGGCGAAGCGGATCCTTGTCGCCGTGCACCCGCAGCACCTTGTCAGCCATGCCGCGCAGCTGGGCGAGATCTTCCGGCAGCGGAGCGTGGTAGGTATCGACGATGTGGGCCACGAGTGTGCTAGCGGCGGCCTGATCCCAGCGGATTGCCGCTTCGTCGACAGTGCTGCTTCTCAGCTCGTTCAGGATTTCGTCGAGATCGAGCTGGGCTTGGTCGCATGCCTCCGCGATCGATTGCTTGCCCCCGCAGCAGAAGTCGAGCTCGCGGCGTAGCAAGATCCGGCTGGTGGCGGGGTTGGCGGCCACGAGGGCTCCCAGCGAAGTGGTTGGCTCGATGTGTAGTTGCATTTGGTTTCCCGTGCTCGAGTGATTTCGACTCAATAGACAACGTTGTCTCTTGACTTAATGGATAACGTTGTCCTTTATGGTTGTCAAGGGACGATGGTGTTCTCGCAAGCAGGGCGATACGCGCTCAGGATCATGGCGATTCTTGCCATCCAGCCGGAGGCAGCGCTGCTGCGGGCCAAGGATCTCGCTGAGTCAACTCGGGTTCCGGCCGCCTACTTGTCGAAAGTGCTCAGACGGCTGACCGAGGCTGGCCTGCTGCTATCCAAAAAAGGCCATCATGGTGGCTTTCGTTTGGCGCGCCCTGCCAGCGAGATTCGGCTCAAGGACGTGCTCGAGGCCGTCAATACCCTGTCAAAACGCGCTGCCGGCATGGTTTAACGCTCGCGACTCTGTTTGTGATCATTGCATCGACACGGGTCAGTGCTTCGACCAGCATTGTTTTGGCGAGATCGAGATGGACGACAAGTGCCGGACTTGTTTCCAGCACGAGCACGACCATCCGCCGGATGAGCAATCTGTGGCAAAGCGTGACGATTGTCGCAGGGAGTGAGGAAGCGATGAGCCTACGTGGGATATTGGCCTGGCTGCTGCTTCTGCTGAGCGTAGCGGGCTGTAACGAGATCCTCGGACTGAGTGAGGGCAGCTGTTTCGCTTCCTGCGAAGCAGCTTTCAACGAATGCCTCGAGGGCTTCTGTCCCGACATCGACGCCCACAACATGTTCTGTGGTCAAGACATCAAGATGCCGTACGACGATATGCTCGGTTGCACTTGTGGTCCCTGCAAGGATGACGGGCCCCACCACTGCAGCGAAGCGGAGTGCAGCGGCAAAGCGGAGCTGAGCGACGCGTGCAAGGACTGTATGGCGAGTCGCGTCGACTCTTGTCCAGGCGAGCGCGATAACTGTTTTCGCTAGTCCGTCTGCTCAGAGCAGCCCGTCGAGCTCGGCCAGAATCGAGGTCGTCACGGTGCTCATCTTGGCGGCGGCGTCTACGCCTACCAGGTCGTAGGTGAGCGTGTCGCCCTTGGCTAAGACGGCTTTGATTGCGGCTTCGATGGCGTCGCCCGCTTTCTTGAGCGACTCTTCGTCGTGGCGCTCGCCCAGCCAGCGCAGTGCTTCGGCGGTGGACAGGATCATGGCCATGGGGTTGACCTTGTCCTTGCCGGCGTGCTTCGGCGCCGAGCCGTGGATGGGCTCGAACATGGCGTTGTTGTCGCCCACGTTGCAGCCGACGGCCATGCCCATGCCGCCCTGCAGCACGCTGGCCAGATCGGTGACGATGTCGCCGAACATGTTGGTCGTGACGAGCACGTCGTAGTACTCGGGCTGGCCGATGAGCCACTGGGTGAAGGCGTCGACGATGGCGACGTCTTTTTCGACGTTGGGATAGTCGGCGCCGACCTCGTCGAAAATGCTCGCGAAGAAACGGCAGCCATCCAGCACGTTGTTTTTGACGATGCAGGTGACGCGACGCTTGCCGTCTTTGGGTGCGCCGTTGCGCTTGAGGGCCGTCTCGAAGGCCAACCGGATAACGCGCTCGGAGGCAGCGCGGGTGACGATGCGGGTGTCGGTTGCGACCACGCCGCGGCCGCCCCGCGAGAGGATCCCGCCGATGCCGGAGTACAGATCCTCGGTGTTTTCACGAATGAAGACCATGTCGACGTTGCCGGGCTTCCAGATCTGCTGGTGGGAGCCGCTGATGCGGGCGCGCACGCCCTCATACAGTTTCACGGGGCGGATGTTGGCGTACAAATCCAGCCGCGTGCGGTTGCCGATCACGGGTGACCAACCGGCCATCTTGCCGCCTGGCATGGTGACAGGACCTTGTCCGTCGGGTGAGGGCCAGCCCACCGCGCCGAGCAGAATCACGTCGGCGTCAGCGCACTTTTGCTCCGACCCTTCGGGCCAGTCGACGCCGTGCTCGAGAAAATACTCCCCCCCACTCGGAATCTCCTCAATATCGAATCCGATGTTCGTTTTGGCTACCACTGCGTCGAGGACGCGCCGTGCTTGGGCTGCGACCTCGATGCCGGTGCCGTCGCCCGGGAGTAGGACCATCGAGTACGTTTTTGCCATGGCAAGCTTCTTGCCAACGCCCGCACAGGCCGTCAAGTCAAGCAGCCGACGCCAGCCGACTTGGGGCGTTATTCGAGCCCTAACGCCTTCATTTTGCGCCACAGGGTCGTTCGGCTCAGCCCTAACGCGCGGGCGACATTGCCACGGCGCCAGCGATGACGCTCGAGCTCGGCGAGGATGCGGTCAGCCTCCTGTGGTTGTTCAGCTTCAGCCAGCCCGCCCAACTGGTCCTTACCTGGCGCCCTGTCGCTTAGGGGTCGGATGGAGCTGCGCGTCTCGTCTGCGCTCAGATCTGGGGGGAGATTCTCGCGCTGGACGGTTTGCCCTTGGGCGACGGCGCTGGCGTATTCCAATGCGTTTTCGAGCTCACGCACGTTTCCAGGCCAAGATTGTGCCTTCAGCTCGACGATGAGATCTGGCGATAAGCGCAGCGCGCGCCCCGTACGACTGCCGATGCGCTCGAGCAAGTGTATGGCGAGGGGCTCGATGTCCTCGGAGCGCTCGCGCAGCGGCGGGACATGAATGGGCACCACCCGCAGCCGATAGTAAAGATCCTCTCTGAAGCGGCCCAAGCGTACCGCTTCACTCAAATCGACGTTGGTGGCCGCGATCACTCTGGCTCCGAAACGTCGTGAGCTGTTCTCACCGAGTCGTTCGAAGCTGCGCTCTTGCAGCACCCGCAGCAGTTTGGCCTGCAGACTTGCTGGCATGTCTCCGATCTCGTCCAAGAACAGCGTGCCTTCGCCGGCGGTTTCAAAACGCCCAGCGCGGTCGCGTATCGCGCCCGTGAAGGCCCCGCGGGCATGGCCGAACAGCTCACTCTCGAGCAAGTCGGCAGGCAGCGCTGCGCAATTGACGGCCACGAACGGGCCCATACGGTTGGGCGAGTGGATGTGCAGCGCCCGGGCGACGACTTCTTTGCCGGTGCCGCTCTCGCCGGTGATCAGTACTGTGGCGCTGCTGCGGTAGAGCGCTTCGACCAAATCGACGATCTGCAACATCGCCGCCGAGCGCGCCACGAGCGCGTCGCCGGTCTCGGTTCGGCCTTGCTCGGTTTGCTCCACAGGTCGGATGACGACCAGATAGCGGGCGCCTTCTGCCAGTGCGGCTGCCCGTTTCGGATCGACCGGGGCCGCCGTCAGGCTGACGAGGCGTACGCCAGTCAGAGGACAGTGCAGGAACGCTCGGCGGCCCTCCTCGCGGCTGCCTCGGCGCAGAGCCGCTTCGATGCCGCCTTCGGGATCGAACAGGTGTTGACCCAGAATCTCCCCCAAGTGCTTGCCAACCGCCCGATCGGTGGCGCCATCGCAGGCCCAGCCGTTGAGACATTCGCTCACCCGAAGGACCACGAAGCTCTCGTCGAGCACGAAAACAGCCCGGCCCAGAACATCGAATGCGGCGGCCACCGCTCCCCAAACAGCACTCATTTGAAACTTAGTGTTTCATTTAGAGCAGCCTGGTCAAGACGTTTTGTTTCAACAGAGGGCGCGGCCTCGCCAGAATTCAACTACTTAGGGTCCTGTCGAAGTTGGCCCGTACGTTGCTCAAGCAGTGGGCGGAGGTCATGATGAAGAAGCTCGTAATCCTAGGTGCAGGAACCGCAGGCACCATCGTCGCCAACGCCATCGTGGGGAAATTGCCGGCTGACTGGTCCGTTACAGTTGTCGATCCCGACGAAAGTCACCTCTATCAGCCCGGCCTGCTGTTTCTGCCTTTTGGCGCCCGCGACGAGCGCAAGATGACGCGCCCGCGCAAAAGGACCCTCAGCAAGAAGGTCGAGTGGCTCGAGACAGCGGTTCGACACCTGGACCCGGCTACCCGCACGGTGCAGCTCGAGAGCGGCGACAGCATCGTATACGACATCCTGGTCATCGCCAGCGGCAGCCACATTCGGCCCGATCTGACCGAAGGCATGCCCGCACAAGAGCCTCACAAGCATGACATCTTCGACTTCTACTCGCTCGAAGGGGCGCAGCGCTTGCGAGACAAGCTGGCCGAGCTCGAGCGGGGGCGGCTGGTGCTCAATGTCGTCGAGATGCCCATCAAATGCCCTGTAGCGCCGCTCGAGTTCCTCTTTTTGGCCGACGCGTTCTTCAAGCGCCAAGGCGTACGTGAGGCTGTCGAGATCATCTACGCCACACCGCTCGACGCTGCCTTCACCAAACCGATCGCCGCTCAGCGGCTGGGCTACTTGTTGGAGGAAAAGGGCATCGAGGTAGTGACCGAGTTCTCCACCGGGGAGGTGGACGTTGGCGCCCGCCAGCTCGTGTCATGGGATGAACGTCGGCTCGACTACGACGTGCTGGTCACCATCCCAACGCATACGGGGGCGCCCTTCGTCGAGCAGAGCGGCATCGGTGACGAGCTCGGTTTCATTCCGACCGATCCCCACACACTTCAGGCCAAAGAAATGCCCAACGTGTTCGTGATTGGGGACGCCACCGATCTGCCGAGCTCCAAGGCGGGCAGTGTGGCGCACTTTCAAGCTGAAGGCTTGATCGACAACATCCTGCGAATGGTCGCAGGAGAGCCTGCCGAGCCTGAGTTCGACGGCCACGCCAACTGCTTCGTCGAGACGGGCAACGGTAAGGCGATGTTGATCGACTTCAACTACGAGGTCGAGCCGCTGCCCCGGCGCTAGAGCCGCACCAATCACTGGGGCAAGCTGTCATTCCGCTGGATGTACTGGAATGCGCTGCTTCCTGCCCGGCCCCTTCCTGTCTCGGCCCGCATGTCGATGGCAGGCAAACAAACCAATGCCACGGCTTGACCGTTTGGCCAGCAGCACAGGAGACAAGAACATGTTGGAACGCACCATTGCCGGAACGAACGTACATTTTGACGGCCAGGGTTTCATGACGGACTACGCCGAGTGGTCACCCGCGATTGCCGAAGAGCTTGCCCGAGAGCTGCAGATCGAGCTCGGGGCGACCCACTGGCAGATCGTCAATTTTGCCCGCGAGGACTTCAGCTCGACCGGCAAGAGCCCAGGGCTGCGGCGCATCGCCGTGCAGACCAAGGTCCCAATGAAGCAAATCTACCAGCTGTTTCCCAAAGGGCCCGGCAAGCTCGTGGCGCGCATCGCTGGTGTGCCCAAGCCCAAATCCTGTCTCTAGCCGACAAACCGTAGAACGAGGATCCAGACCATGACGAACACAGCTGCAACCATCGACTACTCGAACACGCAACCGCTCAGCCTCGACGAGGAAAAGCCTCGGCACTTGGCCATCATCTGCTCCAAGGGGAGCTTGGACATGGCTTACCCGGGCTTCATTCTTGCCAATGCCGCCCGCATGGCTGGCATCGACGCGACCATCTTCTTCACCTTCTGGGGCCTCGACATCATCAACAAGCACAAGGTGGACAAGCTGCACGTCTCGACGGTGGGCAATCCGTCGATGCCCATACCCACCATGCTTGGTGGCTTGCCCGGCATGGAGGCACTCGCGAGCTCGCAGATGAAGAAGCAGATGGCCGAGCTCGACATTCCTGGCGTACGTGAGTTCGTCGAGATGCTCCACGATGCGGGCTGCAAGCTCTACGGCTGCGGCTTGGCGATGGAGAT
Organism: uncultured Polyangiaceae bacterium; assembly: GCA_964599485.1. GTDB lineage: Bacteria > Myxococcota_A > Polyangia > Polyangiales > Polyangiaceae > JAPYTK01. The sequence goes on from CAZRGL010000476.1 coordinate 8,654, forward strand.
GTTCAAGCTCACTGAGGATGACCTGTTGCCTCAGGTCGAAGGCGTGCTGACGGCCATGGATTTCATGGACCTGACTGAGGATGCGCAGGTCATCTTCGTCTGAGCCAGGGATTCTGTCGTAGGGGCGGGCTCAAGTGGTTGTCTCAAAACGCAGAGTCGCCGTAGGGGCGGGGTTTAGACCGAAATGTGCCCGTCCCGGGAGGGCATGAAGAGCAGAATCGCCGTAGGGGCGGGGTTTATCTGGGTTTATCTGGGTTTATCTGGGTTTATCCGGGTTTATCCGGGTTTATCCGGTTTATCCCCGCCCGCCACCTTCCGAAAAGTGGGAGTCTCGGGAGGGG
>CAZRGL010000477.1:0-3255 GCA_964599485.1 uncultured Polyangiaceae bacterium
GCCGTGGCGGTTGGGCGCGAGCTGCGCATCATGAGCCCAGACAAGACGGTGCGTCAGGTGCTCGAAACGCCAGAAAACGAGCCCATCACCGCGCCGCCCGCCATCGGCAAAGATGGCTCGGTCTGGTTGGCTACCCGCTTGGGTCTTTACGTCGCGCGGTAGCTGGCACGCCCGATGTCGTGGCCTGCGCTCGCCCTGCTGACCGCCGTGGCGCTAGCCGGGTGTAGCTCATCGACTCCTGAAGCGCTTCCCTCTTCAGACGGTGGTGGGGCAGGTGGCGCGACAGGAGCTGCTGGAGGTCCAAGTGGCGGTTCTGGTGGAGGTGTTGCAGGTTTCAACATTCAGCTGGACTACCGCTTCGACACCAAAAAACGCTTCGCCGATCCGGTGCTGCGCGCCACGCTCGAGGCAGCAGCACAGCAGTGGGCGTCGATCATTGCGGAGAAGTTCGACGACATCCCTGCTGGCACCGAAATCTTGATGCGCGATCCCCAAGCGCCAGCCGAGCCGGCCACGGTGTGGCCCATCGACTACGCGATTGATGACTTGCTCGTCTTTGTCGGTTTTGCCGACATCGACGGTCCAGGAGGATTGTTGGCGCTTTCGTTTCCACCGGCAGCCATTGCCAGCGTCAGCGACTCCGTGCTCGCCGCTCAGCTCGACGCGCGCTACCACGGCAGCGATTTCCAGCCGTGGGTCGGTTGGATCAGCTTCGACGAGACGGCCCCGTGGTTTGTGGGCCACGGCGAGCAAGACGACATCGGCAAGGACCAATTCGATTTCTACACGGTTGCGATGCATGAATTCGGACATCTGCTCGGTGTCGGGACATGTGACCGTTACGCTGATTTGGTCAACACAGACGACGCGTTCGTGGGCGCCTTGGCCGTTGCCGAATACGGCGGAGCCATCCCCTTGACCAAGGACCATGGCCACATCCACTCGTCGGTCCTGATCGACGGGCAGCGCCCGCTGCTCGATGCCTCCGAAGCACCAGGAGAGCGCTACCTGATCACTCGTTTGGACAGGGCAATGGTGGCTGATCTCGGTTTTGCCATCACGCCATGACCCAAGTCGGGACGATCGAGTCGGGACGATCGAGTCGGGACGATCGAGTCGGGACGATCGGATCGCGACGGAGCAAATGCGCATTGGCTGCCAACACCCGTTTTCGGATGGCTGGAGCGGAGCTGCGTTCGGTACGGACGGACGGGCACGCGCTGTCTGCAGAAGAGCGCCCAGGACGACCCCGTGTTCCCGCTCGGCAGTGCCGAGCCCTAATGGCTTCCCGCTCGGCAACACCGAGCCCTAATGGGTGTTCAGCGCCGCTGTTTCTGTGCTAGTCCCCTGGATCCACCTTTTTGAGGGCTATCGTGATGAACAGCGATTTCGACAAACATCTCGCCGGTTTGACGGGCGCAGCGCTCGACTCGATCCGCGGCAAGAGCATGCTCTGTACCACCGACTTCTCTTTGGAGCAGCTCGGCGCTGTCGTTGCACTTGCTGAGGCCTTCGAGGCGCTCGATCGTGCCGGGGTAGCGCTGCCGCTACTCGAGCAGCAGCTCGCCTATGCGCTCTTCTTCGACATGTCCACGCGCACCAAGTCGGCATGGGCCGGAGCTGCGGCTCGCCTGGGCATGCATCCGGTCATCGTCGACGGCGCGACCACCCAGGTCCAACACGGCGAAACAGCCGAGGAGACCGGGGCCATGCTGGGCATGAACGCCCATGCGCTCGGCGTTCGGCACGACATGTTCATCGGCGAAGGCAACACCTTCATGCGGTCGATGCTCGCCGGCATAGACGACTACCTGGAGGCCAGCGGCGACCGTCGCGCGCTTCCGCTCGTCAATCTGCAGTGCGACATCGATCACCCCACCCAGGCGATGGCAGATCTGCTGTGGCTGCGCGAGCACTTCGGTGGCGAGCTGGCTGGCAAGAAGGTGGCGGTGAGCTGGGCTTACTCACCGAGCTACGCCAAGCCGCTCAGTGTGCCGCAGGGGTTGATCATGTTGCTGCCTCGCTTCGGCATGGATGTGCGCCTGGCTCACCCCGACGGCTATGCCCTGACCGAGGGCTGCCTGGACGAGGCCAAGAAAGCAGCTGCAGAGGGCGGCGGCTCGTTTTCAATCAGCGACGACATGGACGCAGCCTTCGAGGGCGCTGACGTGGTCTACCCGAAGAGCTGGGGCCCCCACACATTGATGCTCGAGCGGGTCGAGGCCAATCGCGCTTGCGACCAGCAAGCCGTGGCTGACATCGAGCAGCGCGCACTGGCCCTGAACGCCAAACACACCGATTGGATTTGCAACGCGGAGCGGATGGCTCGCACCAACGATGCCGGCGCCCTCTACATGCACTGTCTGCCGGCCGACATCGGCGACGAGGTCAGCAAGGAAGTGTTCGACCGTTATCGTGTTGCTGTGGCGCGTGAGGCCAACAAGAAGGTCTATGCCATCATGGCGCTGCTCGCTGGCGCCAAGGTCGAATCGCTCGCTGCGCGCTTGCAGCAGCTGCTCACGCGGGGGAATCCATGAGCCTCGACGATCGCGTGATCGAGCTGGCGGCGCGCTACCGCCCGCTCGCCGAGGAGTTTCTCAAGGAAGCCATTCGCATCCCTGCCGATCATGGGCCCGGCTCAGACGAGCCCGATCCCGACTGCGGGCTATCCAATCACGAGGGACCCCGGCTCGAGTATCTGAAACGGATGTTGGTCGAGCACCGCTGTGTGGCTAGCGCGGACGATGCTTTCTTCGACGCCTACGGCAACATTGTTTGGACGGTGCAGAAGGCCGACGGCAAGCCTGTCAGCGAAAAGACCGTCGTCTATTTCGATGGGCACACCGACACCGTCAAAGCGTTGCCAGAGCAGTGGCGCGACAAGATTGGCGAGGGCATGGATGCCTACGCGGGGCTGACCGATCCGGAGCGAATCGACAAGGCTTACTTGCAGCGCGAGCTCGGTCATGTGCCGCCCGAAGCCGAATGGAATCAGCTCATCTTCGGTCGCGGCGCGGCCGATCAGCTCGGCGGTGTGATCTGTCAGATGATCGCCACGAAGATCATGCTCGAGCTGCAGGAGGAGGGCGCGCTCGATGGCGTAGTAGTGCGCGCGGTCGGCACTGCTGCCGAGGAGGACAACGACGGCGGCGGGCCGATGTTCATGGTGCGCGAGTTGGTCGAGTCCGGCAACGCCGAGCTCATCCCCGACGTGGTGGTTTTGACCGAGGGAACCGGCGATGCGAACAAAGGCGC
>CAZRGL010000477.1:3265-8979 GCA_964599485.1 uncultured Polyangiaceae bacterium
ATCGCGGTCAGCGCGGCCGGATGCAAATCGAAGTCGAGGTGGTGGGGCGCAGCTGCCACGGCTCGATGCCCTGGGAAGGCCTGAACCCGCTCGAATTCGGCGCGGCCATCATCGTGGAGGCCCGTCAACGTTATGAGCAGCGCGCTGGTTTCGCTGACGATTCCTTTCTCGGTCACGGCACCCGCACGGCCTCTTGGGCTCAGCTGCAAACGCCTTCGGACTGCGCGGTGCCCGAGCGCCTCGTGTTTCGTTTCGACCGCCGCCTCACGGTGGGCGAAGACGCCGAGCAGGCGCGCCTCGATGTCGAGCAGCTGCCGACCGTGAGCGCCGCACGTGAAGCCGGCCTGCGGGTCGAGGTGCGCGTGCCTCGCTACGACGAGCCGACCTGGAAGGGTTATGTGCTCGACAACGACGCTATCTATCCGGGCTGGCTGACCCCCGACGAGCATCCTGCCATCGCCGCGGCCGTGGACGCTTATCAGCGGGTGGTCAGCCCGTCCATCGAGCCTGCTGAATCAGACCGCCGCACGCAGGCGCCGGATCTGGCAGGTGGTCGGAGTCGCACGCCTCGGGTCGATCGCTGGATCTTCTCTACCGATGGTGTGGGCTTCGTGCTGCCGTCCGAGCCTTGCCCCCTGGCCGTGCCGCCGGGCAAAGCGTGGGTTCGCTCGGGTCAGTTGGTTCATCCGCCGATGTTCGGCTTCGGGCCGGGTATCGAGCAGAACACTCACAAGATTGGCGAGTGTGTCGACGCTCGTGAGCTCGAGAGCGCCAGCGCCTTGTTGGCCCGCTTCCCATCCCTCTACGCCAAGTCTCGCTGACCGGTCTCGCTGACCGGTCTGGCTGACGTTGGTCTCAGACGCGAACGAGCACTTCGCTCAGCGGCTTGCGGCTCAGGTCGGGGACGCAGCAATCCTGAGCCGGGTAGCCGATTGGCAGGACCATGAACGGCGACTCGTTGGCAGGACGGCGCAGGATGTCGGCCAAAAAGCGCATCGGTGCAGGTGTGTAGGTCAGTGTCGCGAGGCCGGCATTGGTGAGCGCCGCGATGAGAAAGCCCACCGCGATGCCGACCGATTCGGTCACGTAGTAGTTCTTCTTGCCGGCCTCGTCGCCGCGACGATGGGCGAAGACGACGATGAGCTGCGGCGCGGTTTCGAGGTGTTCTTTGCCTGGCCCAGTGCCGAGCGGCTTTAGGTCCTCCAGCCAGCGCTGTGGAGCGCGCTCGCTGTAAAAAGCGGTTTCCCTTTCCTCGCAAGCGATCCGAATCGCGCGCCGCACGTTCGCGTCGGTCACCGCCACGAAGGTCCAGGGTTGCTTGTTAGCGCCGCTGGGGGCTTGGGCCGCAGCTTCGATGCAGCGCTCCACCACATCGAGCGGCACGGGCTCGCTGCTGAAGTGGCGAACCGAGCGACGGGCCCGCATCCGCTGTCCAAAGGTGGCCGAACGCTGACGCATCGTCTCCTCATCGAGGCGCTGGAAATCCAAAGGAGACAGTTTCGGCTCGTCGCTCATCCTTGGAGAGTAATCGGCCGCTCGTCGTCTACACCATGCTTTGCGGTCGAGCGGCCGTTCTTTTTGCCGTCAGCTGCCGGCGGGCTTCTCGATGTAGTCTCCAGCGGTCAGATCGCGACCAGCCAAGCCGGAATAGTCAGGTCCGTAGCGGTAGGCTCTGAAGACCGCGTTGACCGCGCCTGGGCCATTTTTGGGCAGGGGCTCACCCTGAGGCAACGGTCCACTCTGGGTCACCGGGTTGATGTACTCCCAGACAATCTCGCCGTCGTCCGTGACCTCGAACAACCGGCCACTGGCGCCGCTGCATACGATGGTGTTGCCGTTCGGGAGACGATGCGCACCGGAGATGTTGCTCGAGTAGAAATCGGTGGGTGTGGGGGCCTGGTAGATCCAACTCAGCGCACTTGGCCCGTACGCTTGACCTGCGGTGAGGTCATAGGTGAAGCCGTTTTGCGGGGGCGTGAGCTCGTCGACCGTGGAGTACTTGCCTGCTGGACGGTTCATGCCGTTGTTGAACACCAAGATGTTGCCAGCACCCGCCAGCCCGTCGGTGATCCACTGGGCGTCATGTTGGCCGTAGAAGACCTGGTCGGTCGGTTGCCCAGCTCGGTACGCCTGGGGATTGCCCCAGCGAAAAAGCAGATCGCCACCCATGTCGCTGTTGCCGCCGCTATGGCCAGCGGCTTGGGCGGTGGTCGTGCTGTGATCGATGATCCAAATCTCGTTGGTGTTGTGGATGCTCAGGACGATTTGGTCGAGATCGGCGTTGTAGTCGATGCCGTTGATGTGCAGCCAGTCGGCGCCCGGACCGTTGCCGAAGTTGAGGTCGACCAGCTGCGGGTTGTTCTCGACAGAGCCGTGGTTCGTGCCTTGGACGTGATCTTGGATGACGTGATCCCAGGCGTGCCACTCCCAGACGATGGTTCCGCCTTCAGCGCCTTGCGGTTTGACCTCGATTACCGTGTCCGGCCACAGCTCGCCGTCTGCCAGCAGTGATTCCTTGCGCCCAGCCGCGATGGCCTCGGCTTTGGTTTTGAGCTCCCAAGCGATCATCAAGATGTTGCCGTTGGGTAGGAGCTCGACGTCGTGGTGTTGCCGATGCTGGTCGCTCGCGTACTCGTACTTCCACTTGATGGTCCCGTCCCAGCCGATGCGCAGCACGCGGCCGCCGGTTCCGCCCATGTTGAAGGGAGCGTTCTTGCCGACCGATTCGGTGCGCAGCAAGTCGCCGTCCTCCAACAGATAGACGACGTTGCCCGGCTTGCCCGTGCCGGGCCAGGAGTGCACCTCGCGTCCGCACATGTCGATCAGGTAGGTCTTGTTCGACGATAGGGGCGCGCAGTGTGTAACCCTCGAAGGCTTTGGTCGAGTGGCTCTGCAAGCCGATGGTCCAGCTCGCGTCGGTGGGACACGCGCTGGTCTGGTTGCCCCCACTGCCGGATCCACCGACATCGCTGCCGCCTGCTCCGCCGGCAGCCTCGCCTCCAGCGCCATCGCCGCCAGCGGCGGTCGTCGTCGTCTGTGGGCTGGATTCATCGCCGTCGCCGGAGCAACCGACCGTCGTTGCGAAAAGGGCCAGAACCAGGGCGGAAGCGGTTGTGAGGTGACGCGAAAAGCAACAGTTGAGCATCATGGCAGCACTTAGGTGCAACCATCGTGCCGGCGTGACCAGGGCGCAACTGAGTGGCGAGCATATCGTGCAGCCAGCGCAACGCGGAGCTATGTTCACCCCCGTGAGCTTGGATTACCCGACGATTCGAGCCTTGCTCCGCGAGCGGCGACTGCCGTGCGCATTCGTGGATCTGGACGCATTCGATCACAACCTAGATGTTGTTCTTCGCACCATCGAGGCCAGCTCGATCCCCTTGCGTGTCGCGAGCAAGAGTCTGCGCGTAGTGGCGCTGCTCGAGCGATTGCGAGAGCGGGGCGGTGACCGCCTGCAGGGACTGATGTGCTACTCGGTCGAAGAAGCGGCGTTCTTGGCGGGTCGTGGCTTCGATGATCTGCTCGTGGCTTACCCAGCTCACCAGCGTAGCGATATCGAGCTGGCTTGCGATTTGGTTGCTGCGGGCACACAGATTTCGCTGATGATCGACAGCAGCGCGGCTGTGAGCCACGTGGGTCAGATTGCCAGTGCGGCAGGTGTCACGCTGCAGTTGGTTCTGTGTGTCGACATGAGCCTGCGCCTGGCAGGGGGCCGGGTTCACCTCGGTGTGCGCCGCTCACCGGTGCACGACCCAGGCCAAGTAGTAGCGCTCGCTCGGCACGTCGCCGACACCGCCGGCACGAAGTTGCATGGGCTGATGGGCTACGAGGCACAGGTCGCCGGGCTCGGCGACAACAGTCCTTTTGGTTCATGGATGAATCCCATCAAGACGCTCATCCGCAGTCGCTCAGTCGCAGAGCTGTCTGCGCGCCGCGCAGAGATGGTCGACGAGCTGCGGGCAGCAGGCCTTTCTCCCACCATCGTCAACGGCGGCGGCAGCGGCTCGCTCGACACCACCACGCCCGCGACGGGCGTTACCGAAGTGACCGCTGGGAGCGCTTTTTTGAAGCCGCACCTGTTCGACTACTACAAGAACCCTCACATGCAACTGCTCGAACCGGCAGCGTTTTTTGCTCTCGAAGTGACACGGCAGCCAACGCCTCGCATGGTCACTTGTCTGGGCGGTGGCTACGTCGCATCAGGGCAAGCGGGCCCTGACAAAGTACCCCTACCTTGGCTGCCCAAGGGGCTGAGGCTGGTCACTGAAGAGATGTGTGGCGAGGTGCAGACCCCCCTTCTGCTACCCCCAGAAGTGTCGCTACAGCTCGGCGATCCTGTGGTGTTCCGCCATGCCAAAGGAGGCGAGCTGGCCGAGCGCTTCAGCGAATACTTATTGATCCGCGGCGGCGAGATCGTCGACACCGTGCCGACCTATCGCGGCATGGGTCAGTGCTTCATCTGAGCGCGAGCTGGCTCTTTGTGCCGCGCTCGAGACCGCGCAACAAGTTGCATGCAACAACTTGCGTCTCAGCCGGAATGCTCGCGCATGTAGGCTTCTGGTTTCATCAGCCGCTGGGTCCGCCAGAGCACCCGGGTGAGCGTTGGCAGATGACGAAGGCGCACTTGTCGGGCCCAGTGCTTCCAGCTCTTCTTGCCGTTGAGGTTGAGCACACTGCGGCGCCAGGTCTCGGCGTACAGCTCGAAGAACCGCTGCGCACCGAGCCGGGGCTCCCACAGCAAGTGGTGCATGTCGTATTTGTACCAAGGCTGACCACGTAACCGCTCTAGGTTCTTGTCGAACAACTCGGTGCCGGGCAGGGGAGTGAGCAGTGTGAAGCCCGAGCGTTGCAGGGCATGGGTTTCCACGAAGTCCCAGAGCTGCTCGAACCGCGGCTCGTCCCAATCTGGATCGACTAAGAAATTGCCGATTACCCCGAACTTGTTGTCGCGGGCGGTGCCGATGGCGTCGACCGTCGAGCCGAGCTCGGCATCCTTGCTGATGTTGGCCAGTCCGTCGTTGCTGACTGCCTCCATGCCGAAGAAGATGTCGAAGTGTTTGGCCAAGGGGCGCCAAGCTCGGAGCAGCTCGTCGTTTCGGGCCACCAAGTCGCAGCGACTCTGGGCCAGGATCCACTCCTTCTTGATGCCCCGTTTGCGCAGGGCGTGGGCGAGCTCGAGACTTCGCTCGGGGTGATTCCAGAACAGGTCGTCAGCCAAGAAGATGTGCGGCCCGGTGCTGGCGAAATCATCAACCACGGCGCCCAGCGAGCGTTCGCGAAAGGAGCGATCGTAGAACTGCCAAACCGAGCAGAAAGAACAGCGATAGGGGCAGCCCCGCGCGGTTTCGATCAGCCAAACCGGCTTGAATAGCAGGCAAAGGTATTGATTGCGGTAGCGTTTGACGAGCCCGCGGTTGGGTAGCGGTATCTTGTCGAGGCAAGGTCGCTGCGTCAGCGGCGGCGTGTTGACGAAACCGTCGGCAGTGCGGAGCCGCAGAGCGGGGACTGCCGATAGCGGCTCGCCCGTCTCGAGCGCTGCGATGAGGGCAGGGAGCACCTCCTCGCCGTCATCGACACAGATGGCGTCGACCGCGTCGTGCTCCAGTGGCTCAGGGAAGATCCCCGCGGCATGGCCGCCCACGAGCCCGAGGGTGTCGGGCGAGAGGCGTCTCACCTGCCGCGCCAGGGCCCGCACCTCGTGATACACGAGGGCG
>CAZRGL010000478.1:0-8916 GCA_964599485.1 uncultured Polyangiaceae bacterium
CGGGGCTACGACGGCTTGGAGGAGGAAAGCCGTCGACCGAAATCGGCGCCGCTTGGATCGACCCGGTCCTTGCGCACCGCCAACAAGCGAGCCTCGCGCAGTCGACCCAGTACGCCAGAAGCCTCTCCACTCAGTCCTCCGAGAAGTTGCTCGCGCGCGACGACCTTGCGCGTTCCGGCCACGGTAACGAGACGCAAAAGCAATTGCCGAGCGAGGCTCAACTCCTTTGGCGAGAGACCATCGAGAACGCCATCGGCATGCTGGGCGAGGGCACCTTCGACGCCACCGAGCTCGTCGTAGGCCGAACGGAGCAGCAAGCTGCGCTCTTCGTCGCGGCGTTGCCACAGCATCTGCGCGGCAAACTCGAGCAAGGGCAAACAGGTCAGCTCGTCCTTGACCGCATCGATCATGTCGTCGACCAGCGTGGGATCTTCATATTCGTAGCCGACCTGTTCCACAGGTCCGGTGAGGATGGCGCGCAACGCGTCGGGCCCAGGTCGCTGCAACACGGTCACGCGGCTCAGCGCGCGTTCCACAGCTGGTCCGGTCGTCAAGCGCCCGAGAAAGTCGTCGCGGACCGCGAAGATGACCCGCACGGGATCGAGCGCGTCGTCAGCCGCGGTGGTGATCGCAGCCATGAACTGAGTCTGCACGTTCACGTCAGCAGTCAGGGTGAACAGCTCTTCGAGTTGATCGACGAATAGGATGACTTGGCGCGCTTGTTCTTCAGCGATGACCCTGAGCTCGAGCGATAGTTGGTGGGGGGAAGCGATCAGGCGTTCGGCAAGCTCGGCGACGTCCGCCTCGTCCACGCCCATGCTCAGCGACATGCGGTCCGAGTCGCTTTCCTCGAGCTGAAGGTCGAGTCGCTCATAGCTGGGCCGGTCCGCCATGGTCAAATCCAGGAGCTGGGCGGCAAGGGCTTCGAAAGGTCTGTCGCCCGGCCGCAACCGCAAGAGGATCAACGGCGCCCGCTCACGCAGCCGTGGAATGACCCCCGCTCTGACAAATGAGCTCTTCCCGGCTCCTGAAGGGCCCACCACAGCGAGAACCGGCTGCAGCCGGGCCCGCTCGACGAAAGAGGCTATCTCGGTCTCCCGGCCATAGAAGAGTGGGGTGTCCGATTCATCGAACGGCAACAACCCCTGGAACGGGCAGCCGCGGTTCCTGCGACGCGTCTGCTGCCGAAGAGCGTGTTGGAGCACCTCGCGCATGTCTTCGGCCGAAGGGCGTTGCTCTGGCGACTTGGCCAGGCAGCTGAAGAGCATGGCGTGCAGTCGTTTGGAAAACAGCAGGGCTTTGTCGAGAGTCGGCGCGGGGTCAGGTCCGCACACAGCAGCTCGAAGCTTCGTGAGGTTTCGCTGATCGAAGGGCGGCCGCCCGTTCACCAGCTCAAAAAGGATGACGCCGAGCGCCCATAGATCGGTCGCTGGCGTGGAGGCGGCCCCGTGCCACTGTTCGGGCGCCATGTAGCGCGGTGTCCCTCCCGCGACTGGTGAGACAAGAGCATCCCGGCTGAGCGGTCGTGACGGTGGGATGCTCGCTTCGAAGAAATTGGCCAATCCGAAGTCGAGCACGCGCACCTGTCCATCGGCGCCTACGTGCACGTTTGCAGGTTTGAGGTCGCGATGAAGCACCCCATGGCGATGCGCCTCGCCGAGCGCTTCGGCGATAGCCAGCGAGATGCGGAGCGATTCACGCAACCCGGGTCGTCGCGCGGCAATGCGCTCTTTGAGCGTTTGTCCTTCGAGATACTGCAAGGCAACGTAGGGCCGAGCCTCGTACTCGCCCACCGCGTGTATGGCGACGATGTTGGGGTGGTTGAACCGCGCGGTGGCGCGCGCCTCGAGGCGAAACCAGTCCAGTGCTTCGGCAGAGTCGATCAAACCGGGGCGCACGAGCTTGATGGCGACCTTGCGTCCGAGCAGGGTGTCGCGGGCCAAATACACATCGCCCATTCCGCCGCGACCGAGCAGTCGCATGATGCGGTAGTTGTCCACCATGGTATCGGCGGCGATGCCACCCTCGTCGGGGCGGTCACCACCGCCGCGGCTGTGCACCGTAGGGTCGTCTCGTCCAACCTGTCGGTCGTCAACACTGGCGCGCTGGCCAGACCAGTTGTCACGCTCCGAGCTCGATTGGGCGGTCTCGACCACCAACCACCTGCAGTCGTCACATGCATCGAGATGCTGCTCGACACGCAACGTATCGCTCTCATTGAGGATTCTCTCGACAAAGGCCGCCAGCACCTCATCGCCCGGGCACGTTCGGTCCGTCGCAGCAATTGTTGCGCTACTGCGAGTGCGCTCACCCATTGTCGATTTGTCGTTCAAGAGGCACGTCTGTCATCAAGGACACCGACTCACCGAAAATGTCGTAAGCCCAAATGCGTTAATTCCAATTGCTAGCTTGGAGCCTCGGTTTCAGATTGCAGAAGCCGCGTGAGGCTCATGTCGAGCTGACTGCGGACAAAGCGGATCAAGCTATCGCAATCGCTGCTCGACAGCTTGAGCTCGCGGATCAGGATATCGCGAGTTTGCTTGAGCAGGGTTGCTCGGCAGGCGGCGCGCCAGCGAGCCACCGTGGAGCGATGCACGTCGTAGAGCTTGCCGATCGCGTCGATGTTCATTCCGTGGCGCAACTCGTAGCGCAGGATGTTCCGTTCTCGCGCGGACAAGTTGGCGAAGGCGCGTTGAAAAGCGGACTTGAAGTGGCCGCCGCACATTTCCTTGAGCCTGAGCAGCTCCGGATCCTTGATTGCTGCCGCCCGCTCGAGCACTTGCTGGTCACCGCTCTCGGCTTGACGCTTGCGCTCCTTGTCGACGCTTCGCTGAGCAGCCCGCAGGGCGGTCACGCGGACCCAGACTGCGATGTGCCCACGACCCGCATATTGGGCGATGGCTGGTTTGCGCTGCTCGTCGCCAACCAAGAGCTTCTTGAGCACATCCTGGGTGACCTCTTCGATGACGGCGCTCGAGGCCATCCTGCCCACGGCCGCGCGGATCCTCGGTACGAAGGTGTTGCGGAATGCCTCCAGGGCATGCTTGTCGCCGTGCAAACAAGCGCATGTGAGAAACAAGTCCTCAATGCGCAATTGCTGCAGCGCTTCGGCAGCTGGTATCCCCGAAGGAATCCGCTCGGCCACATGGCGCATGAAGACGGCATCGTCGAGCTCGAAGTCCGGCCATTCGGCCCGCGCCTTGTCGAGGGCTTGCTCCAAACCCTCGGCCAGAACCGCTGCGCTCTGCTCGCAATCTGTCTCCTCGTCCGCCAGCGGCTCCGAGAGGTGAGCGACGAACATGTCCCGCAGCTTCGTCATCCTCGATCACGGTGCCGCACAACGGCGACGAACGCCAGCACAAGGCACGAGCTCAGCGACGCTCGAAGGCGAACAGCTTGCCAGATACCTCTTCGTCCAGCGGCCCCAACGGTCCGGCCTCGTTGCAGGCTTCGGAGGTTCCTTCGACGCTGCGCAGCGCCTCCACCTGATAACCGGCCGCGGACGAGCACTGGTTCATTTCGGTCCACAGCTTGGCCATTCTTCCGCGAATTGCGCTCATTACCTTGCGCTCGTGCTGGATCTGCGGAGGCTGCATGAGTGAATTGGATTCGAGGCCGGCTCGGCGGCGCTCGAGCAACGTCGAAAAGGCCCGCATTTGCGCCAGCTTCTGGTCGTAGCAAGCGAGCTGGAGGACATCACGGCGTTCACGCGCCATCACAACCCGGGCGCGGGCACCAGCCAACATCGCCTCGATGCTGTCGGGAACGGCCAATTCGTAGCGAGGATGGGGCACCGTTTGGTGGGCCACTTCTTGGGCGCCGCGCATCGTCACCGCCAGCTCGACCCGCTCGCTGAACCGCTTGGTCACGTCCCTGAGATGAAGATCGAGATCGAGTTGGGCCGGCTTGTAGTCCACACGGAAGCCCTTGGACGCGCGCACGCGCACACGGCAGTCGGCGCCCGCCAGCGGGGTTGCTCGGTAGCTCGCGGTCAGCTCAGCTGCGATTGTGTGGTCGCCCGGCTCGAGCTCGAGGTCGCCAATGTGGGACATGCCCGCACGCGGCGTCTTGTCACCAACCCGCCGATGAAGCAGCACACCATCGACGGAGATGGTCACCTCACTGAGCGTGTAGGGCCAACCAAGGTTATTGGCCAGCGCGATGCGCGTCGTGCCCCATTTGGCCTCAGTTGCGGGCAGCGCAGCGCGGCGCGGCGTGGCCTGACACCCAAGCGCACCCAGCAAAAAAGCTGCAAACGCTATCGAGATCAACCTGTTGCCCCTCATCACACTTTGGCTCATCACACTCGCCTCCGTCGTAATAAGTAAGTTGCCCAGGCCGACGATTGCATTCAGGTGGGAAGGCAGCCTCAGGCTGAGCCACTCGTAGAGGGCTGGCGCGGCCTGCTTTGGGCCTCGAGGGTCGCTTTTGTCACTTTCGGGACAGCTGAGCGACCTTCGGTTAGCCTGGCGCAGCCCATGCCCTCGCCTATGTCTCGGTACTTGTTCGTGTTTGCCCTCGTCTCTCTGGCTCTAGGTGCCAGCTCCCGCGCCGAGGCTGCACTCAAGTGGGAGACACACGCACAATCTCCGCGCAGTGCGCCGCGCGGTGCCATGGCAAACGCCGCGCTGTACTCCATTTGCGGCAGCCGCGACCTTGGCTTGCTGCATGTAGCAAAACAGATTGCCTCGCGCCGGGCAGCAGCAAAGGGGCCCTACACCCATGCGCAACTCGCCGAGCTGCTGCGTGCTGCAGGCGTACCGCAGCCTTGGCCTCGCGCTTGGTCGCTCGCGGGACATCATGACGAGGCAACGATTGCGAAGCGACTGCGCCGCTGGAGCGCCAACCACGCTCGACGAGGACAGCGCCGCTGCGGGGTGGTGCGAGGCGCAGATGCCAACGGCACCCCGATCCTCGCCGTCGTGACGGTGGACGCACTGGCCGACATGGCGCCGCTGCCCATTCGCGCCCAGCCCTCTCAATGGCTCTCGCTCGACGCGACGATGCATGCTCCGGTCAGCTCGGTCAGCGTGCTGCTGCTCGGACCGCGTGGTCGGTCCCGCCGCGTGTTGGCGTCACTATCGGGCCGACGGCTTCGGTCGCGCTTTCGCGTCGCCACCAGCGGGCGGTGGCTCATCCAGGTGCTGGCCACGTTGCCCGATGGTCCACTGCCAGTGCTGGAGACTCCGATCTTTTCCAGCATCGCCCCACCCACCACGCTGCCCACTGCTCCCGGAGCCTATCGAAAAGCACTTGGAGAGCAGCAAGTCGACGAGGTGCTGTTGCGTTTGCTCAACAAGACGCGCCAAAGCGAAGGTCTGACGAAGCTGCGGCGGGATGTGCAGCTCGACAAGGTAGCCCTGGCACACGCCAAAGCCATGCTCGCTGCCAAGCGCGTGGCCCATGACCTTGGTAGCGGCACACCGCGACAGCGGGTCAGCGCAGCGGGCTTGTCGACACTTCTGGTAGGCGAAAATGTGGCCAGCGCCCCGACTCCTGCGCGAATACACCACGCCCTCTACGGCAGCCCATCGCATCGCGACAACATGCTTCAAGCGGCCTTCCAGCGAGTCGGGATCGCCGCGCTACGCGACAAGCGTCAGCAGCTCTGGGTCGTCGAGCTGTTCGCTCGCTAGACGCTGTTCGCTCGCTAGACGCTGGGGCGCCGCCCCAGGGCAAGAGCGGCGCCGACTCGAGCTGGCTGACTCCGTTGCGACTTTTCGTTGTGAACGCTCGCTTGCTATCCTGCGGGAACTGCTGTGAGCAAACCTGACCCCACCCCTTTTTCGCGCACGGATGACACTGCAACCTTGCTGCGCCCTGCACCGCCGCCCCTCGGCGCGATCGTCCGGGTGGAAAATGCTCGCGCCTCGCCTACTCAGATCTGCCTTGCCGAAGGCAGCTGCGTCGTGGGCGCTGGCTCAGATGCGGACCTCATCATCGAGGACAAGATGGTGTCACGCCGGCACGTCGAGCTCGAGCTCCGACCCGAAGGCATCGCGGTACGTGACCTGGGTAGCCGCAACGGCACGTTCTATCTTGGTCAGCGGATCGAGGCTGTGGTGCTGTCCCTCGGAAGCTGCATTCGGGTGGGGGACGCGGAGTTGCGGTTCGAAGCCGACACCTCGACGCTTCAATCCGCTGGAGATGGTGGCGTCAGCTATCGGCACCTGTTGGGCGTGTCAGAGGCGATGCGCAAACTGTTCGCAATCCTTGCCCGACTCGAGGGCTCACTGGTCAGCATCTTGGTCGAGGGCGAATCGGGCGTCGGAAAGGAGCTTTTCGCCAGAGCCATCCATGAAGGCTCGAACGTCTCCAGCGGTCCGCTGGTCGTGCTCAACTGCGGCGCGATCAGTCGCGAGCTCGTCCTGAGCGAGCTGTTTGGTCACAAGAAGGGCTCGTTCACCGGCGCTAGCGATGCCCGCATCGGCGCCTTCGAGGCTGCCCATGGTGGCACGCTCTTTCTCGACGAAATCGGCGAGCTCCCGCTCGAGGCACAGCCGGCTCTGCTCCGGGTGCTGGAGTCGGGAGAGTTCAAGCCACTGGGCGAAACAGCGCCGCGCCACGTCACAGTACGCGTCATCGCTGCCACCAATCGTGACCTTCAGAGCGAGATCGAAGCGGGCAATTTCCGCGAGGATTTGTTCTACCGGATCGCAGTGGTCAAGCTGCGTGTGCCACCGCTTCGTGAGCGGCAGCACGATGTTCGCTTGCTCGCTGGCCATTTTGCCAAACAGGCGGGCGCCGGCGAGCTGCCCGAAGAGGTGATGACGCACTTGCAGCAACGGAGCTGGCCGGGCAACGCCCGCGAGCTGCGCAACGCGGTGCTCGCCTACTTGGCCATCGGCATGCTTCCGGACCAAGACGCAGCTCCGGGCGGGCTGCTCGAGCTGGCGCTGCGCCAGAGTATCGATACCGCCCAGCCCTACCAAGAGCAAAGAGAGCTGTTCAACGCCCTCTTCAGCCGCGTGTACTTCGAGGCCCTGCTCGAAAAAACTGGTGGCAACCAATCCGAAGCCGCCCGGCTCTGCGGAATCGAACGTAGCTATTTGGGCAAGCTGCTGAAGAAGTACGGAATCGGCCAAGGATAAACCCCGCCCTTACGCTTCAAAACTGTCGTAGCCTGTCGGCGACATGGCAGATATCAGGGCTCAGATCGATGCTATCGACGAAGGTGTGCTGGTGCGCCCGGTCCCAGCGCTCGGCACCTTGGCGGTCACGGGAGAAGATCGGCAGAGCTGGCTCGCCGGCATGGTGACCTGCGGACTCAAGTCCTTACGGCTCGATCAGGGCTGCTTTGGATTGAGCGTCAAAAAGAACGGTCGCGTTGCCGCTGAGCTGTGGCTCATCGTCGACGCGCAACGCATCCTGCTCGGTGTTCGCGAGGATCTGGTCGACTCCTTGCGCGAGCACTTGGACCACTACCTCATCATGGAGGACGCCGAGATAGCCAGACCCGAGCGGCGCTTCGCCTGGTGGCTGGCCCATGGCCCCCAGGCAAGAGCAGTCGCGGGGGCCGCGCGCCAAGCAGGAGCGATCACCGGGATCGGCAGCTGGGGAGAATTGGCTACGGCCATCATCGCGGCGCCCGAAGGTACCCATCCTGGCTTCACCGAAGCGCTGCTCCAACCCGAGGGCGCGGTGTTGGCCACCCCGGACGGTTGGGAACGCATCCGCATCGAGCGCATGCTGCCGAGCTTCGGAGTGGACTATCAAGTGGACTGCTACCCACAAATGGCTTCGCTCGAGCACCTCGCTGTTTCTTTCAACAAGGGCTGCTATCTCGGTCAGGAAGCCGTCTTCAAGCTCGAGAAGCGTGGACACGTTGCCAAGCGTTTGGTGCGCCTGGTCCTGCCTGGCGTATTCGATGAAATATGCCCAGGTGCCGAAATCGCGACTCTAGACGGGCAGACCGTGGGCAGCGTCACCAGCGCTGTAGCTGCCGAAGAGCAGACCTTTGCCATGGGCATGGTTCGCTACAAGCACACCATGAGCGGCACGAAGTTGAGCGTTGCAGGTCACACCGCTGAGGTCAGCTGCCTGTCGCCACGCGAGCAGCCACCTGAGTCGTGATCAGCGCAACCAGGTCAGATAGAGCAAGACCAGCGGCGCTGTGATCATCACCGCGTCGATGCGGTCGAGGATGCCGCCATGACCCGGCACGATTCCGCCCGAGTCCTTGACCCCAACAGAGCGCTTCAGGAGCGATTCGCCCAGGTCGCCCATCATCCCTAGCACCGAGCCCAGCACGGCGAGCACCACCACGTCGCGGATCGGCAGCATCGGCAGAATGAGAAAACGAGCGATGACAGCGCCTGCCACCGTGGTCAGCACACCACCGATCGCCCCCTCGACTGTCTTCTTGGGGCTGACCTTCTCGTAGAGCTTGTGTTTGCCGAATGCGCGTCCGGCAAAATAGCCGCCGGTGTCGCCCATCCATGCGAGCAGCAAGCTGAACACCACGAAAGAGGCACCATGGTCGCCACCCCGTACGCGAAGCAGTGTGATGGCACCGAGTCCCGCGCCAACCCAGAGCGGACCGAAGGTGGCAGCCGTTACCCGTAGCGCCGCGCTGGGAATGTCTCCCAAACGCCATAGCGTGAGCAGAACTGAGAGAAACGGCACCACGAGCACGACCGACAGCAACAGCTTTGGTCGACTGAACGCAAACCAGAGCGCCAAGACGACTGCCCAGGTGAGCACCACCCCGGCCGCTGCGGCGAGCTTGTCGCCCGGATGCGTCATGCCAAACAGCTCGATCGCGGCCACCACAGCCACCACCAGAATGAACAGCAACCATCCCCAAGCGGGACCCAGGTACAGCAGCGCGAGCAGTGCCGGCAAGGCGACCGCAGCAGTGGTCAAGCGTACGGTGGTGTTGGAGGCGGCCATTGCTCGGGGTTTCAGGCGTGGGAG
>CAZRGL010000479.1:0-8891 GCA_964599485.1 uncultured Polyangiaceae bacterium
GCAACCCGGGCGACGCCGCCACCGTGCTCGAAGAAGCACTGGCACGAGGAAAACAACAGGCTGACCCGAAGGAGGTAGCTGCGGCCGACAGCCGGCTCGAAGAGCTTCTCCAAAAGGTCGGCGATCCAATCGTGGCCGATCCGGTTGTAGAGTCGCAGGCGGCCGGGGTTGGGAGCGCTGTATTGGCCGGCGTGGCCATGCGAACCGCCGTCGTGGTGCGCGTCAAGGGTAGGGTGGTTGCCTTGCGCTGTCGTGGCGTCGAGGGAGAGGTCGACGCCGAGCTCGCTCCCGGGGTGGCTCGTGAGGTAGTGGCCCAAGCAGCAAAAAACGGCGACGCGGTCGTAGTGGAGTGCGCGCCCGATGGTCCGCCCTTGGTGGTCGGCGTGCTGCAGACGCGCGTGCCGCGCGAGCTCAAAATCAAGGCGCAGAAAATCCACATCGAAGGTGAGCAAGAAGTCTTGCTACGCTCTGGACGTGGCGCCATGCGCGTGCGTAGCGATGGTGACGTAGAGCTGGTCGGCAGCCGCATTTCGGCGATGTCGCGAGGTTTGTTTCGGCTGGTTGGCCGCGTGTTGCGACTCAACTAGCGAGCCCCAAACAGGAAGCACTCGGTCGTGGATCCTCCCCCTCTGGACAATCAAACCGACTTCATCGTTCATCCCCAATTGCTTCTGGATCGGGACGGCGAAGTGATGGTGGCGATGGTGAAGTCCACCTGGGAGCTTGAACAGGGCTCAGACGTGCTCGAGCTCGCGCCAAGTGAACGACAGCGCGGGATTCGTCCCGTCGCCATCCCGTGGGGACTTCCGGAAGAGACCACGCCGATGTTCCCCGGGGATTTCTGCGTGCGAAAGCCCGGTACCGATGTGGTGGTGGTGGCTCGTGGCTACGCGCCCAACGCCCAGCCCGTTCCCGATTTCGAGGTCTCTGTGCGGGGTGGAGCGCTCAGCAAGGTGTTGCGCGTGTTTGGCCTGCGCGTCTGGCAGACCGATGGGCAAGGCATGAGCGCCCCCCGACCGATTAGCGAGCTCGATCTGCGCTACGAATATGCCTGGGGCGGCGCTGAATTCAACGACGAGGGCGAAGGAGTCGAGGAGCCGCGCAATCCCATGGGACGCGGAAAGGTCATCGATAACAGCACTTTGCGTCATCAGCCTGCTCCACAGATCGAGGACCCTTTCAACTTGATTCTCAATGTTGAAAGCGCCCCGCCCCCAGCCGGTTTTGCACCGATCGCGCGTTACTGGCGGCCGCGCCGCGACTATGTGGGCACCCATGACGACAAGTGGCTTGATGAGCGCGCCCCGCTGCCGCCCAAGGACCAGGACGATCGGGTCGCGCTCGTGGGCTCGCCCGGGCTCATCGCCAATCCCCCACTGGTGGGCAACGAAGAGGTGGCGCTGGCGGGCTTGATGCCGGGCGGTGGCTCGCTATCCTTCAGGCTTCCCAAGGTGGGCGTCGAGATCTCCGTCGAATGCAAGGACCGGGAGCCGGTGCGCTTGGTGCCGCATTTGGACACGGTGGTGATCGATCAGCTCTACGGGACGAAGCCCGGCTGGCCGACCGTCGAGCTGATGTGGCGGGGCGCCATCCCTGCACCGCGTCGCATGAAAGACCTCAAGCTCGTCATCACCGAAAAGGAGCTGCCATGAAGCCACGTGCCATGGTGGCCTCAGTGGGGGCGCGGACCAGCGTCGGGCTCAACGCCCTGCAAACCACGATGCTCTTTCGCGCTGGTGCAGCAGGCATGGCGATGGCGCCGCTGGTGGACGTCGACGGCGACCAGGTGACGATGTGTTTGCAGCCGACCTTGGACCCGCTCATGGTGGGCTGGGAGCGCGCAGCCACCTTGGCCGAGCCGGCGCTCAAAGAGGCGCTGCTGCCCCTACAGGATCGGGTCGACGGGCGGAAGGTCAGGTTCGCGCTCTGCTTGGATGCGCGTTACGGCTCCGCACCCCGGGCGAGCGAAGAGGCAGCGCACGCGGCGGCCCTCACGACGCAGGTCAACGATCGCGCCCATCGGCTGTTGCCAGGTCTTGCCCTGGAGGTCGTGGCGCGGGGTCATGCCGCCGGAGCACTATGCCTGGCTGATATCCTGCGCAGTCTGGAGGCTCGCGAGTATGAAGCTGCTGTCGTGGGCGGCGTGCACAGTGATTACGAGCCCAGCTGGATTCAGCAATTGTCGTCGCAGGGCCGACTTTTCAAGCCCGACAATCTCGATTCCTTCGTTCCTGGCGAGCTTGCCGCTTTCGTGGTTCTGATGCGGGAAGATGCTGCGCGCAGGGCCGGACTCACCCCGATGGCGGGCGTCGTGAACGTGGCGACTGGTATGGAGCGAGCCACCCCTCACAACGATGTTCCCGCCTATGAAGCCATCGGGTTGACCTCGACGATCCGTACAGTTGCTCAACCACTGCTCGATTCGGAGATGACGGCAGGCTGGGCCATCACTGATCTGACCTTCGAGCAGCGCCGCGTATTCGAGTGGCAGTCGATGCTCATCCGCACGCGAAAGGTCTGGAGCGATCCATATGCCGTGGATTCGCCCGCGCAGCGTCTAGGTCAGCTCGGCGCCGCCGCAGTTCCTTTGGGGATGGCCATGGCGGCAGTTGGCTGGCAGAGCGGATCAGGTCCTGCGCCAATCGCCATCGTCTACGCCGGCTCCGAAGCTGGTGAGCGTGGTGCTGTGCTGCTCGGCAAGCCTTGATTGCGGACTGTCCCAGAGGGCTTCGAAGAGAGGGTTGGGGGCGATTGCACGTGTTTGGGCGTATTCGTTTTCCCGCGGACGCGCGGATTTGCTAAGTTCGCCAAAGTGCGGGCCCGTTGGATTGGGTTCGCCAACAACAAGTCAAGGAACTCGGCCACGTCGCACTCGCCACCAGGCCCGATCCGCAAGCGGACGATCGTCAACGACCGCTATGAGATCCGCCAGAGTCTCGGCAAGGGAGGCATGGGTGAGGTGTTTCTCGCCTACGATCGTTCGACCCAGCAAACGGTGGCGTTGAAGGTCGTGCGCGACGAGTCGCGCTTGCCTGGTGACGATGAGGCGCTTCGTCAAGAAGCCCTGCTGGCCCGCTCTGTCGGTCATCCAAATGTCTGCCGCGTCCACGACCTGGCGCCCAGCCCTTGGGGCCCAGTGCTGGTCATGGAGCACATTGCCGGACAGACCTTGCATACTCACATACGCAGGCGAAAAGCGCACGGCGGCTACAAGGCTGACGAGTTTCGCAAGATTGCGGCGGAAACGTGTGGGGGATTGGCTGCCATCCATGCAGCTGGGCTGGTGCACGGCGATTTGAAGCCCGGCAACGTGATGGTGACCGAAGACCGCGCCATCATCCTCGATTTCGGATTCGCTCAGGAAAGGGCGCGGGCAGCGTCACGACGACCTGGCGCTCCACCCGACGGCGGGACGCCCAACTACATGGCTCCAGAGCGGTTGCGTAGCGGCGGTGCCAGCATGCAAGACGATCTCTATGCGCTGGCGTTGACGCTTTGGGAGATGTGGACGTGCCGCGTGCCCGAGCCCGGATACAAGCCCCGGGCCAAGTCGATGCGCCAGCAGATAATGTTCGACGTGCCCTCGAAGCTGTCGATCGACGAGGTGAAGCAGATATTCAACGGTCTCAGTCCCGGACCCGAGACTCGTCCGCAGGCGCGGCACATGCGCTTCTTCAACCCTGCGCAGCTGACCACCAGCCCCATGCAGGTGCCCCGTGCTCGGTTGAACGCCGGTCCGCCGCTGGGGCGGGCGCAGACCTCGACGTTCCATCCCGATGTCCAAGCGCTGTTGGTGACATATGCAACCAACACGCCTGAAATCGTTGGGGAAGTGTTTCCCCTAGACAAGCCCGAGCTGACCATCGGCCGACAGGCGACCCAAGACATCTGTCTTCCAGAAGCAACGGTGAGCGGCGGGCACGCAACGTTGCGTTGGCAATACGGTTCCTGGGCGCTCGAGGACAATGGATCGACCAACGGCAGCTACGCAGACCACGACTACGAGCGCAAAAAACGGCTGACCCTGATTCACAATGGCGAAGCACAGATCGGCGAGCTGCGTCTCAAGCTCATCACCTTCCGACCGCACTCCAAACACCACAAGCGCGCTCAAGAGTTCCTCAACAAGCGTGATGGTCTGACGGGTCTGCTGATACGCGACCACCTGGTCAACGCAGTCACGAACGAGTGCAGTTTTGCCGAGTGGTACGAGGCCCCGATGCAAGTCGCCCGCTACGAGCTACGCGGCCCAAATCGGCAGGTCAGTGAGCGACCGACGATTCTCGAGATGCTGGCGCTGCGACGGGCGGCGGAGCGTGTGATAGAGCTTACTGAAATGCTCGGAATGTCGTTAAATCCTGTAGTCGCGGGCCGCACCGGACCCCTCAAGTTTGTGGTGTCGATGGTGGGTCCATCGCTCGACGAGGCGCGGCACATCGTCGAGCAGGTGGTAGCGCAGGTGCGAGGCCTGTTGCCCGATACCATTGAGCTCGTGGCTACTCTCGTGAAGTGGGAAGCCGGAAAATCGGCCAAGAGCCTCATCGAATAGCAGGGCCAGCGGTGTTGACGAGCCGGCATACAAGCACGTAGGACTACCCGGTGCGGTCGGGATTACCATCAAGACCACCATCACAGCCTTCGACCTACCGGCAGTTAGGCTCTGGTGGCCATCAACCAGTTCGGGTTCAGATGATCCTCGGGTTGGTGGTCGGTTTGGTGCTCGTGGCCGTTCCTCTGTACCTCTGGCGCCGACCTGACCCGAGCGCCAAGCCTTCTCCGGAAGCCAGCGGTGCGGCGGCAGCCGCGCAAGTCGATGGCGCCGTGCCCTATTTGCCCTTGTTGGATGCCTCCCTGGGCGCTCCCAAGATCAAGCTGGCGCCTTTCAAGACGCTTCGTTGTACCGATCCCGGTCCCGGCAAGACCCCCCCCGAGCGTTGTGATCACATTGGTTTCTTCGAAGATGGGTTGGCGCGGGCCATCAAAGAGAACGCCCTTTGTGCGCCAACCACGAAGACTGGGGCCACGGTCAGTTTCGTGATGGAGGTGAACTTTCGCCGCGAGAAGCTCAAAATCTACCGCGGGAAGTCGTCCACCATGCCCAGAAGCCGGACTAGAGAGCTCTTTCCGTGCCTCAAGAAGGCCATGCCTGACCCCGATTGGAGCTCGATTCCCCATCAGCATGCCCGCTACGTCGTGGCCATCAAGGTCGGCTATCCTCCTAGCGAGACCTTCTGAGTCGGCGGGTGAGCGGCGGATCCTGGCAAGCTTGCAAGGATCAAGCTGATCGCGTATAAGCCCCGCGAACTTCGACGAAGGAACCAATAGCTGGTTTTCGCCGGGTTCCCTGTTGGGAAACCGGTTTTTTTTTTGGCAATGCAAGACTCGACCCAGCCGCATGTGAGCGACGGCTGCCAGGTCCTACCAAAAGGGGTGGACTTGGACGCCGTGCGGGCGCTCGTCCGGCCCGTGACGCGAGCGCATGGGCTCGAGCTCGTCGATGTAGTTTGGGCAGGCGGCCGTAGCGGACGCGTCTTGCGAATCCTGATCGAGCGTGCGCGGCTCGAGACTCCCGCTGCAGGTGGTGCGGGCGTTACGCTCGATGACTGTGTGCGCGTGTCCCGGGATCTATCGACGATGCTCGATCTAGAGGACCCCATCGAGCAAGCCTATGCGCTCGAGGTGAGCTCCCCGGGGCTGGACCGTCCGCTGCGACAGATAGCTGATTTTCAGCGCCATATCGGGTCATTGGCCAAGCTCAAGCTCGCTGAGCCAGCCCTAGATGGGCAAAGCGTGTTGCGGGGGACCATACAAGCAGCAGCAAATGAGACCGTGACGATCAATGTCGACGGCAACGATCACGGGGTGGCTTTGGCCAACATCAAGCAGGCCAAGCTCATCGTCGATTTCGGAACAACCAAGCAGCCGAACCGGGCGAGCAAGCGGGCCAAGGGGGCGCGCCGCAAGCAACGCAAGGGCTAACCCGATAGCACTGACCGAAGAATGAACAGGGCAAGGTAGGACCATGGCAGCCAAAGCAAAACTTCCTGACATCAACCTGGAGCAAGTGCTCGAGGAGGTTGCCAAGGAGAAGGGGATCGAGCGCAACGCCCTGGTAGAGACCATCGAAGCGGCGATTCTCAAGGCAGCTCAAAACACATTTGGTGCGGCCCGTGAGCTCGAAGCTCGCTACAACCCCGAGACGGGTCAGGTGGACCTGTTTCAGTACATGATCGTGGTCGACGAGGTCGAAGAGCCCGAGCGTGAAATCGCGATGCGCGATGTCGAGCGCACCAATTTGCAGGCAGAGCTCGGCGAGGAGTTGGGCTTTCAGATCTTTTGGCGCGAAATCGACAAGGCAAAAGCGGAAAAGCAGGACACCGAATACGGTGATTTGTTGGGCATGAAACAGGCCCGTGCCAGCTTCGGCCGCATCGCCGCACAGACCGCCAAGCAGGTGCTCCTTCAACGGGTTCGCGACGCAGAGCGCGACATCATCTACGGCGAGTATCAACACAAGAAGGGCGAGCTGATTCGAGGCATCGTCCGGCGTTTCGAGCGTGGCAACAACATCATCGTCGACTTGGGGCGTACCGAAGCGGTACTGCCAGGTCGCGAGCAGACGCCACGCGAGAGCTACCGTCCTGGCGAGCGCATCGTGGCATATGTCAAGAACGTCGACCGGGAGGCGCGCGGTCCGATTGTCATCCTGTCTCGATCTGATCCGCGCTTGGTGGACAAGCTGTTCGAAGCGGAAGTGCCAGAGATCTATGAGGGTATCGTACGTATCGTTGCGGTGGCTCGCGAAGCGGGATCACGCTCGAAGATTGCGGTGACCTCGCGCGACGCGGACGTAGATCCGGTCGGGGCTTGCGTGGGAATGAAAGGCTCGCGCGTCCAAGCAGTCGTCCAAGAGCTTCGGGGCGAGAAGATTGACATCGTGCCGTATGACCGTGATCCAGCGCGATACGTGATCGCAGCCATTCAGCCCGCCGAAGTCCACAAGGTCATTGTGGATGAAGCGGGTGGTCGCATGGAGATCGTGGTTCCCGACGAGAAGCTCAGTCTGGCGATTGGTCGCAAGGGTCAAAACGTTCGACTGGCCTCGCAGCTGACCGACTGGAAGCTCGACGTCATCAGTGACTCCAAATTCAAGAAGATGGAAGAAGAGGCTGTCGAAGCTCTGCAGCAGATTGAGGCGGTCAGCGATGCCCTCGCCAAGTCGATGTATCGCATGGGCTTCCGCGCCCTCGAGGAAGTATCGGAAGCAGCAGTCGAGGAGCTGGCCAGTATTCAAGGTATCGACTCGGATGAGTCGGCCAAGACCATCAAGGAAACCGCAGCTACGACCATGGAGCGGGTTCGCGACGAGCGGGTGCTCGCCCTAGCGACCCGTGACGAGCCGCCGACGGAGAGGGAGCGGATGCTGTGCGTGCCGGGCATCGGCGCGCGTACCCTGACGCTGCTCGAGGATGGTGGGTACAAGTCTCTGGCCTCGCTCGTGAGGGAGGACGAAGACCGCCTCGGCATTCGGACGGGGCTAGGTCTGAAGAAAGCCGCGCAGGTACGTCGTGCAGCAGCCGAGTTCGCTCGTTGTGAGCGCGAGTTGTTTGCTGTGGCCCGCGCCTCCTTGGCCCAAGCACGGGGGCCGCAGCAAGCGGAAGCTGAGTCGCCGGCTGATTCTGATGGTGCTGACTCCGGTGGCTCTGCCGATCCAGCCAAGTGTGCCGATCCAGCCAAGTGTGCCGATTCAGCCAAGTCTGCCGATTCAGCCAAGTCTGCTGATTCGGCCAAGTCTGCCGAGGCCAAGCCTGCCGATTCGGTCAAGCCGGCCGATTCGGACAAGCCGACGACCAATGGGCAGGACGATTCGAGCAAGCCGGTTGGCTCCGAAGCGCCACAAGACTTAGAAAAGGGAGCCCCTGAAGCGGGCGAAGTGAGTGCCTAGCGGAGGCATTGGGAGACGAGATGCTGGCAGTGAGCGGGCGTACAACAGCTACACGGCGCATGCGCGTCGCACATCGCGGGACGAGGACCTGCGTGGGCTGTGGTGTGCGTGCCGTCGCCGGTGAAGCTGCGCTGATTCGTCTGGCCGTCATCCCCACAGATGATGGCTCGGCAGCTCGGGTCGTGCCCGATCTGGCAGGTCGCCAGGTCGGTCGAGGTGCGTGGGTACATCCGCGGCCGAGTTGTTTGGAGCGAGCCGCAAGTAGGGGATTGTCCCGTTCTTTGAAACAGGCCGTCGCCGCCGATTCTGGGCTGCTCGCCGCGCAAGTGGTGGAGGCAGCGACTCGGCGTGCAGATAGCTTGCTCGGTGTTGCCATTCGAAGCGGCAAGGCCGCCATCGGGGCAACTGCCGTCGCGGCAGCTGAGGTGGAGCAGACCGACGCAATGTTGGTCGTGGCCGCGGATGCTGCCGCGGCTGCAAAGCTCGCTGCTACCCAACGTGCGGTTCAACGTGGTGCCGCGGTGGTTTACGCCACGAAAACCCATCTAGGTCGTGTCGCCGGTCGTAACAGCATCGGTGTTGTCGCGATTCTAGATCATGCGCTCGCCGCGGCGTTGCGCGACGCCATCAATCTGTGTCAGACGTTCGATCCCGCCAGGGAGCGGGGTCAAAGCTCGGCGGGGCCCGCCTAGGGTGGCCTGAAGTAGAGAAACAGTTCCATGAGCAAGGTTCGCGTTTACGAAATCGCCCGGCAGCTGGGGATAAACAACAAAGAGCTCGTCGCCCTGTTTCAATCCCTCGGCTTCTCGGAGGTTCGAAACCACATGAGTGCGGTCGAGGCCGAGGTCGTCGAGCGCGTCAAGCGGAAGCTCGCACGAAAAGAAAAGGGCAGCGACGTCATCGAGGACCGCATTCGGCCAACAGTCGTGAATCGGCGCGGCCGAGC
>CAZRGL010000480.1:0-8829 GCA_964599485.1 uncultured Polyangiaceae bacterium
TTGTAGCCATGTGAATCGAAGCTGAACCCCGGGTTTACGCGCCCCAAGGTCTGCTTGACCATCGAGGCCCAGACGTTTTCGTAATCACGCGCCAAGGAGCGAATGATCTCCATGACCTGCTCGATGGCCTCGTCTAGCTCACGCGTGGGCGCGTCTGCGGTTTTCCCTCGCCGCCTTCGGGGCGGCTTGGCGGCGGCCTTGCGGGCGAGGTCGTCGTAGTAGAGGAATTCGTCGCAGCTCGCGACGAGCAAGGGCGAGGTCGAGCTCTTGACGCCGCAGCCAATGACACGCTTGTCGCTCTCCTTCAACTTGTTGACCAAGGGCGAAAAATCACTGTCGCCGCTCAGCAATGCGAAGACGTCGATGTGCCCTTTGGCGGAACAGAGGTCCATGGCGTCGACCACCATGTGGATGTCAGCGCTGTTCTTGCCGCTCATCTTGCTCTGCGGAATGTCCACCATGGTCACGCCGTGGGAGTGAAGTCCGCGCACGGCGCTGCGGTAGCGGCTCCAGTCGCAGTAGGCGCGCTTGTAGACGATTCGCCCCTTCTCTAGCAATCTGGTCAGCACCAGGCCGAACTCGAAGTCGGTCTTCTTCTTGCCCGCCATGTCGGCAACACCGAGGGCGAGGTTCTCGTAGTCGATGAAGACGGCGATGAGGGGTTCGTCCGACATGCCCCCCGTGTAGCACGCCGCTGATGCGCTGGCGTGTTTTCCTGCGCTGGCAGGATTCGAGGGCAAGAACAATGGGATAGAACTTTTTCGCCGCTTCGCTCGTCAAAGTTCCAGAGGTACGGACATGACATACAAAACCGTGTTGGGCGCCGCCGTTGCGGCAGCCGTTGTATTGATTTCGAGCAGTGCTTGGGCCAAGCCCACGAGCGGACCAGCGGACATCAGCAAGACTGGTGAAGGAATGCTCTACGATTTTCGTGATGCCGACTCGCTGACAGCTGGCTCTCGCGGGCCAACAGGCGGCACCATCACGGTTCGTAATCGCACCATGCGAAGAACGCTGATTCGGCCCCGGACGCACTTTGTGCCCGAGTTGCTCAAGTCAGTGGAACAGATCTGAATTGAGGTGCGTTACAGGGGTGGAGTTTATATAATCGTTATTGAATCGACTGAGACCTACACGTCTTCCCGAATGCGAGCGAGCCCCAATCTACGCTCTTTGTGGGTCATGTCGTTCGAGCTGGCGGGGATAAACTCCACCCCTGTAAGCGCTACTGCGTGAGCAGTGCTTGGATCGTCTGCTCGAGCGCAGCGACGTCGAGCTCGTGGCGCAGATAAGCGATCGTGCCGCTTGCGTCGGCGACCACGTCGAGCGGATAGGGCGTGATGGTCCCGTCGTTGTTGGCGTAGGAGCTCTTGGTGTCGTCACCTACCAGCAAAGGGAAGCTCACCCCTGTTTGCTCCTTGAAGGCTGCGATGGTGGCAGGTGTCTCGCTGCCCAAACCGCTGCCGCTCATGCCCAAGAACTGCACGCCCTGATCCTTGTATTTCTGCCAGAGGTATTCGAGCTCTGGAAACTCCAGAGCGCAGACCGCTCAGAACGTGGCGAAGTAAGCTAACACCGCCACCTTGCCGAGCAGCTTCTGGTTGGTCCACATCTGTCCATCGGTGTCGAGCAAGCTGAAAGAAGGCAACGGGTCGCCCACGTCTACGCCGGTGATGTTGCCTGAAACGCCCATCGAAAAAGTCTTCTGATCGACGTCGTTGGTCAAGAAGCGCAGCTCTGTCTGGACGAACGAGCTGCTGCTGGGCGCAAACTTGATTTCGAGCGAAGTAGCGGCTCCTGGCTCGACCTCGAGCTTCGTCTCGCTCACGCTGACGGCGGCGTCTTGGCTCAGGATGTCGTTCACTACGAGGGTGCGGTTGCCGTTGTTTCGCAAGATGAGGGCACGCACGTCGAAGCTGCCTGTCTCGACAGTCGGAAAGCTGACCTGGTCCGGCGTGGTCTCGATATCTGGACCCACCGGGCAGAGGTGCTGCTCATAGTTGTGCAGGCCGCTCCACTCGCCGGGGTAGACCCGAGCGTGCCCCGGAGCTGCATCCAGGGTGAGGATGCGCGAGAAGGCGCTGTTGGTCGGTAACGTTTCCGACTGCAGCAGTTTCATGTTGGCTGGATCGGCGATGTCGTAGCCGCGCAGCTTGTCCCATTCGGCGACCAGGAGCGTGTCGTCTCGTCCCAGGGCGAGCGCGATGGCGGTGCCTGTAGTCGCGAGCTCTCCGATGAGCTTCGGCGAGCCAGGGTTGCTCAGGTCGATTGCCGCGATGCGTGATGAGGCAGCCACATAGGCGACCGAATCGCGGACCACCACATCTTTGGCTGAGCCATCGATGCTTTGGGTAGCGATCAGGGCGGGCTTGTCTGCGCTCACGTCATAAACCCGAAGGCCAGCAGCTCCTTCGGCGACCAGCAGGTGTCCATCGCCGTATAGCAAGGGCATCCATCCATCGGATTCATCGTCCGTATAGCGGGCAAGCTCGACCAGTGCGCCGCCGCTGAAGCTGAAACGAACGATCCCAGCGCTGTGTGCAGCGGCCCAAAGCTGGCCGTCGCGCAAGGCGACCCCTTCGATCGCCTCAGCTCCGGTCCAGCCGCCCAGCGCGAGCGGCGCGCTCGGGTCGCTCACGTCGTAGATGTGTATGAACGGTTGCGGCTGGATTTCGTCGCCGCGATTGGTGATGGCCAGCTGTTTTTTGGCCGCGTCGAGCCCGACATGTTGGCAGTGAGGTAGTTGCTGGTTCTTGCCGCCGATCAGACCGTCAGGAATGACACGTGTTGCCAACAGCTTCGGCCCGCTGTCGGCGCTGGCGTCCCAAATGTTGAGTCCTTGCACGCTGGTGCAAGAGAACACGATTGGATGGTCCTGGACGACGTCGAGAACTTCGACGAACTCCTTGCCCTCAGCGCGCCCCAAGTGGCTGAGGCCGTCCTGTACGGGCGCCTTCGGGTCGTCGCTGCAGTTGCCAGTCGGAATCGGGCTGCCGCCATTGCCACCGCCTCCCGTCTGGCCGCTGGTCGATGACGTTGGGGCCGCTACAGGGCTCTCTGATGAGCAAGCCAGCAGCCCTAACCCGAGCAGTAGGCACCATCGCACCCAGCCAGCATACGCGCGCTGTTGCCTCTTGACCACGCTAGCTGGTGAGCCTGATAGTATGCGCAGCGGTTTCTTCATCACGATGTTCTGGGACAAACGCGCCACCCAGCGTCGGCCAGACGCGCCTCCACCCGATCGAACCGCGGGTGCCGACATCGTATTCTTGGGCATGAGCGAGTCTCCACTCGACGGCGCCGCGCTCGAGTGCTGCTCAATGAAAATCGGCGACAGCTTCCACCTCTTGCCGGGTGTCGCCCTCACCATTGGTCGCAGCGAGCTGTGCGACGTGTGCATACGTTGTCCCCATGCGTCACAAGCCCACGCCATGCTCTCGTTCTTACCTGGACCCGATTTTCGCTTGGCCTTGGTCGACATGGGCTCGCGTCACGGCACTTGGCGAGGCAAACATCGGGCGGCGCTCCACCTGCTAGACGCGGGCGACGAGTTCAGCTTGTCCAACAGCTATCGTTTTCGTTGTCAGCCCGCTTCGCGTTCGCGACCGACCTCGGAGCTGGTCTGAGAGAGATGGCCGGCCCGCGCAGGGCGGCGTTGCTCAGCGCTTGTTTCGCTTGAAGCCGCCGTACATGTTGCTGCGAAGCTTCTTGGCAGCGTCTTGTTTCTCTTTCGCCTTCTCTCGTTCGCGTCGTTCCGCCTCTTTTTTGGCTGCTTCTTGCTCAGCGCGAAAGCGTTCGGCTTCCAATTTTCGACGGGCTTCCGCTTCGTCGCGCGCCCGGGCTGCTGCTTCGCGCTCTTCTGCTGCTTCGGCTTCTGCGCGTGCGCGCTCTTCGATTTCCGCCAGAGCAGCTTGCTCTGCCTCGAGGCGCGCCTGTTTCTGGGCTTTGGTTTCCGCCTCAGATTTGGCGCTCAGCTCTTGTGTCCGCTCGTCGTGCTCGCGGAGCATGGCCCCCACGTCCAGACCCACCTCTACGGTTTCTGCACCAAAGTGCGGGGTCGCCACTTCCGCGGCAGGTTGGTGTGCCCACGGAGCGCCCGGTATTGATTGTGCGGGCACGGAGTCTGGAGCCGAGTCTGAGCCAGTGGCGCTGGGCTCGGCGATCTCGAACGGAGAGGTGGTTCCGGTCAGGTCGGCGAGCTGGCTCGCGCTCAAAGCGAAAGTTCCCTCGAAAGGGCTTTCTTGCTCACTGTCGGCGTGCTGGGCCTTGAATGGCAAGGCGCTATCGGATCGTTCGGGCCCGCTCGGTTGTTGCGACGGTGAGGAGGACTTTTGAAAAGGCAGCAAGCCCGCCTCGTCCATGGCCGCGCTAGGATCGACCAACATCGTCGAGCTGTAGTCGTGCTCTGGCTCATCCTCGCTCGACCGCGCATGCGTCGTTGCGACGCCGCGCTCGTCACTACTTTCGGGGCCGCCTTGGTCCCGGCTCGAGGCAGGATCTGGGGAGGCGACGTCGGCCAGCTCAGCGGCGCTGGCAGGCCACGCGATCTTTTGTCCGGGCGTAGCCAACGCCCCAGCGATCAACAATTGCGACAAGCCCTGCTCGTTGAGCACGGGGAAGCTGCCTCGCCAAACCAAGGAGCACCGTCGAACGTCTGGCTCGATATGGAGCATGTCGATGATCAACGGGATGTGCTCCGGGGCGCCGACCGCATCGTGGCCGTAGACCTTGGTCACCGCGCGCGTGATGGGCAAACGGGCACGGATGAGCGGTTCGATTGGGTGCAAGTTCTCGAGCAAGAGCCACTCGCCCCCACGAATCGTCTCCACGCGTTGATCGACGGGTGCGCATTGCAAGTAGCTCCAGTCGAGCTCGGCAGGGATTTCCACCACGGCTTGCTCGAGCACCGCGCGTCTCACGTTGCCCAGCAACTTCTTGCGGCTGGGGAAGGACGCTGGGATGGGGCCGAAGACCGCCGTGCGGCTCGGGTCGCTCGGATGGACGAGATTGGGGGGCGTGTCTGCACAAGCGCCAACCCCGGTGCCGAGGGGGTTTTCATTGTGACCGATGCCGCCGAGCGCGTGCTCGTAGCCGAGCTTCAGGCGGGTAAACGGTTTTGGTGTGGCGTTGGGGCTGCTGCGGTCGCCGTACACCATGATGGACTTGTCCAGCAAGGTCCCTGCGTCGTTGGCAAGGGCCAAGCGAACCTTGGTCTGGGTGCCGCCTTCTGGTGCGTACGCGTGCCCAGTGAGGAGTACGTCGACCTGCCGAAGTTGCGGAGCGGTTTCGCGCGCACCACGAAGACTTCGCATCGGTTGACCGCCGTCATGCTCGTCCTTGGTGCGGATCCGAGGCGCCTCGGCCACCGTCGCAAGCTCGTCCTGCACCAGCGCGAAGGAGGCTTTGACGATCACCGTGACCATCAGCTGCCCCTCCAGGCGCCACAATACGGATCCGACAGATACGGGCCCAAAAGGCGCTGTTCGGACGAGCCAACCGGTCTTCGACGACATGAGCTGTCGTTTCTATCACAGGATCTCATCGGTGGTGCGCTCATCTAGGCTTGCGACCGGCTATCATGCCCGCAGAACAACATGGTTTTGCAAAACGACGGCGAGACTCCGGAGGTTGGTGCTGCCGAGCAGGCGGCGGTACGGCTGCGCAAGGGGCTCGCGTTGCAAGTCTGCGCGACCGGCTTGAATGCAAGTGGAGACGGTTGGGCGCAGCTGCCGGGTGGCGATCAGGTCCATGTCGAGGGCCTTCTGCCAGGCGAAACTGCAAATGCGCGAATCGTGCACGTGGCCAGGCAGGCGCGGCGCGGCTACGGCAGGATTCTACAGCTACAACAGCCCAGCGCTCAGCGCCGTGAGCCCCAATGTGTACATCATGGCCGTTGTGCTGGCTGCCCGCTGATGCATGCTGATGAGTCGCTTCAACGTGAGCTGAAACGCGAGATGCTCGAGCAGCAATTCGGCCTCGTCGTGGATGAAGTCGTCAGTGGGAATGCACAGACCGGTTACCGCTGGGCCAGCAAGCGCGTGGTGGGGGGACGCCCCGGCGCCCTGCTACTCGGCAGCTACGCCCGTCGTAGCCACAACGTGGCGGACATGCGCGACTGCGTCGTCGATCACCCTGCCATTCTGATTTGCGCTCGTGAGATCCAACGCCGCGGCTCGGAGTTGGCCATCGCGCCCTATGACGAATCCAACCAGCAGGGTGATTTGCGGTATGTCTGGCTCAAGACCGATGGCCGTGGGCGCACCTTGGTGACCCTGGTGAGCGCTGCGACCGAGTCGCGTGTCGCCGAGTTGGCCGCGCAGCTCGAATCGCCAGCCGGCCTAGCCTGGGCAACGCAGCCGGATCGAGGCAACACCATGCGCGGCGGCCAGCTGAAGGTGCTGAAAGGATTGGGCGCGCTCTCGGTCGAGCTAGCTGGCTGCTCGGTCGATGTCGGTCCGCTCGGATTCTTGCAGCCCAACCCGCCGGTCGCAGAACGTGCATATGAGGAGCTCACCGCTGGACAATCGGGCACCATGGCGTTTGACCTTTATGCTGGCTCGGGCGTGGTGACGGCACTGTTGGGCAAGCACTTCGAGCAGGTTCAGTCTTGCGAGGCGTATCCTGAGAGCGCCGCTCAGCTCGGTGTTGCTCCTGAGACAGCTGCCAGCTTCTTGGCTCGCATGGTCGAGCAGGGGCCCACTTCAGCCAAGCCCAGTCTGATCGTCGCCAATCCTCCCCGTGCAGGGATGGGCGGCGCGGTTTGTCGGCTGCTCAACCAGCTGGCCGCTGAGCATCTACATCTGATGAGCTGCAGCCCTTCCGCATTGCGGCGTGATCTCGACTTGCTCGTCGAGCCCAGCGGTTGCTACCGGCTCGGTTCGCTACGCGCTTTCGACACCCTGCCCCAGACCGCCCACATCGAGCTGGTGGCCAAGTTGCGGCGCGTGCCCTGACTGATGATACTTGGGCTAGCCGCTATTGCGGGCGATGCAGGCTTGCACCAGCGGTGCGAGGGCAGGGTAGTCGACCATGACGATGTTGACCTGCTCGTTGGTCCAGTCCGTAGTGAGCCATTCGTGAATAGCGGGCGTCGTCTGGCGTGCGAAGGCGCACAGGCCGATATCGATGGTGTCGTTTGCGCAGGGCGCGTTGACCGTGGCCGATTCCGGACGGATGCCCCACGTGATGGCCAAGTTGTCGTCGGGGGTGAGCTGCCCTTGGATGACGAAGAGTTTGTCGAGTGGTCGACTGGCCAGCTCCTTGTCTAGGAAGGGCTTGAGATCGTCGAGTTGCTGCTTGTTGCCCCACGGGCTGGCCAATACTTCGTCTCGTTTCCACAGGGGGTAGTCGGTGTACAGCTCATCTGGTCCGCCGCTGAAGAGGACCACGACCGGTTTGCCAGCGTCCCATAGCTTCTGCGGCGTCGTATTGACGGGGCTCGAAGGGCTGGCCATGTAGGGGCCGAGCGCCTCGTCGACGAGCGCGGCGACTTTGGCAAAACGGTCGTCGGACCCAGGTGGTCCATGAATCGCTTGGATGTCGACCAACAGAATCTCTTCGGGGTGTGACTTCACGAAAGAAGCGATGTCGCCGATGACTGTTTCGGCGTACTCGCCCCGCAGCCCATGGGTCGAGCGCAGGGCGTCGTCGTCGTCGAGATCGAAACGCAAGTCGACGTAGCGCACGCCGTGCGACAACTGTTGCGCGAGCGTCTGCTCTTGCGCCCGGGATGCGCGCACCGCGGTTTTCGGATTGAGGCCCATCAGATCGGTAGCCCAATCGTTGCCCCAGCTGCTGAGCGGGTTGATGCCGGAGGTGTTGGCGTCATGGCTGCCGACCATGCACAGCTCGCTGAGCGGGGTTGTGGCGATTGCTTCAGCGGACTCCTTCATCCAGTCTTCGTTGGCGAAGCTGTCGTGCTCAGCATCGACGATAGCGTGGACTGTGAGCATGAAAGGTGCTGGCGCGTCGACCTCGGCGACGCTCAGCCAGCCCGGTCCGGGGGCGGGGCGCAAGTCACCGTGCTGGAGGTCTCGCAATCCGCCTTCCGGCAGTCCGTCGAGCCACAAGTCGAACGATTCCGCTTGCCCGCTGCTGACCTCGAAGGCGAGCAGCTCAGTTGGTGCTGTCACCACGACGAAGGCCTCGGAAGCAGGGTCCGCGGCGTTGGGGACGACCTGAACGGAGGCTAGCCGTACCAAGCGTTTGCCCTCGATGCACGGGCAAGACGCAGTCAGCTCGACGCATTGGCAGGCTGGCGCCGGTTGGCTTTCCGACTCCGCACAACCGGCTAGGGCAGCGAGCGAGAACAACGAAGTCAGGCAAGCACGACGAGCGAGCATCGGCGCTGAGCATAGCACCGACGACCACAGCTCATCACGGGTGCGGATTCTCGTCTCGCTGGACTTCGACAGTGGCAGCGATCTCCGGCCAAAGTGGACTTTGACGACGACAGCGGTCTTCGTTGAAATTCAAGCGTGTAGGCCTATTCTGGAGGCCATGTCGCGCGGTTGGTTGGTGCTCTTGTCCGCATCCCTGGTGGCCTGCAATTTGGTCACCGGTGCCGACGAGATTGAGTTCGAACAAGGAGATGGCTCCGGCAACGAATACATCGACGGTCCGAGCGCTGACGGTGGTGCGGGCGGCGCGCCTGCTGGCCCGGCTGGCGGCAGCGGGCCTTCGAGCAGCTCGTCCAGCTCGAGCAGCTCTTCGTCGAGCTCGTCCAGCTCGAGCAGCAGCACGTCGAGCAGCAGCACGTCGAGTAGCAGCACCTCGAGCGGCGATGTCGGCAACTGCGGAGGATCCGGCCCCGGCACGACCCCGCTTGAC
>CAZRGL010000481.1:0-8819 GCA_964599485.1 uncultured Polyangiaceae bacterium
CAGAGCGACCCAGCTTACGCAGCGAATTCGAGTTGCACTCTACGCTGCCAAACGCGCAACGGACAAAGGTATAGGGACAGCGTGCTGGGGTGCTCATGGATAACTCGGGCTTGGCAACATCATACGCCTAGCCTTCCCTCAATCTTCCTGCAAGGCAGGGATCCGACGTGAGCCGCTCCTCATTGATGACGGCGCTGATGGGCCCGCCGGGCAGTTGCAATTGGATTTCCGACGTTGACGGTCGCCATCAGGCCCAGCAGCTCCGCGCCCGAGCGAGCAGCGGCGCACGGTGGCTGCAGCGGTCCCGAAGCGAGCCCCATCCTCGCGTCGGACTGCTGGTCGAGCCATCGGCCGATTGGGTGAGCAGTTGGCTCGCCATCGTCAGCAGCGGAGCCATTGCCGTTCCGCTTTCGCCTCGCTACCCCGAGCCAGAGCTGCGCTGGTTGCTCGAGGACGCGGGCGCTTCGCACGTAGTCGTCTCGAAGCAGTTTGCCGACAAAATACCCGCCGGCAGCGCCGCGGCCGTACGAACCGAAGAGCTTATTGAAGGTGCGGCAGACTCTGGGGCCCTCGACGAGCTCTGCGCCACCACCGACGCTGATGTCGCGATGCTGCTGTACACAAGCGGGACGACCGGCAAGCCCAAGGGCGTCATGCTCTCGCACCGCAACCTGGCTCACCAAGCTCGCCTGTTGTGCTCGACCTGGGCGCTCGACGATCAGACGGTGCTCTTGCACGCGCTGCCTCTGCATCACATGCACGGCATCGCGATCGCTTTGCTCCCCTGCTTGGTTGCTGGAGCCAGCACGCGCTTGTTGCCGCGCTTCGAAGCGTTGCGCATATGGGGCGAGCTGGCCAAAGCCAATACTTTCATGGGCGTACCGACGATGTATTACCAACTACTCGAGCGTTTCGACGCGGCCGAGCCAGCCGTGCAGACACGTTGGAGCCAACACGCCCGCGCCCTCAGACTCGCTACCAGCGGATCGGCAGCCTTGCCCAGCACCACGGCCGAGCGCTGGAGAGCCATCAGCGGGCGCATTCCGGTCGAACGGTGGGGTATGAGCGAGATTGGCGTCGGCTGCTCCAATCCCCTCGATCCGAAGCGACGGCGAGCCGGCCGTGTCGGCCAACCACTGGAGAGCATCGAGTTGCGCCTCGACGAAACGGAGCTGTGGGTGCGCGGTCCCAGCATCTTTGGTGGCTACTGGAGGCGCCCAGACGCGACGGCCGCTGCTTTTTCGGAGGACGGCTGGTTTCGCACGGGCGACGCGGCACAGATCGATCCAGCCGACGGCAGCGTACGGATCCTCGGTCGGAAGTCAGTCGATATCCTCAAGAGCGCTGGCTACAAGGTATCCGCGCTGGAGATCGAAGAGGTCATGCGCGACCACCCGGCCATCGCCGAAATCGCCGTGGTGGGATTGGCTGACGAGCAATGGGGACAGGTGGTCGTCGCAGCGGTGGTGTGCCGACCTGGCCAGGGTGAAGCCTGCCAAAGCGAAACGCTCCGCAGCTGGGCCAGCGAGCACATCGCCAGCTACAAGGTGCCCCGCCGCTTCGTGACCCTGGCCGAGCTGCCGCGCAACGCGGTGGGCAAAGTTCTCAAGCCCGAGCTGGCCCGCCTGCTCGCTAGTTGAGCATAATCGGCTGGCGCTCGAGCCCTATAGCCTCGAGCGCCCAGCAGCCCTCGAGCACAGCAGCCCTCGAGCACAGCCACAGCAGCCCTCGAGCACAGCAGCCCTCGAGCACAGCAGCCCTCGAGCACAGCAGCCCTCGAGCACTAGCCCTCGGGGCTCACGCGGGTAGCCAAGTACTCTGCGGTCCAGTCGCCGAGCCCTTTGCAGTCGCTGCGCAAACGGCCACCCGATGAGGGGTTGGTCAAGCCGGCTCCCGTGCTGTGGTGCATGCTTATTTCGTCGACCATCGTGCCGTCCTCGGTGGTGATGCGCACCGTCATGCGCACCTCGCTGGACTTGTTGACGACGTAGGTGAAGAAACCGCCTTCGACGAACGGGATCTTGGGCTGGATGACGAATGGCGCAGGGTTGCCAGGCAGCTGAACACGGATACCGTCCTCGGACGCTTCGTCGATCAGCGCCCGGGCGAACTCCTGGTTCATGCCCTTCTTGTCATCGAGCCACGATTGACGCTTGTCGGCGTCCATCCCGGCGACGTAGCTGCCTTCGGAATCAGCGCCGACCATCAATCCTTTGAAATCGATCGGCATGACCGTGAAGGTCGTCTTGCCAACCATGGGATTGGGCACGGCTTGCGCAAGCACCCTCCAAGGAGGACCGCATCCCACTAGAAGCGGCAGTCCCCCCAACAACAACAGCCTTCCCGCGAGTGTCTTCATGGCCCGCATCCTACACACTCACGCCCCAGGGTGCAGCCCTCGGCTCGACGCTTGGGTCAGCGCTCAGGTGTGAACGTCGTTCGACGCTCGGCAGCGCCAAGCACTTCGCCCAGCGCGAACGGAACGTCGTGCGTTTGGTTGCGACGCCATCGCTCCGCTTGATCGGAGAAATGCGGGTCGTCGAGGAAGCCTGAGGCGCCTCCTGGCAGCGCATTTCGCGCCTTGGGCCCCGCCGGATCGAGGTCAATCACAAAGCGCTGATTGGGTCCGCTTCCGTAGGTGAAGTTGAGGGCCTTTTCGACTGTCTTTCGCGTTGAGAAGTTGGACGCGTCCACCACATACATGTCGCCATGACGCGGAAAGCCGCCCGCGAACACAGGGTCATTCGTTGGCGGGATGGCCAGCTCGCCGAACACCGGCGCGGAGGGGTTGAAGCGCACCGTATGAAGCATGCCCCAGCGCACCTCGTCGAGTCCGCCAGGGAATTTCTCGTCGAGCCAGCTGAGGGCGTCGAGCAGGGCTCGGACCATGCGCTCCTGCCGTGACTCGAGCTGATCTGGGGTGGTCAGATCATCCCACAGCGCGCTGTCCTTGGTGGCTGGATCGTAGGTCGCCAAGTTGGCGGGATCCGTACTGGTCAAGTGCAGCAGGCCGCGAAGATCGAGGCGGCTGCCGCTCGCCTCACCCACCAAGACCATTTCATCGCCGAAGGTTCGGGCCAACAGTCGCACCAGCCAGGCGTTGAAAATTGCCGTCGCCTGCGAGGCGGCCGCATCGGGCTGTTCGAGGGGTAGGGGTTGGTTGGTGTCCAAGTCGACGCCGGAGGCAGCGTCATAGTCGTACTGGTCTCCCCACGCCGCGAGGATGGCCCTGACCTGGTGCATGCGCACCCGGTCGTAGTCCTTGTCGTAGGCCACCGCGCTCAGGTCCGGGTAGCTGCCCAAAGCAAGACTTTCCGATTGCGCGTTGTCGATGGCCATGAGCAACAACGGCGTCAGCCAGCTGCCCAGCGGGGAGCGATGGTCGGCTTGGATGCTCGACAAATCATCTAGGCTCAGCAGTCCCTGATGGTTGTCGATGCGGTGCTTGATGCGCCCTTGGCGAAAACCGAAAGCGAAATCGCACGAAAGGAAGCCCGAGCTGCCGTCGCTTTGCAGCTCATCGGTCGGATCGTTGTCCAAGTTGTGACCGACGGGATCGTTGTTGGCGGTCGCAAGATAGCCACTCGGAGGGTTCTTGGCCCATGGCACAGCTTGGTCGTCCCAGTAGCCGATCCAATCGGCGCTCCCGTCGCCAGGCAACACCATGCAAGGCAACAAGCCCTGGTATGTGGCCGGATCCCAGTCGAGCGCAGCTGGGGCGCGCAGTGGCACCAGCGCATGCGTCGTCCAGGCGATGTCGCCCGCGCTGTCGCCCATGGTCCAGTTCTGCGCGCCGGTGCCGTAACTGGAAAACCCGCTCAGCGCCTCATCGACATTGCGCGCACGCATCAACTCGAGCACGGCCGAAAGCTCGTCGGTGAGCTCAAAACCCGTCCAGCGCACACTCAAAGCTCCGACGCTGGGATCGAGAGCGGCGACCTTTCCGTCCTTGATGGTAGGAAAGATCGGCCCGTGGTGAGGCACGATCTTGACGTCGTACACGACACTCTTGCCGTTCTTGACGTCGATCGTCTCTTCGACCGACTCGAGCGGCACCTGCTGTCCCTCGAGGATCACGGCAGTGCCGTCAGCGCTGAGGGTCTCTTGGTAAACGTCCGTCACGTCGTAGTAGGCAACCGTTGCGCCCCAGGCGACATGGCGGTTGTGGCCCAAGATGACGCCTGGAATACCGGGAAAGGCCAGCCCCCCGACGTGCAGATCGGAGTCGCTGTCGCTGCTCTTCTGGTGCTCGACATGGATGGAAACCGGCCAAAACGTCGCCGGCGAGCTGAGCCCGAGATGAGGGTCGCTGGCTACCAAAGCGTTGCCGGTGGCGCTGCGCTGGGCTGATATTGCCCAGTTGTTGGAGCCAAAATCGCCGCTCGGCGCAAACCAACTGCGCGCCCGCTCCACCCCGCGGATGACCGGGCGCAGAGCCTGAACTAGCTTTCGACGGTCGGCTCGGGCGCGCCGCGCCTCGCTGTGTTCGCTGTGTCGTTTCGGCTCGCTGTGCTCTTTCGCCTCGCTGTGTTCATTCGCGGCGCTCGAACCTCGCTCCGACGCCATGGCCGAGCCGGCTGCACCCGAGGCGCCGACCTCGCCAAGACCACCGATGGTGGTGGTCGAGTCAGGAGGCTCAAAACGCATCAGATCCCGAACCAGGCCAGCCCGCGCGGCCACCGCCTTGTCTGGATCATCGGCAGAAAAGGTCGTGCGCAGATCGTCGATCAGTGCCTGATTGCTCAGCTCATCATTGCCGGTATACGAGAGCAGCCAAGCTTGCAAACGCCCAACCGAGAGCGAATCGACAGCAGTCCAGTCATCAAACGCCTCCACGTCCATGGGGAACTTCATGGGCAGCGGTTGGTCGCCACTGCGGATGCGCGCAAACAACTGCGAAACCCCATCAGCGTAGGCGTCGAGCAGCTCGACTAGCTCGCTGGAGGCCGCGTCGTATTGAAGCGCTGCAATCCGATGCAGGCCCAAATGGCGAAAGCCGATGTCGGTCTCGACCAATGAAGGATCGGCATTGCCCAGGAAAGCAGCCAGCCGCCCCGAGGCCAACCTGCGCATCAACTCGAGCTGAAAGGTGCGGTCCCGAGCCACCAAGTAGCCTTGAACCCGCATCGCGTCAGGTAAGTTGCCCGCATATATATGGAGGCGTCCGTTGCTGTCGCGCACTGCGTCGACCGCGGCCTCGAGCCCACTCAGGCTCAGCTCCTCGTCCAGGGCCAGCTGGTCGCCAAGCGGACCGCTGGTTTGATCCTTCGGGAAAATCGGGTCGCCGCCGCAGCCACTGAGGAGCAATAGGGCCAGCAGCGCAACCGCAGCCTTCTGCTGGCGGACAATACGCATGTGCGAGCTGCATAACGGCGCTAGGGGGCGGTCGCAATCGTCCTCGCCCTCGAGGATGCCCTTACTCGGCCCGCCCCCGGCCACGGCCCGCGTCCCTCACGAGCCACTGTCCGCCTTTGTCACAGGCGCCTGGGAATTGCAAAAAACTCGCCCTCAAACGGCCTTGTGGGCGAGTTTGCGAGGCATGAGTGTCGTCCACACCTCGACCGAGCTGGAACGCGTAGAGCTCAGCGGCGCCGGCTCCGAGTTCTTGACCCGTAGTGATCGCTCGCGGCGATGCCGCCAACTCGCCGAGCGCGGACACCTCGTTGCCCGAGTAGTACCGCTGCCAAGCAGCGACGAGCTGCCGCCACTGGCGGCGAGCCCCAATTTGCTCAAGCGCGGGCATTTGCGTGCGGCGCTCGAAGGCGCGGTCGAGATCTCCCTTGCCCTACGTGGCGCCCTGCCCCCCACCGTCGACGCGAGCGCAAGTGCCGCCCGTGCAGCCCAGGACCAGATGTTTCGTGTGCATACCCTCGGCGCCGCCGGACTGTGCGTCGTGCTGCCGAAGCTTCAACCCCTGGCAGATGATGACGGGGTACTGGATGCGGAAGACAGCGCCACCTTGGAAGCATGGCGAGCGCTGAGCGAATCCGAGCCTGTCACTTTGCTGTTCGATCACGAGGACTTGGCCCTGCAAATGCTCGCCCCAGTACCGCTGAGCGCAGTCTTCGATTTGGCTGACGATCTGCTGGCACGAGAAGAGCTAGCGGAAGGCGAGCTAGCCGAAGAGGAGCTAGCCGAAGAGGAGCTAGCCGAAGAGGCCCTTGCGGAACATGAGCTGGACGCCCATCAGCGCGGTTGGCCCGAGGACGAACGGTCGGTCGACGAGTCTGAGCTGGCGGAAGACGAAGACGTGCCAGAGCCACTGAGCTTGGTCCAGCTCGAGGAGTCAGACGATGTCCCCGAGGCAGATCACCAGAAATGGCACAAGAGCCGAACGGACGGTCTGCATGAAGCGCTGTGCGCCTCGGAGCAAGGCTCCCCAAATCAAGAAGAGCCCGGCGGCGCCACCCTGATGGAGGGTCCCCCGCTGGATGCTCCCGCCGACAGGCCGCTGACGGGCCAGGCCGGCAATTCGCACGCGATTCTGCGCAACGATCCCTTGGCCGGCGTGGACGAGCTGGTCGAGGCCATCGAGGAGGACCTAGAGAGCGATCCGCAGGGCAGCTTGGTCGAGGCCGAGCCCGCACTACCCATCCAGGGCTCGCTCTTTGGTCTGTCGAGCCCCACGCCGGGCATTACTCCGCCCAAGCCTCCGCGACGCAAGCGCTCGCCCGCAATGGACCCCGAGATCGTTCGCGGCCACGTCGCCGCGCTCGACGCAGCGCGCGGTCCACGACCCGTCAGCCACATCGAGGAGCTGTTTCGCAGCCGCTACGCTCCTCTGCTCGAAGCTTTGGACAAGGGCCTTCGTGACGAGGACGCCATCGACGCGGTGTCTACTTGGCGCAGTAGCTTCGAGCAGAGCTACAGCGAGGGCTATACGGCGCTGCGGCTCACCGGCAAACGGCCCCAAATGGTCCTCGACAGCCCGGAGATTGCGGCTCGCATCGGCCGACTCAACGGAGCCCGCGGCGTACAACTGCTGCTGGTCGACGCCATGCGTTTCGATCTGGGTCAACGGGTTGGCGACAAGCTCAAGAGCGCTGTGGGCGATCGCGCCGTATGCGTAGAGCAGACGCTGATGTGGTCGGCCTTGCCGACTTTCACCCCAACCCAATTGCGCCTGCTCAGCCGCGGACCACGCGGGCTTCGAGATTCCGAGCCGAGCAGCGAGCGTGATCCAGCCATCCACCGCACGGGCTCAGTCAGCACGCTGCGACGGGTACGCATCGGCCAGCGCGACTTGCTCAAGCTCGATCTCGTCGAAGCACGCTTGCGCGAAGCGGGTGGGCCCTTCGATGAGCGAATGGATGAGCTAGCGACGGAGGTCAGCGTGACCATCGCCCGCTTCATGGAGTCGCTGGCGCCCCGTACGCTGCTCTATTTGTTCGGTGATCACGGATTCACCATCGACACCCGCAAGGGGCGCACCGGCCCAGCCAAGCAGGGCGGCGCTTCGCCAGAAGAGGTCATGGTGGCAGGTCAGGCCTGGCTGGTCGGCGACGACGTGCATTGAGATACCGTCAGTGCCGTGAGCTCAATTGCGCTCGGCGTGCCCTGGTAGCGCCACGAGGCAATTGCGACGTGCCCAAGCTAAGAGCATCAAGATCCACGTCAGCCAATTCCTGGACTTGTGAAGCAACAAAAAGAGAGCTGTCTCATCGCCCCGACAGCTTGTTGATGAAGCTGGTGTGCTGATCAAGCGCAACTGTAGCGTTGCGATGCTTGGGCTCCAATTGAAGGGCGCGCTGGAGATGCCTCTTGGCTTTTCCGAGCAGTTTCAGGTCACGCTCCTTCAGAGCTTTTGTACGCAGATAGTACGCCTTGGCAAAGTCGAGGCCAGCACATTGTCGTGCCTGCTCATCGGCCAAATCGAGATGCTTCTTGGCTTCGGCGCGGCGGTTGTTCCCCACGAGCACACCTGCCTTTCCCGGGGGTGCCTCGGCGATCGCGCTCGATCGCCTTGTCCACTTCGATAACCGCCGCGTCCAACAATCCGAACAACGCGATACTGATCTGCGATGCTTTCGCCAGTCTTGTGCTCCGCTGTCATCCTGCCCCCTGGTTGAGTACTTTGGCCCAGAGCGTCGCGACAAAGCCGACGTTACGCGTGCACTGGGTGTTCTCTTGTTGCCTACTGGTGTCTTGCGAATTCAGATCTCGTTGTCGAACTCGGTGCAGGTCATTTTGTCGATTTGATCGGCGGTCAGATCCTTGTTGTTGATTTGGCCTGGATTGCCATCCTTCTTGCACGTCTCGAGATCGAAGGTCTTGCCATCCCAGAAGTCGTCGCAAAAGCCTTCACTGAACATCGGATCGTCGACGTGGCATTTCGCGCACTTGTCGCAATACGGCCCCAGTCCGGCGGTCGGCGGATCTTGGCCATGTCCGGTGCACATTTCGAAAGCGCCCATTTCCA
Source organism: uncultured Polyangiaceae bacterium (assembly GCA_964599485.1). Classification (GTDB taxonomy): domain Bacteria; phylum Myxococcota_A; class Polyangia; order Polyangiales; family Polyangiaceae; genus JAPYTK01. The sequence continues at coordinate 8,420 of CAZRGL010000481.1, forward strand.
TGTGACAGTTGGCGGGCGACCCGTCCTCACAGTTCCAGGTCCCGGGTTTCTTGGCGCACGCTACGAGCGCATCCCATGCAGCCTTGCACTCGGGCGGGAGGTTCGTCGACGCTGAACCGCAGCCCTCTTTGCACCCGTTCTTGTCCTCCTCGTCCCACCCGGGGCAGTCGGTGGCTCCAGCGGCGCAAATCTCGTCGCAATCGTCCCCCGGATTGACGATGCCGCCGGTTCCCATGCCGCCGGAACCGTTGCCACCGGAACCGCTGCTGGCAGAGCTCGTCGTAGAGCTACCGCCGATGTTCGTGGTCGTTTCACCAGCGCAAGCTGCGGTCATCAGGGCAACTGCCGAGCCGAGCACGGCGAAAAAGCGAAAAGTGTTTTTTGGTCTCATTGGTTCGTC
>CAZRGL010000482.1:0-8818 GCA_964599485.1 uncultured Polyangiaceae bacterium
CGCAGGCGCGCCGCCGAGCCCGCCTCACCGGCGAGGATGGGACGCTCGTAGCGTTCGCGGAAGCTCTGCCTACCTGCAAGTAAGCCGCGGTTGGTGAAGTGCAGCTGACTCCACAGCTCCTCGAGGCGATTCTCGATGGGCGTGCCGCTCAAGCTGAGCCGAAAACCTGCCTCGAGGCGATAAGCGGCGCGCGCTACTTGACTGTCTGGGTTCTTGATCAGCTGTGCTTCGTCGAGCACCACGCAGTCCCAGCGCTCAGCAGCGAGCAGCTCGATGTCACCACGAAGTAGCGCGTAGGTGGTGATGGTGATTGCCGCCTCATCGTCGAGCTGTCGACGCGCGCCATGGTAAACACAGTGCTCGAGCGCAGGCCGGAAACGCTCAATCTCGGCAACCCAGTTGTGCACCACGCTCCGGGGACAGACGACCAAGGTTCGACCACTGACCGCACACAAGGCTTGCAACGTCTTGCCCAGGCCCATGTCATCTGCGAGCACGCCGCCCAGACCCGCAGCACGCAGAAAGCACAACCAATCCACCCCCTGCTGTTGATACGGCCGCAGCGTGGCCGTGAGATCGCTCGGCAACGCGACGCGAGGAAGCGACGAAAAGCCATCAATCAGCGGCGCCAGCGACCGCAGGGACAGTGGGCGGGGCCGCTCCAACGAATCGCACAGACGTGCCAGGGTCACCCGTCCACACCCATCGAGGCTTCCCCCTTGCTGGCGCGCCGCAAGCAGCTCGCCAATTCGGTGCCCATGTTGGCCGAGCCAGTCGCGAGGAATGCGCGCCCAGCCGCCACCGGTCAGCGCGACGTGCTCGCTACCTCGCTGCCATGCCTCGAGCACGGCGGCCGGATCCGCCGTCAGATCTGCATCCGATGATGCAGCGAAGCGCACCCCGAAGTGGTCCGGATCGAGCTCCAGCTCGGCCTCCAATGGTCGTTGTGGGTATCGCGCCAGCAGCGCTCCTCCTCGAACCACTCCTGCCCAGCTGCGCAGGGCCTCGGCCTTGGCTACGGCCTCTTCGCCCAGAAAATCCGATCGGCGCCCCGCCACCAGATCGAGCTGCTCGCGCAAGCTGGCGACCACGCGCTGCTCGGCACGCTCGTCGCGTCGGGGAATAGGCCCGCTCAAATGCAACAGCTCGCCGTCGACCACCCGTGCGCAGGCCGGCTCGCCATATTCGACACAAGCGAGCAGAGACAAGGCCGCTCCTCGATGCTGGATGTCGACGACAGGCCGCACGGGCTGCCGACTGACCGCATCGGGCAGAGCGCTCGTGCGGACATCGACCACCGCCCGGTCGCGCAGCTCAGGAATCACTTTGCTCACCAAAGTGGCGACCATCGCTGGCCCGAACAAGCGCTGACGAGGCAGGTGCTCGAGCCGCAAGCCAGTCAGATCGGGATCCGCCACGCCCCACAAGGTTCGGGCGCCTTGGCTGTCGCGACAGCACACCAGACCGGCCATCACCACCCGCTCGAAGTCTGGCGGCGCCGTGAACCGCAGGACAAACCCACCGCCTGGGGCGTCTTCGACGATGGCGAGCGGCCTGAGCGGCTTGTCCATCACCACCACGGCTTGTCCATCGAGCTCGACGTCATCGGCGCGCGCGAGCAGCGACAACACTTCGCTGAGTCGGTCGGCGGTCAGGCTACGCACCCGCCACATCCCCAGCAGCCGATCGATGCTCAGATCCACCTTCGTCGGCTCGACCGCTGGTCCGTCGGAACGCCCCGACAGCACCGCCCCCAGCGAAGCCCCGAGCGGCTTGGCGGTACCGTCCGAAGACACCACCTGGCGCTCGATCGCGAGGCGGTCGTTTTCCGCCACCAACACGTAGCGCAAGCGACCACCAGCTCTGGCCGAAACCGGCAACGCCTTGCCCTCCTTGCGAGCACGACGCAGAGCAATGATGGCCGCAGCTGCGTGCTCACAAGCATCGGCGATGCTGTCACAATCGCAAACCCACTCCTCGTCTTCGGGATAAAGCGTGACGGAGGGGGCTACCGTTTGGCCAGGCGACTTGACGAGCAACACGACCTGCTCGTCGTCTTGCTCTACCCCGTCGACCCCATCGCTGCGCGCTAGCTCGATGCCGCGAGACCAAGCATGGGACGTGCATGCCTGACGAACAGCCACAAACAGCGCCTGAAACAAGTCGCTCATGTCACCTGAGTCTGAAAATGTGCTACGCAGCCGACATGTCGAACAAGGATGGAGACGTGACCATCAGCGCCGGCACGACGGTCCAGCTCAAGTACACGATGTACGGCAAGGGCGGCAAGCAGCTGGCCACCACCGGCGATGACAGCGAGACCTACGTTCACGGCACGACGGTCATCTGCCCGGGCCTAAAGCGAGCGCTCGAAGGTCGGCGCGCCGGCGACAGCTTCGAGATTCGGCTCGAGCCAGAAGACGCCTTCGGCCCCAAACGTCGAGGTGTGGGCGAACAACCAATTCCGCGCTCGACCTTTCCCGAAGATGCCGAGCTCGCAATAGGCATGAGGTTCGACGCAGAGGCGCCCACTGGCGGCGTCGTAGAGCTTTTCATCACGCGCATCGAGCCCAGCCGCGTTTTCGTCGACACCAACCATCCCTATGCCGGGATGCCCGTTCGCTACAGCGTCGAAGTGCTTTCGGTCGAGCCCGCGGGTTGAGCTGCACGCCACGGTTGGCAGCTGGCGGCCCCACGATTGGCACGAGACCAAGCCCTGGGCTACATTGCTCGCAGAATGGGACGACGCAGCTTGTTGCTCGTCCTGCTCTGGACTGTCGGCTGTGTCTCCGCACCCGGCTCGCTTCCCCCCAAGTGTCGGGTTGCTACTACCAGAGCAGTCGAGCGAGGACCCAACGCGCCACCGGCGGCGAGCCTCGCGGTCGAGGGCGCGCCGGGCAACCAAGCCAAAGAGCCCGCCGTCGCCAAAGCCGCGCCGCGCAGGACTGCGCTCGCAGCGGACGCAACCAGTAAGCCTGCGGCCACCAAGCCCGCGCCGACGAGACGAGCACCGGCAAAACCAGCACCGGCAAAGCCAGCATTGGCAAAGCCAGCACCGGCCCCTCTGAGCAAGCTGAGCGACGCAGAGCTCCAGAGGAAAGTCATCGCCGACCTACCTTCCTTGGGCTCGATGTCCGTCGGTCATACCAACGCCGGCGCGCTCGTCAATGGTGTCCGCATGAAGAAAGGCAAGCACTGGAAGCTGGTCGATCCAAACAACGCCTGGGGCACGCAAGAAACCGTCGACTACCTCGCCAGAGCCATCGAGCAGGTCCACAAGAAGTATCCAAACAGCCAGAAGGTGCACATCGGCCACATCAGTGCGAAACATGGCGGTGCGCTCTCGCCCCATCGCAGCCACCAATCAGGCCGCGACGTCGACATGAGCTACTTCTACCGCAACCCCAAGGACCGTTGGTACCGGCGCGCCAACGCCAAGACCCTCGACGCCGCGCGGAGCTGGGCACTGGTGCGCGCCTTACTCAGCGAAACTGATGTGCATCTCATCCTCATCAACACTTCGGTCCAGAAGCTCCTCAAGGCCCGCGCCCTGCTCGAAGGCGAAGATCCGGCCTGGCTCGACTCGGTGTTCCAATACGTGGCGCCTGGCCAGGCGCGCCCGCCGAAGCACGCTCCGATCATTCGCCATGTGGCTGGCCACGACACGCATATCCACGTGCGCTTCTTCAATCCCCGCGCCCAAGAGCTGGGCCGGCGCGCCCTACCCTTTCTCGCCAAGACGGGCGCCATCAAGGCATCCGGTGGGTTCAAACGCTATCGCGCACGCAAGGGCGATCTGCTCGGGCGCATCGCCAAACGTTTCAAAACTTCGGTCAAAGCGATCCAGGCTGCAAATGGCCTTCGGAACACTCGGATCAGGGCTGGCAAGACCTACCTGATCCCGACCAAAGCAGCGCTGCGCAAACCAGCCAAAGTGTGGCTGCCACCGCGCCGACGCCCACCTCATCCGCCGCGACCCAAGCCGCCGTCGACGCCGCCATCGAATACACCGCAGTCGACCACGCCCTGATCGTCGCTTTGTCCTGCGATTTGAGCCAGCAGCACATTACGATGCTCGTTCTGATGCGAGACGAGCACGACTGGGCAAGCAACATCGTCCCCTTGGGACCAGTAGCCGGGGCGAGCGTGCGCTGGCGAGTCGGCCCAAGCGACAATCTCAGCGTAATCGTCAAAGCCGCATTCGAGATGACGCCCGATGGCGTGATGCTTACCCGGTACGCTGATCCGGTGCGTCGCCAAGACGAGCACGCGCTGCCGTCGATAAGCGTTCGTGCCCCACGCGAGAGCTGGCCCTTGCTCGCCCATCCCGAGGTGACCTTGGTGGGCCACGCGATCGCCCCGACGAGCGATGCGACCCACAGCCGCATTCGGCTCACGCTCTGCCACAGCGACGGCAACAGACTTCTGGACAAGCAGCTCGAAGTGTACGGCAACCGCTCCCGCGAGTCGGCTCAGCCTGCACCGTTCAAGCGCATGGCGCTGAGCTACGAGCATGCTCTGGGCGGAATCGGTTGGCGTGAGAATCCCTTGGGAAAAGGCATGGGCGCCAACCAAGGACAGCTGCCGAACATCATCGATCCGGCGTCTCCAGACACAGTGGCAGGCTTCGGCCCGGTTCCGGCAGCCTTTGCCAGCCGCCGTAGTCGGCGGGGGAAGGTCGCACCGAAACGACTCAGCGGCGACGTCTTCGACATCCCCGAGGATTTCGATTGGACCTACTTTCAATCCGCACCCAGCGACCAATGGTTGGACCGGCTGAACGGAGATGAATGGGTGGTCCTGGAGGGTCTGCACCCGACACACGGTGTTCTGCGAAGCCAGCTGCCCGGCGCGACCGCCCAATGTCGGGTCTTTGGTCAACAATGCACCCGCGTGCCCAGCTCCATACCGTTGACGCCGCAGTCACTTCACATCGACGCTGCTTCGCTTCGTTGCACCCTCGTATGGCGAGGGAGCTTTCCCCTCGGCGACGACATCTGCACTGAAGCGCTGGTCATCGTGGTCGCGCTCGAGCACCCCTCGGCCCCAGTCAGCTGGCCCAGCAATGCCGACGAGCTCCAAGAGCTCATTCGCCAGCGGGCCGATTGGCTCGAGGAGTCGCTCGATCTGGAAGACGAAGGCGAGACCATCCACGTCGTAGCGCGCCACGTGAGCCATGAAGCAACAACCCAGCATCGCGCTTCGGCTACCGTCTCTCTGCAGTCGCAGGGCTTCGTTCCGCTTCCGGCTGTACCCTTCGATGCCATCTCGCCCCGCAATACACCCCAGCCGTCTCGTGGCGATATCCCTGGCGCGCCGTGGGCGCTCGAAACCAGCCCGCCCATCTCCGAACCAGCAGAAGGCGACATGACCGTCATCGCCAACGCCGAGCGCACGAAGCCGAAGCGCCCCGCCGCCCCGCCGCCAGCGGACGAGCCCGCCACCCGCATCGCCGCCGAAGAACAGCAGCGTCTACGGCAAGCCCAGGCCGACAAATTCGCCCGGGAGCAGCAGCAAGCAGAACGACGGGCCTCGTCACGACCGAGCGACGACGGGGCTCAGAGACGCGCCGCCGCCGCCGACATGCATGCAGCCCTCTATGCGGCCTTCACGCGCCCGGACACCGAGCACTAGCCGCGTCGTTTTCCCTGCAGTTGCGTGGCGAGCCGGATTGTCAGCCGAGGTCGGAACCAGGTTCTTGGTGAGTTGAAGGGGGATGACTTGGAGCCTCGCTGACAGCTGGCGGCACTACGAGCTCGATATCCTCGTCGTGATAGAGCTGGCCTTGGTACAAGGCGATGGCCCCTTTTCTCTTCTTGGCCTGATCCTTTGCCTTGTTGGCCCGCTCGAGCACTTCGCGGTCGGTGAGAATGCAGTCGGGATCGACGATGCACACACCAATCGAAACGCTGGGCGCGCCTTCGATCCCCTTGTACTTGGCCTTGGCCAAACGCTCCTGCAGCGCTGTGAGCCAACGGACCGCCCACGAGTGATCGCAATTGGGTAACTGCAACACGTACTCGTCACCCCCAAAACGATACGCGTGGCCATGGCCGAAGACGTGCGCCTCCACCGCCTCCATGAACGGGGTCAGGAGGTCGATGTCGACTTTGGTCTCGCCGTAGGCCGTATTGAACGTCTTGAAATCGTCAATGTCCATGTAGGCCACCGCAATTGGCACGCCGCGCAGACCGCAGCGAATGCGGTAATAGGCCAGATCGGGAAGAAACAGCGCGGGCGCCTCGAGGATGTGGAACTTCTCGTCGTACTCGCGCGGTAGCTGCTCGAGCTTGTCGGGGACGCCGGCTTCAGCATGGCGCACCGACAGATAGTCCGTGAGCTGCGGCGTGTGCGCTGCTTTGAGCTCGGCGAACCAGGGCTCTTCCATGAGCGCCTCGATGGGCCTCAGCTTGCCGCGCAGCTCGCGAATGAGGCGCGTGTCGATGGCCTTCCGAATGGGCGTGTCGATCGACTCGGCCTCGTGCCGGCGCTCATTGATGAGAATGCGCTTGAGCAGGCGTCCGTGGATGTCATGAACGCCGACCGGGTTGCGCTTGACCTTCAGCGACAATGCCAGCAGCGACAGCTGCTCGAGCAGTTCCCGCACGTCGGCGGGAACCACGCCAACAAACTGCGCTTCGAGCACTTTGACGACCTCGGCCTCGAAGGTCTGACGAAACCGCTCCACCATGTGGCCGAGCAGCTTGGCTTGCGATTTGGTCAGTTGAATCACGGGCGCGCCAGCATACACCGGCCGCGGCCATGCGACGACCGAGGCGGTTGGGCCGGGAAGGCGCGACCAACCGGTGAGCTTCTGAGCCTCAATCCCAACACGCTCCGCTACGATTGCCGAAGTCGAGCTTGTCTTCCGTCCTGGTGGCCACGACGACGGCATCGTCAGCAGTCGCGACCAGGCCCATGTCGCCGCTCGCGGCCTGGGATGAGGTTCTGTCGCTCAGTGTGCTGCCCGCGCTGTCGAAGGTGAGGAGAAACCGTCGATGCTCCGTACGGGCCTGTTTACAGTCTCGCCTGAGAACTGCTCGCGGCCGCTTACACTTGCTAGGAGTTTCAATGACCTACGGCCTGGCATATGGATTGCACCCTCAGACTGACTATGTCCGATGTGTTAAGCAAGGTTTTGGTAGCGGCAACGTTTCTATCTTCCTGCGCCCTGTTGGGCTGCAGTGAGGTGCCCGATGCGGCACCTCAGGCCCACCCTGCGCCGACAGCAGCGTGCACATTCGAATCGCTCGTCAGCAGCGACGAGCTAACCATCGAAGAAGGACCGCTGCCTTGCAGCCACTCGGATAGCGATGTGATCGATTGTGCGCTCTTCAAGGCTACCGTCAGCACCCCCGCCGACGGTGAAGGTCCGCTCGACGACACCTCTGTCGACGACGATGCCATGCCGACGAACATCATCCTCGCCGTTCGCGCGCCCAAAGGGGCGGATCTGTGCGCCTTGCGCTGGGTCACTTTCGACTCGGGCGGGCCGGGGCCGGGCTACGCGCCATTTTTCGGCGAGGTCGACCATGGCGGATATGTTCAAGGCGGTGACGGCTACGGGGATGATCTGATCCACGCATACAACGCTGCTGCAATCGAAGGCGACAGCGAGGCTGGCTACGTGACGGTGGACATCTCTTGGACTTGTAACCCCAAGAGAGAGGGTTGCACCAGCGGTCCATTGGCAGGGTGGACTACGCAGGGAGACTTCGGCACTGGTTGGTATCAAAACCTCAACGGAACAGGATTCACCGGAGCCGCTTCCCGAGCTCGCATCGTCTACGATTGGGTAGTTGCAAACAATGGGGGCAATGCGATCTGTGCGCACGCCCACTCTTCAGGCACCGCTCGATTAATCACGGTACTGGCGCGTTTTGGGCGCAGCGCAAACTTCGACACGGTGGTGTTCGACGGCGGACCGACCGGGAACTACATGCCGTGGATTTGTGGCAACTTCAGCGACGGCGAGCTCGGCCCCCCGCCTGCCTGGTATTCGTCCTCGGAGGGTTACCATGATCTCATCAACTGCGGCTACACTGAGGGCAACAACAGCGCGGAATGCTCAGCTACCATGTGTGGGCCACAAAGCTATGATCCGTTCCTGGAAACGGACAGCGTGTGGACCAATGCGGCAACCTATTCGTGGCCACAGACCGACGTTTCGATCGTGCTCGGCGCGGCTGATAACAGCAACGCCATGCACCACGTGCCGCTTTGGCTACGAGGCTGGCAACCGACCAGCATCCCGGCGATTAGCGCCGCTAGCATCCGGCTCGTGCAGGGCTATTGCGATGAAGGTGATAGCCAAGATGAGGTCTTCCCGGCTGGCTGCGCCCGTCTCGACCCTGACGGTTTCCCGGGCATTGACGCAACCGATCGCGGTTACGACAGTCGCCTCTTAGGAGTCACTCACAGCACCGCTCGGCACCAGGGCGGGATGCAGGTCGCCTTCGAACAAGGCCTGAGGAGCTGCGAACCGCTCTGAATCAAATACTGGTCGTCGACGCACAGGTATTTCTGCGACTTCTTTCACCGGCCGAACGTCATCTCTACACGGCACGCATTCGAAAACACCTTCCTTGGATCGCAGCCTTCGCCGCGACGGCTCTGATTGTGGAGGCAAACGTCTACAGCGAGCTGCGCCATCAGGCCGTCACGGCTACTCCGCAAGTGCAGGATTCCCTGTCCCCTACCGCGTGTTCCAAGGGATGTTCATCGGCTCGTCGGAACAGTTCAGTGTTGCGGCGTTGACGCTTGATAGTTTCTAGGAAACTACGAGCGCTTCGTTCCGCGTCGCCGGGCCATTGCGCCG
>CAZRGL010000483.1:0-6187 GCA_964599485.1 uncultured Polyangiaceae bacterium
GCGAATAGAGCAAGGTGCCGCCAAAAGCGATGTGAATGCCGTCGGCATAGAGGAAGGGTAGATGACAGCCGCCGAAGAACAGCGCCACGAGCAGCGCGCTCGAGAACGCGAACTCGGCGTATTCGCCGAGGAAGAACAAGCCGAATTTCATTCCTGAGTATTCGAGCAAATACCCCGCGACGATCTCGCTTTCTCCCTCGGGCTGATCGAAGGGAACCCGCTTGGTCTCGGCGACGAGCGCGACGAAGAACAGGATGAAGGCGAAGGGTTGGACGAAAATGCCCCAGGCGTTGGCGCCTTGCCAGTCAATGAGGCTGCCCATTTTCACCGTGCTGGTGATCATCAGCATCCCCACGATGCTCAAGCCCATGGCGACTTCGTAGCTCACCATCTGTGCGGTGGCGCGCAGGCCGCCGAGCAGAGCGAACTTGTTGTCGCTGGCCCAGCCCGCGATAGCGGCACCAACGACCCCAGTGCCGGCGATCGCGAAAATGTAGAGGAGGCCGACATTCATGTCGCTGATGGCCAAGCTGACCGGGAGCTGGCTCGCGGCACACACGCCGGAGTGATCGACGGTATTTGCCAGGCCGGCTAGATCCCCGAAGTTGAGCACCCCGTCCTGATTGAGGTCGTTGAAGCACAGCGTGCTGCCGAACGGGATGACGGCGAAGGTCACCAGGGCGGGGAACATCGCCAACATCGGGGCGAGCGTGAAGAGCAACTTGTCAGCACGCTTGGGCCGAAAGTCCTCTTTCCACACCAGCTTGATGGCGTCGGCGACTGCGTGAAGCAGCCCGGCGAGGCGGATGCCGATTTTGCCATCGGGCAGTTTGGCGGCCCCGTAGAAACCGCTCGACATGATGACGATGGCGGCCACTGTGCCCGCGAGTCCGGCGCCTAGCTGGAGGATCAGTGGATCGCCGAGCAGCTCCACGCGCACTTGCCAGAAGCTTCGTGGGATCAGGCGCACCAGCGGCAATGCCAACAGATGCAGCACCAAGCCCGCGTAGAAATAATTGCGCGGCTCAACGCGGGCGACCAGCTCGTCAAAACCGTTTTCAGGCTCGGTACGACGCACATGGGCGCTGAGCAGCAACAAGCTGAACCAGCCGACTAGGATGGCGACCTCGAACCCCGTGGTCATGCGCGCCAATTCCAGCCCTGGAGCGCTGTGCCAGAACGGAATGGCGATGAGTCCGGCGATGATGATGGCTGGCAACGCGAGCGCACCCCGCAGAAGCATTGACGGGACGTACACCACCGCGCGGCACGGGCCGACACGGTCTTGCACCATGGCGCTTTGCCGTCGGTCGGCCCAAACACTGACCGCAGCCATCGTTAACAAGAACGCGATGATGATGATGACCTTCACCAGCGTCAGGACCGCGACTGCCCACGTCATGCTTCCACCTCGCCCGCATTGGCCTCGTCGTCAGCTGCAGGAGCAGCATCGTCAGCGGAGGCAGCTTTGTCCTTGGGGGCCGCGTGCTCGAGCATGGCTCGCTCGAGATCGGCGCGGCGTTGCCAGTCGATATCGTAGCCCAGCGCTCGGCCGAGGCTGACGGCAAGCTGCCATGCTGGGTGCGCGTCGCCGCGCGGGTGCAACACAGCGTCGGTGCGTTGGGCGATGCCTTGCCGGTTTACGTACGTTCCGACCATCTCAGCCCAGCTGCTTGCCGGTAGGGCGATGTGAGCGGCTTTCGACAAGGGGCCTTCGTGGCTGCAGAAAGCCACGAAACCTTTCAAGCGCGAAAGCTCGCTCTTCGCTTCGCTCTCGGGAATGTCGATCCTCGAGCCGAGGCTGATGACGTAGTCGAGCTTGTCGTCCTTCAGGGCGGCGAGCAAGTCTGCCATGCTCTTGGGCTCCTCGAGTCCGAGCCAGGCGGCGACTTGTTGGACACCCTTGCGGTTGGGGTTCTTGTCGGCGTCGCGCAAGATGTCGTCGCCTTCGCCTTCGGCACGGCCAGAAACGAAGAACTGCTCCGCTTCGAGGTAGCGCTTGGCGATGAGCGCCAGAGCGAAGTTGTCTTCGTCGGGGTGCTCCGCGCTCAGCACGATGCCGATGCGCTTTGGATCCTCAGAGTGCCGCTGGAGCTGCTTCTTGGCGGCGCTGAGTGCATCGCTCAGCTCCGCGTCGTCACCCCCCACCAAGGCATTGAGCAGACGGTCCTCGTAGGCTTCGGTGTACGACAGCATGCCCTCGTCGCACATCCAGTACTTGTTGACCTCCTCGTTGTCGCGAGGGCGGTAGCGGTAGGGCGTATTGTCGCGGGGGTCGAAGTCCAGATAGGCGTTGCACCCCGTGGCGCAGCCTTGACAGACAGTCCGCCCCGAGCGCAAGAACCAAACCCGCGCTTTGAACCGGAAGTCCTTGGACGTCAGTGCGCCTACCGGGCACACATGCTCTGTCATCAAGGTGTATGCGTGATCGAGCTGTCGGTCGTGCGACAGAACCACCTCCGCCAGGTTGCCTCGCTCGCGCAGGCTGAGCACTGGATCTCCGACCAGCTCTTCGCAAGTGCGGATGCAGCGCGTGCACAAGATGCAACGCTCGGCGTCGTAGACGATCGTTTCGCCGAATGGTTGTGCTTTGGGCTTGTGGACGGGTTCGAGCAACATGCGCTTGCCGCTGCGCTGGTGCGCGAGCCAGTAGTCCTGCAAGTCGCATTCGCCGGCCTGATCGCAGATGGGGCAGTCGACCGGGTGATTGAGCAAGAGCAGCTCTTGGACCGATTTGCGCGTCTCGATCACGGTCTCGCTCGTTTCGCTGAGCACGACCATGCCGTCTGTGCAACCGATCTGACAGGCCGGGAAGAGCTTGGGCTTCTTGACGATGGCGTAGGCACCATCGTCAGCGCTGTCGGGATCCAAGCGCAGCACATCGAGCATCATCTTGGGCCGCCCCGCAGGCGGCTCGACCTCGACCAGACACATTCTGCAGTTGGCCGGAGCGCTGAGCCCGGGATGCCAACAATAGTGTGGGATCTCGATGCCTGCCCGTTTGGCAGCCTTGATGATGGAATCGCCCTTCTCGAAGGGGATTTCGCGACCGTCGAGGGTTATCTTGCCGTCAGCCATGTCAGTGATCGCACTCGCCCCCGATCATGTTGATCGAGCCGAAGGTGGGGATGACATCCGGGATCATCGTTCCGACGACCAATCGGCCGAGGCCCTGGATGGTGGCAAAGCAGGGGGGTCTGATGCGGACACGGTATGGTGTGCCGCTGCCGTCTGAGACCATATAGAAACCGAGCTCTCCGTTGCCGGCTTCCGTGTAGGAGTAGCACTCGCCAGCGGGCACCTTGATGCCCTCCATGACGACCTTGAAGTGCTGAATGGTTGCCTCGATGGTGGTGTACACCTCGTCCTTTTTTGGCAACACGATGCGCGGATCGTCGATGTTGATGGGGCCTTCGTCAGGCATCTGCACGAGGGCTTGCTCGATGATGCGGGCTGACTGGCGAATTTCGAGCTGGCGGCACATGAAGCGGTCGTAGTTGTCGCCGCCTGCTCCGACCGGAACATCGAAATCGTAGCGATCGTAAGTCAAGTAGGGGTGGCTCTTACGTACGTCGTAGGCCAAACCGGTCGAACGAAGCGCCACTCCGGTCCACCCAAGCGAAAGGGCTTCCTGTTGGCTGATCGTCCCGACGTTCTCGACACGATCCAAGAAGATGCGATTCTTGAGCAGCAGCGCCTCGCAGTCGTCGACGAGCTTGAGCACAGGGGTCATGATGGCTCGCACCATGGCTTTGAAGTCCGCGGTGGGCGGACTGCGCATGCCGCCGACGCGGCCGAAGCTGTGCGTGACGCGCGCGCCGGTCTCTTCTTCAAAGACGTCGTAGATGAGCTCGCGCGCTTTGCAAAAGTAGAGGAAGGGCGTGAACGCACCGAGCTCCATGCCCATCGCTGCCGAACAGACCATGTGATCGGCGATGCGGGCGAGCTCGCCGAGAATCACTCGGTAGTGCTGGCAGCGCTCAGGCACGGTGACGCCGAGCAGCTTTTCAACCGCCAACGCAAAGCCGACGTTGTTGAGCATGGGGAGGCGTAGTTGAGCCCGTCGACGTAGGGGAACCACATCGTCCACGTTCCCCGCTCGCACATCTTCTCGAAGCCGCGGTGCAAGAAGCCGATCTGCACGTCAGCCTTGTTGATGGTCTCTCCGCTGAGCTCGAGCACGATGCGGATGGTGCCGTGCATGGCCGGGTGCGACGGCCCCATGTTCAACAACATGGAATCGGTTGGCAGCTCCAGCTCACCTTCATCCAACTCTAGGTCGAGTGGTTCCATCCCTCAGCCTTCTTCCTCGAAGCCCAGCAAGTTGGTGCTTGGCTGGTGGTGGTGGTGCGTTTGCCGGCCGAAGGGCATGCCTTGATCGTCGCCAAAGGGCGGCAGTTGGTCGACGGCGTTGTCGCGATAGTCCACGAGTGGTTGCGCACGTTTCGCGGAATAGTCCTTGCGGAGCGGATGTCCTTCGAACTCCTCGTACAACAGGATCCGCCGCAAGTCGGGGTGACCTTTGAAGTGGATCCCGAACATGTCGTAGCATTCGCGCTCGAACCAGTTGGCGCCTTCCCATTGCTGCCACAAGGAGTCGATGGAGGCTGGTGTGTCATCTGCTTGGTCGTCGACGCGCGCCTTGAGCCTGATTCGATGCAGCTTGGTCGAAGAACGTAGGTGAAGCACCACCTCGAAACGCGGCGAACGGCGGTCGAGATAGTCGACCGCTGTCAGATCGATGAAGTGGTCCATGGCGCAGGAGGCGTCGTCGCGCACGAACTGTGCGACTTCGCGCCAACGTTCTGGCGCCACCACTGCGGTTTCATCGCCGTGCTGGCTGTAGGTCTCGAGAATGGCGTCGCCAAACTCCTTCTCGAGGGTGTCGAGGACTTTCTGGCTCATCGGCTCTCGATTCGGAAATGCGCGGTTCGGAAAATGCGTTGTCGCTCTAGGCCACAGGCTTGCGTTTCAGGTCGATGAGAGGCTCTTTCCCGACCTGCGCGAGCGGGTCGAGGCGAGGCTTGACCACACCCGGTTTGGGGTTGCCGCTCTTTATCTTGTCTTGCAACAACAGCAGTCCGTCGATCGCAGCTTCAGGCCGCGGCGGACAACCCGGCACGTAGATGTCGACTGGAATGATCTTGTCGATGCCGGGCAGCGTTGCGTAGTTGTCGTAGAAGCCTCCGCAGGAGGCGCAGGTACCAAAGGCCAGCACCCACTTCGGCTCAGTCATCTGGTCGTAGACACGCTTGAGCACCGGTGCTTGGCGCTGACTGATGGTTCCGACAACCCACAACAGATCCGCTTGGCGGGGGGTGAAGCGCGGCGCTTCGGCGCCGAAGCGGGCCATGTCGAAGCGCGGGCTCGCCAGCGCCATGAACTCCATCGCGCAGCAGGCGGTGACGAATGGATACTGAAAGAGCGAGTATTTCATCGCCCAGTTGAGCAAGTCCTCCACCCGTGTGGTGGCGAACCCTTGCTCTGAGCCTTCGAGGGTGTAGGACGACTTGCCGCTCACTTCTCCCACTCGAGCGCCCCTTTCTTCCAAACGTAGACGAGCACGATGGCGAGCAGACCGATGAACGAAGCCATCGTCCAAAAGCCGGTCCATCCAAGCTCGCGGAATTTGACCGCCCAGGGGAAGATCATCACCGCCTCGATGTCGAAAACGACGAAGAGCAGCGCGGTGAGATAGAACTTCACCCCAGGGCGCAGTTTTCGCGCGCCTTCGGAGGGGTTTCCGCACTCGAAAGGCTCGTCTTTTTCAGGATTTGGTGCTTTCGGGCCAACGTAGGTGGTAGCGACGAAAAAGACGCCGATGACCAACGCCGCGACGCCCATCAGCATCAGCACTGGTAGATAGGTACCCATCGTAGAAGTCGTGGCGGTTTCACATGGCCGCCCGAGGGTGTCAATGCCGGCAGGCCACGCGGTGTTGGCTCAGCCCGCCCGGCCAGCAAGCTGTCAGGACACCAGCGCGTGCCAGCCTTCCAAAAGGTGGCCGATCTTCTTGTCCAGGGCGGTCCGAATCGGCTTGAGCTTCTTGTTCGAGACCCCAACGCTTTCTGCTTCGAGCAAGCAAGCAAACGCGCTCACATGGTGTTCGCGCCGCAGAAAAGCAGAAGCGAGCGAGGGCAAGACCTCTTGGCTGTCCGCGCCCAGCGCTTTGGCGCGGCGCAGGGGG
>CAZRGL010000483.1:6197-8798 GCA_964599485.1 uncultured Polyangiaceae bacterium
GATCGCCTCACCGAAGCGGCTCGATTCCATGAACATGCGGCCTAGCCGCAGGAAGATCTTGGAGGCCGCGCTTCCGTCCTGGGCGTATTGCACAGCCAAGCGCAGCACTTCTTCGCCCTGGGCGTCATCGCCGAGCTTGCCGCAGGCGGTACCCAGCAAGCCCAAGCCTTCGGCGATTCGTTGGCGGGCTGCCTCGGGCAACATCTGCCCTTCGGGCGTGCGCCAGTAGATGGCCAAGGGCATCGGCCAACTACCGAGCAGCTGCACCACCTTGTCCCACTTGTTGGTCTCAGCGGCTTTTTCGGCCTCGTCGACGTTGTTGAGGTCGATGGCCGTGCCCCGTTCCCGCTGGACTCCTCGCTCGAGGTCTTCGCGAACGTGATCGAGGAGCTTGGCGCGAAAATCGGCAACTGAGAGCGTATCGAGGCCTTCGTCTTGCTCGACCCGCAAGCTGGCTTTCTTGCCGTCGATGACCAGTTCTCGCAGGCCGTAGCCGTAAAGTGGGGCGAGCAACAGGGCGCGGGAGACGATGTGCCGTTGCAGTGCTTCGAGATCATCGCCGATCGACTCGGCGCTGGGACCGTCGGGCTCTTTGGTCAGCAAGGTGGCGACCAGGCGCTGGCGAAACTCGAGCACGCTGAGTCGCTCGGTGTCGCCCGCGGCCGGATCGTCCAGCCCACCGAAGCTGAACTCCACCAGCGACTGGTCGGGGTTGAAGCGGTCGATCATGAGTGAGCTGACCCGCGCGCCCGCTATCAAGGCGAACGCAAAGAAGCGCTCACCGATGACATCGCACAGGGTGTGAAAGCTGCCGATGCTCTCACCCAGCCGCTCAAACCACCCGTCAGTGCGAATCCGGTCGAGGGCGATGGTGCGCTTCTTGCTCATTTGGCGTGCTGCTGCCCGTACCCCAAACAAAAGGCGTTGGCCAGTGAGATTACACGCTTTTCGGCTCTGCCGTATCACAAACGCCTCGATCGGGCGTTCAACGGGGGTTTTCATGGTCCTCGAGCGGACAATGGTGGCAGAGGGGATTGTGGTCGGCCGAGACGGATGTATTCTTGGTGCCTCATGGCGAAACCGCCAGCCAAGCCAACACAAGGTTCGGACTCCGTTGATGGCAGTAGCGCCGACGAAGACGGCGTCAGCAAGGCCGTGGTCGACCACGCTAGGGCCGTGGTCGTACCCAGCTTCGACTTCCGCGTCGATTTTTGCGCAGCCACCTTGATCGGGACCAAGCACGAGACCAACCAAGACGCGATGTGCTGCGAGCCAACGCACGCTGTCTTTGGGATGGCAGACGGTATGGGCGGGCACGCAGCTGGCGAAGTGGCCGCTGAGATGGCGCTCGAGGTGGCTTGCGAGCATCTGGCGCGCAAAGAATCCAAGCGGATCGTGACCCGCTATGCGCGACAGCCCGACGTTGCCCATCGTCGTGAGGTGTTCGCCTTGCTCGACGCGGCCATTCGCGCTGCCAACAAAGCGGTGATGAAAGCCGGCTCCGAGGACGAGTCACGCAAAGGTATGGGTACGACGCTCGATCTGCTGCTTTTGGTCCGCGATCGTGCGTTCGTTGCCCACGTGGGTGATTCGCGGGTGTACCTCGTCCGATCCACCGCCACCTTGCAGCTCACCCACGACCACGCGCTCTACGACTCGCTCCGAACCTCGGGAAAACGGGCCCCTTCACGCCGCTTCGTTCGTAGCCCGCTGGCGAACTCGATTGGTCATTCGAGCCGCATTGCGGTCGATACGTTGTTTGTCGACCTCAGCTCAGGCGAACGGTTGATCATGTGCACTGATGGCATTTTCAACTCACTCGAGGGCGAAGCTGCTTTCGGGCAAGCCTGTCGGGCCAACGATGTGGTTACAGTGTGTCGTCGGCTGATCCATGCGGCCCGCGCTCACGAGGGAACCGATGACGCTTCGGTGGTGGCCGTGAACGTCGGCGAACGTTTTGTGCAGCGCCGAGCCGATGCGGGACCCCGAGCGAAGGACATCGAGACGGTATCGGGCAGTCCATTGCTCACGGACTTGGAGCCTGCCGACGTCCTCGCCACGCTCGTCGCCGCGGTGGAGGTCGAGCTCGACGCAGGCAAGAAGGTGCCCCGCGCGGTGGCCAACGACCGCGTTTCGTATTTGTTGCTCGATGGCATGGTGAAGCTGGCGAATGGTCGCACGTTGGGGCCGCCGGCACTGCTGATGTGCGAGTCCTTGCTCGACGTTGCGCTTCGAGGTGAGCTCCCGGTCGTCACCGAGCGGGCTCGCTTGTTGCGAATTCGACACGACGACTTCCAAGAAGTGTGCGCCCACGATCCTGCCCTCGCCGCACAGCTCTACAAGCGCATCGCCCGCCATTTGGCCACGACCAGCGCGAGCAGCGGCGCTGAGCCCACCTTCACCGAAACCACGCGACCATTCGGTTTCCCGCATGCGGATGCGGACGCGGATTCGGACGCGGACGCAGATTCGGACGCGGATTCGGTGCGGCGGGGGTAAAAGAGGTCGTCTCAAAACTCCGAAATCGCAGTAGGGGAGGGGTTTATCCTCCCGGGACGGCCACATTTCGGAAGGTTGCGGGAGGGGATAAACCGCCCGAGA
>CAZRGL010000484.1:0-3896 GCA_964599485.1 uncultured Polyangiaceae bacterium
GGGGGTGAATGGCTCCAGCTGTTGGACTCGAACCAACGACCCGGTGGTTAACAGCCACCTGCTCTACCGACTGAGCTAAGCTGGAATCGGTCGCGTCATCGCGTTTCCAGCCGCAGACGTCAAGAGGCTTCGCGCCTGAAAGCAACCCCAATCCGGAGCGCTGAGCCGCCGCATAGCCAGCGCGATTGCTGCCATCGCGCAAGCATGCTCGTGTGGGCCCACCATGGCCTACCGGGATCCCATCGAGGCGGCGCGGCTTCGGGTCGAGCGGGCCCGCGAGCGAATTGCTGATCGGGAGGAGCGCATCACCGAAGCGCTGTTGCCACGACTTCCCAAGCGGCTCGCTCGAAGCTTGCGCTCGCTGCGGGAGCAAGCGGACACCGAGCCTGAGGATCTGGAGGAGCTCGGACAGCTCGAGCGCCTTCTCGAGCGCTACCAACGGGCCCTCGATCGCGCCTTCGAGGAGGCCCCCAAGCTCGACCGCCGCTTCAACCGGCTGCCAACCGCCTTCCCGAAGCGCCACATGCCCAATTTTTCATACATGTTTCCCGACAGTTATGAGGAAACCACGCGCAGGCAGCGTCAGACCGTCCACGCCATTGTGAGGGGATTTGACGTCGACGCTACCCTCAATGACCTCGCGGCCGGCTACTTCAACCGCGACACGCCCTTCGTCGTGGAGGCTTGTTTTCGGTTCGAAGGTGCCCCGATTCGCTTACACATGATGCTCAGCACCTTCCAGGGCACCGATGCAATGGGGCGAGCCATCGTTTACACCTGGACGAGCTACTACTGCTTGCTCATGCTCGTGCGCCCCAGCACCCCGCGACTCGAGCTCAACTGGGCCAGCGCTGGTCGCTCGCTGCTGAAGCTAATCGGCCTGAAGCGCGACGTTGCAGTGGGCATCGACGCGCTCGATGACGCTTATCACATCGACGCCGATCCCGACGCTGCCAAGCGCCTGCTCACCCCCGCGTCCGGCGAAGCGCTGATGCGGCTGTCCCAACACAGATCGGTCCGCCTCGAAGTGGGCGATGGCTTGGCCCGCCTCGAGTATACCGCCAAACGCGAGCACGGCGCCGAGCTGGTCGACGCAGCCACTGTGCTGCGCGAGATCCGCAACAGCAAGCCAGTTCCACTATATCGCCGCAAGAAAAGCGCCCGGACGCGCTGATTGGGGAATGGGCCCAACGAGCCGCGCGTTGGTGCAACGATGCGTTCGCTCGCCTCTTCATTGTTCATCGCGGCGGTGGGTCTGAGTGCCCTGCCCGCCTGCAACGCTCCGGCCAGTGCCAGCCCACTCGACGCCGGCACGTCCTCAATCGCGACGCCTCGGCGCACGCATGCACGGAGCCAGTTTCCACAACGGCTCGCTCGCCTCGCCGCCGACCGCGCCCGGCTCGCCAAAGCCCACGCACGAGCATCCTCCGACAAGGAGCGCGCCGCTGTGCTCGAGCAAGCTCGCAGGCGTGTCGTCGACGCCATCATCGAGGAGATCTTGCCAGCCTGGATGGGGACGCCCTGGGACTTCAACGGCACAGCTGCCAAGCCCGGCAATGGCCCCGTCGCGTGCGGCTACTTCGTATCGGCTGCGCTGTCCAACGCGGGCCTCAACCTCAGCCGCGTGCGTTTTGGCCAAGCAGCCGCTCTGGATATCCAGCGAGCGCTCGAGCCCAGGAGCAGTCAGCTGCATCGTTTCTTCTCCATCGCTCCCGCCCGGCTAGAAAGAAAGCTCCGCCGGTTGGGCGACGGCCTCTACATCGTGGGGCTCGACATCCACGTCGGGTTCGTGACGGTCCGACATGGCGAGGTCAGGCTCGTTCACTCCAGCTACACGGATGGCCAAGTCGTCACCGATGAGCCTCGGGCGACCGCTGGGGCTAGCGCAAACTCGAAACCCATGGGCTACTTCGTCCCCCCGTTATTCAACGACGACCGGCTGGTGCTCGCCTGGCTCACCGGCAGCCGCGTACGACTGCGCCGCTGACCACCGCTCCGCCGCCGAGCCCATGAGGGACGAAACAGTGATCAACTGTGTCGAGCTTCCGTCAACGGGGTCCTGAGCAAAGTGTCAGCGATGTCCTGATCCACACCGTCTTGACTTGTTCCTCCCGCCGACCACCCGCACCCGCACCCGCTCGCATCCGCATCCGCATCCAGCGACAGAACCCATTTCACTCTCCACCGAACGACACTGAGGCTAGCCTGCCGGGGTCATGAGCAAGCAAGGCCCAACTGAGGGCAGCGAAGCCCTGGTCGCGCAACCGCCGCCCTCTCGCATGCTTACGCCCGCAGCCCGCAAGGCGCGGCGTTTTCCCGTCGTCGCTGGCGCTGTGCTCGCCGCCGCGGAGACCATGAGCATCGGCGCGCATTGGGTCGGTGGCCAGATCGGTATCGCAGCCGAGGTCGTCTGCAAGGTCATCGCAGTGCTGGCATGTTGCGGGCTCGCTAGCTGGCTAGAAGATCGCATCTACTCCGCCATGGTCGGCAAAACCCGCTTCAAGCGTGTCGCCGTCAGCCTGCTGCTTCCGATGGCAGCCGTCGTCATCGGCCCCATCGCGGCGGCCATCATCGGCGCGGGAGGGGCTTTCGCGCGCGACAACGCACCATGATCCTGGCCCTGATGCTGGCCAGCTTTTGGTTGGCTAGCGCCGCCGTCGGCAGCCTCATCATCGTGTTGCTCGATGTCTTGATCAGCAGCTTGATCCCTGACTTCCGCTCGCGGGTTCAGGTGGCCATCCTGGCGTTGGTGACGGTGGCGGCTGGCGCGAGCGTGGGCGTGTACGCCGCCGGTCAAACGATCGCCGAAGCGCTGCGGCGCGGCCTCGACGCCGAAAAAGTTGGCGGCCTCGAAGTCGACATCGGTGACGGCCTGCTCAGCGGCTTTCAGATCGAGCAGCTGCTGGCCATGCCGGAGACCCCAGGCTTCATCTCCCTCGGGTTTTCGCTCATCGCGGTGCTGGTCGCTTTGCCCGCCATTCTCAGTGCGTGCGGCAAGCTCGCCGAAGCGATCATGGAGCGACTGCACCCGCTATCGCTAGCTTTCGACGAGGTGCGCGAAGGCAAGCTCGACGTCCGCGTCGAAGAAGCGGGCAGCCGCGATTTCGTCAAGATCAGCCATGGCTTTAATCGCATGGCCGGTTCTCTGGAAATGACGGTTCACGATCTCGACACCCGCAACCGCGAGCTCAATGCGCTTCATCAAGCCAGCAGTCGATTCGTACCGTTTCAGTTCCTCGAGTTGCTCGACAAGCAGACCATCACCGATATCGCCCGCGGCGATCAGATACAGCTCGACATCTCGGTGGCGTTCAGTGACATCCGCGCCTTCACCACTATGGCCGAAGCGCTGGGCGCGGAGCAGACCTTCGCTTTCATCAACCGCTACCTCGCGCACATGGAGCCGCAAATCCACCAGGAGAGCGGTTTCATCAACGACATTCTCGGCGACGGGATCATGGCGTTGTTTCACAAGGGCGCCGACGCTGCGGTGCGCGCATCGCTCGGCATGCTCGGGGCGCTCGAGAAGCTCAACCAGCAACTGGTCGACGAGAACCGCACGCCCATCCGCATTGGAATTGGCATCAACAGCGGACCGCTCATGCTCGGCACCATCGGCGGCGCGGACCGACTGAGCTGCACCGTGGTAGGCGACCCAGCCAACCTGGCCGCCCGCGTCGAGGGCATGACCAAGCTCTACCGGGCAACCTTGCTCATCAGCGAAGGAACCAAACAACGGCTCAGCGACCCCAACCACTACCAGCTACGCGAAGTGGATCGGGTGCAAGCCAAAGGAAAAACGGAGCCGACCATTCTGTACGAGGTGCTCGATGGCTTGCCTGCCGCCGAACGGGCGCAGAAGCTCGCCACCTTGGAGACCTTCGCTGCTGCCCTCG
>CAZRGL010000484.1:3906-8786 GCA_964599485.1 uncultured Polyangiaceae bacterium
ACCGCGCCGGCGACTTCGCCGAAGCAGCAGAAGCGTTCGCAACTTGCTTGGAGACGGCCCCCGAGGACGGCTCAGCCGCACTCTACGTGCGCCGCTGCAAGCAGCTGCTCCTTCATCCACCCACTGAGTCGTGGAAAGGCGTGACGAGCCTCGACGCCAAGTGACGGTCGGCTTCAGGCCACATCCAACAGCAGACGCACCGCTTGGACGTAGGCGCGATTGATGGCCACGAAGTCCTCTTGGCATCCGCCGCGATCGGGGTGGAAGATCTTGGCCAGCTCGCGAAAACGTCGCTTGAGCTCGTCGGCGGGCGCGGTGGCCTCGACGCCGAGCACATCGAAGCAACTCGGCCCCGACAGATCATTGCGACTGACGTCGTACACCACCGTCGAGGGCTCCGGCTGCGGGGGCTCTGGGCCCATCCACGCTGGTCGTGCAACTCGAGACGGTGAGGCAGCGGGCGGCGAGCTGACGCTAGGGCTGTGGCCAGCACGTCGGCGCGTCGGCCGTCGCTGCGTGCGACCTTCGGCAGGGGCAGCAGAAGAAGAGCGGTCGCGAAGCTTCCCGAAGACCGCCTGCATCCGCCAGAAACCACTGGCGGGGCTATCGGTCGAGTTGCTCGCACACGAATCCCAAAGGGATGGGGATGCGGCATGCGATGTGGCGTCGCTTGCCATACACCCCGGAGTACGGCCAAGGTCGATTTTCCTTTAACAAAAGACCTAGCTCAGATTCAACCAGTCGACGAACTGGGACGCCCCAATGGCTTCGAGCGCCCTCAACCGGGCACCGAAACGCCTGAAATCTTTGAAGACTATCTCCTCGGCGCGGCTCAGCTCGTAGCTCTCGATGCGGGTGAGGAGAAACCGCAAACAGGCCAGCCTGGCTTGGTCAAAGCAATCGTGCAGCTCCTCGGCGTCGAGCGGGCGGACCGCCTGATAGCCGCGCAGTAACGCCCCAGCGAGCGGCCGCTCGAGGTGGTCGCCAAAACACCACGCCAACATGCACACCATCACATCGTAGACAGGAGCGCCCGGAGCAGCGCAGTCGAAGTCGATCACCGCGCCGAGACTTGCATCAGCCCGCCACAAGACGTTGTCGCGAAATAGATCCCCATGCACGACGGTATCGGTCCGCTGGACCCATGAGCTTTCCGATTCGTGCAGAAGCGGCTCGAGCCGCTCGACAGTCTCGCAGATCTCCGTGCTCGGAGCAGCTCGGCGAAGTGCCTCTAGTCGCTGACGCAACAAAACAGGTGTGAAGCGATCGGGGGCCGCCATGACGAAGTCCTGCCCCGCTAGATGCATCGATCCGAGCACACGCCCGAGCTGTGTCAGATGGTGCTCGCGCACGGCGGCCTGCCGGCACACCCTGCCCTCGCAGAAAGGAAACACCACGACGGGCTTGCCCTCGTGCTCGATCGGAGCCTCGTCGCCGTCGAGCCGAGACAAGGGCGCCACGATAGGCAGGCCGCGGCGAGCCAAGTGATGCAGCAGGCGGCTCTGCTCCTGCGCATCTCGCACCGAGGCTTCTTCACAAACGCGCATGAACGCCGCCGCGCCACCAGCCAAGCTGAGCTTGAAGTTGGAATTCACGCCCCGCGCGATCGGCTCGAGGCCGATCAGCTCGAGACCGAGCTGTTTGCCAATCTGCTGGGCCTGCGCCAGGCTCAATGGGGTCAGCAGCGCCATCGACCTTGGCTGCCACGAAATAGCGTCGCCGTCACGCTCGCTCGCCAAGAGGCACGAGCCTGCGACTTCGAGCTGCCTTCGACTTTCAAGTCGACTTGAGGCAGGATTGAGACTTCGCCTACTCATGCGCCCCATCGAAGGCAACACCACGGGGTTGAGCCCCAAGTCGACCAAAACGCTTCAGCGCCTCTATCGTCGCAAGGTCGGGCTCGAGCACATCTACACCCCAGAGTTGAGCAAGACGCTCATCGAAGCTTCCCACGAAACGGGGCGTCAGGTGGGCGTGCTGGTTCACCGCTCCGGCCAAATCGACAGCGTCATCGTTGGCGATGCAACCCAGCTGATGCTGCCAGACATCGGCCGCTTGCGCGCTGCCCAAGGTCGTTTCCGAGCGCTGCGACTCGTCCACACCCATCTGTTTGGCGAAGCGCTGACCAAAGACGACATCCTCGACTTGGTGCGCTTGCGGCTCGACATGGTTTGTGCGCTGCAGCTGTCGCCGGCCGGCGAATTGAGGAGCGTGCACTACGCGTACAACACGCCTTGGTACAAGGAAGGCGACCCCGCTCACCGCAGCATCGGACCGCTCCATCCCAGCAAGCTGAACGTCAACTTCGGGCAGCTGATGAGCGCGCTCGAGGCCGAATTCGCCAAGCTGTCCAAGACGCGCACGGTCTCGGCCAAAGACGGACGGGCCATCTTGGTACACGTGGGAAAGCGGACCAATCGCGAGGCGCCGCTGCTTGCCGAAGCACGTCTGCGCGAGCTCGGTGAGCTGGCCCGTACCGCTGGGGTGCAGGTCATGGACAGCTTCGTACAGCTGCGTGAACGCGTCGATCCACGCTTCGTCGTCGGAAAGGGCAAGCTCGACGAAATCGTGTTGCGCGCTTTCGAGCTCGACGTCAGCACGCTCATCTTCGATCACGACTTGTCGGCCTCGCAAGCCTCTGCGCTCTGCCGGGTGAGCGATTTGAAGGTCATCGATCGCAGCCAGCTCATCCTCGACATTTTCGCCCAGCGCGCGGAGTCAGCGGACGGCAAGCTCCAAGTCGAGCTGGCCCAGCTGAAGTATACCCTGCCCAGGCTCGGTATGAGGGACGACTCGCTATCGAGGCTCACCGGCGGAATCGGGGGGCGGGGGCCGGGCGAAACCAAGCTCGAGATCGGCCGCCGACGCGCGCGTGAGCGGGTTGCTGCCCTCGAAGGACGGCTCAAGAAACTGGCCAAGCAGCGACGCCAACGGCGACGACGACGCAAGCGGCAAAACGTGCCCATCATTTCGATCGTCGGCTACACCAACGCGGGCAAGAGCACGCTGCTCAACGCCCTCACCGAGGCCGAAGTGCTGGCCGAGGACAGGCTCTTTGCCACACTCGACACCCGCTCACGCAGGCTGCGCTTTCCGCGCGATCGCGAAGTGATCATCACCGATACGGTGGGCTTCATCCGTGACTTGCCCAAAGACCTCTTTGCAGCGTTTCGGGCGACCTTCGAAGAGACTGCTGACGCGGATCTGTTGCTGCACGTCATCGACGCCATCGATCCGGACCGCGAGCAACACATCGCCACGACCGAGACGTTGCTCACCCAGCTCGAGCTACACGAGATCCCGCGGCTGACGGTGTTCAACAAGGCCGACTTGCTCGATGCCGACGAGGGCAAACGAATGGTCAACGGTCGGCCAGACACGATCGTGATGTCCGCACTGAAGCGCAACACTGCCCGGACTCTATTGGGGCTCATTGCGGACAAGCTAGCCCACCGTTGGGATGCGGCTGGCTACGATTGACGCGGGTCCGACGAGCTCCAGCTGGTCAACAGTCGAGCAATGCCGTGTTGCGTCAAATTGACCGGGTGCCTCGCAACTATTTCATAGTTACGCAGTGAGGTTCACACCCTGCTGACGAGAGTCGTCACCCGAATGATGGCTCCTATCCGCAACCTACATAGCTGCTGTTTCCGCTACCTAAACTCACGTTTGGCTACCACACGAACATGATGCGCAGAGCTTGGAATCGGCGACTTGGACCAGTTATGGCGCAATTAATGCGACAGAATGGCCCTCTGACGTCTCTATGAAACTGCGCCAAGAAGTTAGTGGAGCGGCCCGCGGCGGCGTGGCGGGCTACGCTTCAATAAGCAGGTACGGAGCTTGCACGGCGCGCGGGAGCCGCCATGGACTCAGAAATCCTCTATTTCACAGAAGTCGACGAAGTTCGCGAGATTGAAGTCGTGGTGCTCCACGACGACGGGAGGCTGCCAGTTTCAGGGCGTGTGGTGGACGTCTTCGTCGACGGGGTAGGCGTCCGACTCCCCAAGAGCACCTCACTGGCGCTGGGCCTCGAGGTCGAGCTCGGCCTGAGCTTGCCCAACGAGCCCGACGCAAGACCCGTGACGCTGTCCGCCCAAGTGCGCACGCGACGAGAGGCGCCAACCAACCGCTTCTACGGTTTTCGTTTCACCCGTCCTGAAGAGCTCGACGACAAGCTGCCCCGCGGTCTGTACTCGATTTTCAACCGACGCAGCGCCGAGCGCTTCACCCTGACCGTTCCTCTCAACATCACTGCATCACCCATCGACGAATGTCGCCCGGTGCTCGCCAAAGTCAACGGCGCCTCGCAGACGGGTTGCTCACTGCTCGTCGATCAGACGAGCGAGCAAGTTCTCGCCCATGCCGACGTAATCAAGTTGAGCATCGACCAGCCTTTGCTGCGCGTCGTTCGCAAGGGCACACCCGTGCCGGTACCAGACTACACCACGCTCGACGCCATCGTGCACAACCGACTGCTGCTACCCGACGGCAACGTCCGCTACGGGTGCGAGTTCGACCCAGAGGACGGAGGCGCCGACGAGGACCGCAGCCGCTTTGTCGAGTTCCTCCTCAATCGCGAGCGCAAGCTGCGCGCTGGTTAACCCCGCAAGCTGCGCGCTGGTTTACATGGCAGTTCCTGTTTTCGGAATCAGCCGTCGCGGCGATGCTCTATGGACCGCGGCTGGTTTTTGTCAGCGAACCAATCGCTCTTGAGCCGGCGTCGCAATCCAGAAGCGAACAGACAATCACGCAAGTTGTTGTGAGCAAAGGTGAGCTTGCCATGCGCTAGCGGCGTGGCGATGAAGCCGGCCGTGGCCTTGGTGAGCGCTGCCCTGCTCAACTGGCCAGGCTTGGTTTCGTGTGCAACGCCAACGCCC
>CAZRGL010000485.1:0-8764 GCA_964599485.1 uncultured Polyangiaceae bacterium
AGGCGTATCCACGCCTGCTGAGCAGTTCGTTCTAGAAGAGCTGGTTCTCGTGTAGCGATGGCGAGCCCCGCCTACGAATCGTCGGCGACATCAGCTGCGACATCGGAGGCTCGGTGCAGTGCACTGTCAAAGCTACCACCCCCGGGCAGCCAGCCTACATCTACGACCCGACAACCGGCGCTGTTGTCGATGGCTACGAGGGGCCGGGGCTGGCCATGATGACGACCGATTGTCTGCCATGTGAGCTTCCGGTCGAGGCTTCGGAGTCCTTTGCGTCTGCCCTCGAGCCGCTGGTGATCGGAATTGCCATGGCCGACTTCAGCCGCCCCTTCGATGAGGTCGAGTTGCCCGCTGCGATCAAGCAGGCCACGGTGCTCTGGCGAGGTGAGCTGACTGAGCAATACGGCTACCTGACTCAGCACCTCAGTTGAGTCCAGCAGGGAGCCATCGGTAGACCAGGCCTGCGCCCCTGGTCTCGGTCTCGGTTAGCCGCGCTGGTATGGAGCGTCGCGGTCCTTGCTGGCACTGAAGACGTTGCGATGGCGCCACCGACCGGGCATGTGGCTGACTACAGCGCTGAGGGCTACGACGGCCAGCAAGATGATGGCGCTGAAGCGGGACAGGGCCGTGGCAGCGAGCACCAAGCCGGCCAGTTTGATGAGCAAGGCCACGCCGCGCACTTCGCTCCAGTACGGTCGCGCTTCGACCAGAAAAGTTGCTGTCAACAACGCACCGCTCACCGCTGCGGCGTAGAGCCACAATTCGTAACGCGCGTAGGGGACCTCCAGCACGACGCCACCGAGAAGCACTCCGAAGGTCGCGATGTGGGCAGTGCGCAGTGTCGTGCGCAGCCAGCGTCGCACACGGTCGGCGAGCAGCTCCTTTGGCGCGGCATCGGGCTCGGAGCTGGTCGGCGGCTGGCTGGACACGCGCTGCGGATAACCCGGGTCGCTGCTGCCGTCACGGACAACAGGCCTAGCTCGTGGCTGGCCCAAGAGGCGCTACGGACTCGCGTGCTGTTGACGAGGGGGTTGATGCGCGGCAGACAGGCGCTGCCGGGCGGCGTGTTGGGCGACCACATAGGCATCGAAGGTTGGGCGTCGACGGCTACGCACGAATGCAAAGGGGTTGCGGGTTGCCGAGCCGATGAAGACGTCGATGTGGTTGCCCTTGATCGCCCCGCCTCGGTCGGCTGCGAAGAAGTAGCCATCGTGTTGCGCTTGCCGGCCGTCAGGCAAAGTCAATGCGATGCCGCGCGCGGCCGGTATGTAGATGACGCTGCCATAGGGGATGAGACGCCGGTCGACGGCGATGCTGCGAAAGGGCAACAGAATCATCCTCCGTACACCGTCGCCGTAGGGGCCGACCGCTCGGGTGAAGCGTGTTCGACTGATGGCCGGGTGTTTGGGGTAGATGGGCTTGCAGTCGACCTCGCGGGTGCGGGTCACGCCAGCGTAGTTGAACACCCGATCCGGTCCTGGTGGGCTCACGACGGAGACCGTTCCTTGCATGGCGGCTTCACACCAATCGCGGAGCGAAAGACGCGGGCCGAGCGGTTGACCTTGCATGTCTCGGAGCGGGTGACCGGTCTGGATCGGTGTTACCCGTGGGATGTAGTAGTAGGTCGCCCACAACGCCAACGGCGCTTGGCCCGTTAGCGTGGGGGCGGGCAAGTCGAAGGTGAGACCGAGTCGCAGCGGATCGACCGGTGCAGGCGGCGGGGCGGAGGTGGTCGTCGTTGGGGCCGCGGTCGCCGGGGCCGATGCAGAGGCAGAGCCAGAGGCAGAGGCAGAGGCAGTGGCAGAGGCAGTGGCAGAAGTCGGCGTGGTTGCCGAAGCGAGGGTGGTCGTCGAGTTGTGCGAGGACGGAGACAGCGCGGCAGGGCAGACGGGCGCGCAACTTGCGCCGAGTGCCAACACAATCATCATGCTGGCGGCAGCGCGGCCTCTGGGCGCAACGGTTGCTGACAAGTTCAGAAGTTGCCTTGGGCGAGCTCTTCTACGTTGAGGTGGTCGATGCGCTCCACCCAACCGAAGGTGTTTTCCTCTTCGCCACGTTGCATACGGGTGAGGTAGGTGTAGAGCCGCTCGGACAACTCGCCGGTCTTGTTGTCGTTGATGCGGGTCTCTCTACCCTTGTAGCTGAGCAAGCCAATTGGGGAGATGACCGCGGCGGTGCCGGTGCCGAAGGCCTCTTTGAGCTCGCCGGATCGGGCGCGCTCGATCACCTCGTCAATGGAGATTCGTCGCTGGGTCACCTTGACCCCCCAGTGCTCACAAATGGTGATTACGGCGTCACGGGTGATGCCGGGCAAAATGGTGCCTTCGAGCGGGGGGGTGACCACGCCGTCGTCGAAGCGGAAGAACACGTTCATGGTGCCGACCTCTTCGACCCAGCGGTGCTCGATGGCGTCGAGCCAGAGCACCTGAGCGTAGCCGAGCTTGGCGGCTTTTTGCTGGGCGCATAATGAATGGGCGTAGTTGGCGGCTGTCTTGGCCTCGCCGAGGCCACCTTTTACGGCGCGGACGTCTTCTTCGGACACCCAGATCCCGACCGGGTTGAAACCTTCGGGGTAGTACGCACCGACGGGGCCGACGATGATGTAGAAAGCGTATTCCTCGCCGGGTCGCACGCCGAGGAAGGGATCGGTGGCGATCAAAGTGGGGCGAATGTAGAGCGAACAGCCGGGCTCGCTCGGCACCCAATCCTGATCGAGAAGGACCAGCGTCTTGAGCGCCTGACCGAAGAACTCCTCGTCGACCGTCTGCATCATCAGCCGGCGGCATGAGCTGCGTATGCGCTCGGCGTTTTTTTGCCAGCGGAACAAATACAAACCGCCGTCTTTGCCCCGGTAGGCTTTGAGGCCCTCGAAGACTTCTTGGCCGTAGTGGAGACAAATCGCGGCCGCGTCGATCTGCAACAGGCGCGCAGGCTCGATGCGCGTCATGTGCCAGTCATTCTCGAGATCATATTCGGTGGCGAAGAAGTGATCTGAGAAGTACTTGCCGAAGCCGAGGTCGGAAGTGTCGGTGGGCTTGTGACGCAGTTGATTCGCCCGCGCCCGACGAATAGCGATGCGCTGCCGTGGCATGCCCAAGGTCATACTACGAGTGGGGGCAAGCCTACAGGACAACGACCCGCTGCTGTCCACGAAGTCGGCTCGAGGGTAAAAGCGCTAGATCTGCGTGCATCTCCGTCCACCAGCGAAGTTTTTCGACTACCATGAAACGTTCCGATGGAGAGGCTCGCGCTCACTGCGCTGCTGCTGTTGTTGCTGCCGACGATGATCGGTTGCGAAGAGCAAGCTCCGCTATCCCGGGGGCGACCGGAGTTGCGGCCCTTGTCCTTGCCCAAAGTGCACCGGCCCGCCACCAAAGCGGCTGCGCCCTCGGCAGGAGTGCTCATCAGCGCGGTGGGTGATTGTACTTTGGGTAGCACGCACCGGACTTTTGCCGCTCAGCTCGCGCGCCAGAACGACGACCTGAGCTACCCCTTCAGCGGGGTGCGCAACGTGCTGAGCGAAGACGATCTGACCATCGCCAATCTGGAGACGCCGCTGACCAAGCGCCCCCGCCGCGCCGGTTTGGCCGCCGCTTTTAGAGGAGAGCCGCGCTACGCGCGTATGTTGCAGCTCGGCAGCGTGGAACTGGTGGACTTGGCCAACAACCACTCTCACGACTGCGGTGGCAAGGGACACCAGGATACTTTGGCCGCGCTTCAACGCGCTGGGGTTGGGGCGTTCGGACGCGAACGCGTCCACAAGCAGACGGTGCGCGGGCTGGAAGTGGTCAACCTCGGCTTCACCGGCGGCCATCTCGAGGTGCTCGAGATGATGCGGCGAGCGGTGGCGGAGCACAAGACCGACGAACGCTTGCTCATCGTGTCGTTCCACTGGGGCGGAGAGTATTCGATCAAGCCCACCCCCGTGCAGTACGTGCTTGCGCGCGCAGCGGTCGATGCTGGGGCCGATCTCGTGCTTGGTCACCATCCTCATGTGCTGCAAGGAATCGAACACTACCGCGGCAAACGCATCGTCTATTCGCTGGGCAACTTCGTTTTCGGCGGCGACAGCAAGCCAGATGACCTCGACTCGATCATCTACCAGGCGCGCTTCGCCAGCCGCGACGGTCGCATCGTCCAAACCGAGGAGCGGATAGTAGCGGTGTCGATTTCGAGCAGCTCGGGGCGAAACGACTATCGCCCCAAGATTCTTCGCGGCGCAGAGCGACAGCGCGTACTCGACAAGTTGGAGCGACGAAGTCGCGCCCTAGCGCCGGCGGTGCTACGAAGTCGCGCCCTGGCCCGGCCCTAACCCCTGCACCCCCTTGACCTGACTCGTGCAGCCTCATTTCTGGGCATGAACTGCGTCCTGGCGGCGTTGTTTGCCCGAAAAGACCGGCCGAGGCCGTTTCCGTGGCCAAATTGTGACGGAACGTGACGGTTGCGCGCGCTAGAACAAGAGACACAGACCCATGCACACCGTCATCCTCTCGGACATGCACCTGTCAGAGGCCCACCAGCCGACTGCGGGCCGACCGCTGTGGATGGCCTACAAGCGCCGAGAGTTCTTCATCGACGAGGATTTCGCCGGCTTGCTCGAGCATTTCCAGGATCAAACAGACGGGCCGATCGAGCTGGTGCTCAACGGCGATGTGTTCGATTTCGACAACGTCACGCAGCTGCCCGACGAGCCCGAGGGCCGCATCGACTGGCTCGCTCGTCGGCGCGGCCTGGCCAGCGAAGCGTGGATGAGCCAATTCAAGATGGAGCGCATCATCGCTGACCACCCGCGCTGGTTCGGAGCGCTGCGGGCGTTCTTGGCCAACGGTCACCGTGTCGTGATTGTGACTGGCAACCACGACGCAGAGCTGTGCTGGCCTGCTATCCAAGCGCTACTGCGCGAAACACTGCATGCCCCAGACGAAGAGAAGTTGGTGTTCTGCGAATGGTTCTATCTGAGCGGGGGCGATACCTACATCAGCCACGGCCATCAGTACGACCACAACTGCGTGACCGATCCGATCAACCCGCTCATCTCAGTGCACGGGAGGCCTCGGGTTCGCGTGCCGTTCGGCGACCTCGCGGGGCGCTACATGCTCAACGGCATGGGCTACTTCAACCCCCACGCTACAGACAACTTCATCATGAGCGCGACGCAGTACGCGCGTTTCTTCTTCCGCTACATGCTGCGCACCCAACCGCTACTGTTGTGGAGCTGGTTCTGGACGGCGATGGCGACGTTGCTCATCAGTCTGCGCGACCACTGGCGCCCGGCCATGCGCGATCCACTTCGGGTGGACGAGAAGGTGGCGGACATCGCCCAACGAAGCAACGCGACCGCCTCGATGGTGCGTAAGCTGCGTGCGCTCGACGTGCCCTCGGTCTGCAGAAAGCCCTTCGCTTTGTTGCGTGAGCTGTGGCTCGACCGGGGCTTGTTGTTCTTGGCGATCCTGTTCGCGGCTTGGCAGATCGTGCTGCACATCAACATCGCCTTCTCCATCAGCCCGCTCTGGATTGTGGTTCCTCTGGCGCTGCTACTGCCTCCCTATGCGATCTATGCCAAGAGCGTGAAGTCTGCTGTTTTCACGGCCCCGCTCCTCGACGATCGACGGGCTTCCCTCATCGCCGAAATCACCGGCGCCAAACGAGTAGTCTTCGGCCATACGCACATCGCCGAGCAGCGCACAGTCGGCCCCGTGGAATTCTTCAACGTCGGATTCTGGTCACCTGCATTTGCCGAGCCGGAGTGCGAGACACGCATCGGCACGCAGACCTTTTTGTGGATCAAGCCCGGCGAGCAAGGGCGCGAAGCTCATCTCTACGAGTGGCCGGTGGGTGCAAGCGCCCCCGTGCTTTGGCATGGCAAGCCCGCCGCCGACCTGCCTCCGTTGCTCGATCCTCACCCGCCGCTGCTGCCTGCCTCCTTGGGCCCGCCTTCGGTCCCGCCACCAGCGTTGAGTGGCCGCCCGCCCGCCCTCAGCTCCATTCCGCCGCCCCCCGATAGCGCCCGGCTCGATTGACCAAGCCAAGCACGCACCGCGATGCATCCCAGCCGCGGACATCGACGCGGTTTCAAACTTCTCAGCTCGATCGGACTGGTCGCAGCCAACACGCAGCAAACGGGGTATGGTCTCCCACCGTGTCGCAACTCACCGCAATGCTGACGGCTGCGGTCAAGGCCGTGGGTGGGGCTCGGCACCTGCTGATCACTTCCGGGGCGGGGATGGGTGTGGATTCGGGGCTGCCCGATTTTCGCGGCCAAGAGGGTTTTTGGAAGGCCTATCCGCCCTACCGAAAGCTCGGACTTGGCCTCATGGACATGGCCAATCCGCAGTCATTCGTTCGCGACCCGGCCCTCGGTTGGGGCTTCTACGGGCAGCGTTTGCGGCTCTATCGTGACACCGCGCCGCACGCTGGTTTTGCGGTGCTCCGGCGCTGGGCCGAGACAAAACGAAGCCACTTCGTCATCACCTCGAACGTCGATGGGCATTTCCAAGCGGCGGGATTCGACCCAGCGCTCACCTATGAAATCCACGGGAGCATTCACCATCTCCAGTGCAGTGAGCCCTGCTGCGAACGGATCGACGAAGCCGGCGCGCTCGATGTTGCCATCGACGAGCGCACCATGCGTGCGACCTCGGAGCTGCCGAGTTGCCCTGAGTGTGGAGCGGTGGCGCGCCCCAACATCTTGATGTTCGGCGACTTCGGCTACTTGGGTGTGCGACAAGACGAGCAGCGTGAGCGGCTGGACGACTGGCTCGGCTCCCTCGGCAAGGAGCGCCTGGTCATCGTGGAGCTCGGGGCGGGTACTGCTGTCCCGTCGATCCGGTATCTGAGCGAGCGGTTGGCCGCCACTCGGGCTTGCAGCTTGATTCGCATCAATCCCCGCGATACGACGGTGCCCCGTGGCCAAATCAGCTTGGCTCTGGGAGCTCGAGAGGCGCTCGAAGCAATCGACGAACGTCTGAACAACTCCGGCTGCTTGCGCTAAGCTATCTTCTTACTTTTGCCATTTCGCTCCACGGCGGGGAAACGACCATGAAGCTCGAAAAGTCCTTATCAGCCCTTTTGTTCGCGATCGCTCTGTTGCTCATCGGGGACACGGCAGCGGCCCAATTCGTGTTCCGTCTGGAAGGTGGCAACGTCGCCAAGAAGGACACCTACAGCGATCCGACTTGGGACTTGGTCAACCTCAAGTACACCTACGACAACCCCATCATCATCGCGATCCCGGATAGCAACGGTAGCCATCCGGCTGACTTTCGCATCAAGAACGTTCAGTCGAGCTCCTTCGAGGTGACGCTCTCTGAGCCGCCCAGCGAGGACGGTCCGCACGTCGCGATGAACGTGGCGTACATCGCTGTGGAAGAGGGCCAGTGGACCCTGCCCGACAACAACAAGATCGCGGCCGGGTTCGTGGATACCAACACCCTCATTTACAAGGGCGGCGGCGGCACCCAAACGATTCAGCTGCCCGCTGGTTTCACCAACCCGCTGGTGTTCGTCCAGATCCAGACCCTCACCAACGAGCAGGGCAACATTCCTTCCCAGCCCTCCAACCCCTTCCTCAGCGCCAGCGTGCGCAACATCACTGGTAGCAGCTTCGAGCTCGCGCTCGAGGGCGCCGAGTGCACGACCACCCCACCTGCTCAAAACGAGAGGGTGGGCTGGATGGCCATCGAGGCAAGCCTGCTGAGCCAGTTCACCGATTCAGACAACGTTCTGGTCAACTACGAGACCATCAACACGGGCGCGGTCGTGCCGGGTTGGGACGATGGCTCGGCGACGGTCAACTTCGCGGGAACCTATTCGAGCGTGCCGCTCTTCGTGGCCAAGCTACAGACGCGCAACGAGGATGATGGTGGCTGGCCCCGCTACAACCAGCTGACGTCTTCGTCCGTGGCTCTGCGTGTCGACGAAGATCGCTGTCAGGACGCTGAGCGAAGCCATGCCGCCGAAGAGGCGGGCTTGTTCATCTTCTCGGTCAACTTCCGACTCGAGGACGTCGATCCGGACGCCGATGGGATCCCCAGCTCGATGGACAACTGTCCCTTGGTGGCCAATCCCATGCAGACCGACACGAACAACAACAACATCGGCGATGCTTGCGATTGTGGTGACGGCGTGGTGGTGTCCGGCGAAGGTTGCGACGACGGCAACGCGATGAGCGGCGATGGTTGCTCGAGCTGCCAGATCGAGAGCGGTTGGACCTGCGTTGGGCAGCCCAGTGTTTGCTCGGCGACTTGCGGCGACGGCAAGATTCTCGGCGGCGAGGGATGTGACGACAGCAACACGATGAATGGGGACGGTTGCTCCAGCAGCTGCCAGGTCGAAACGGGCTGGACCTGCAACGGCGAGCCGAGCAGCTGTGCAGCCATTTGTGGCGATGGTCTCATCGTCGGCGGCGAGGCTTGCGACGACAGCAATACGAACAACGGCGACGGTTGCTCGGATAGCTGCCAAGTCGAGAGCGGTTGGGCCTGTGCTGGGGAGCCGAGCGTCTGCGATGGCATCTGCGGCGACGGTCTCATCCTCGGTACCGAAGCCTGCGATGACAGCAACACCAACAACGGTGACGGCTGTTCGGACGTGTGCGCGGTGGAGAGTGGCTGGACCTGTAACGGCGAGCCGAGCGTGTGCGACACGACCTGTGGCGATGGAATCATCGCCGGCAGCGAGGGCTGCGAAGAAGGAAAAACCACGAAAGGAGAAGGATGCTCGGAAATATCCGCAGAGGATAGTGGATGGAAATGGTCTGGCTAGC
>CAZRGL010000486.1:0-8741 GCA_964599485.1 uncultured Polyangiaceae bacterium
GTGGTTCACTTCTACGACGTGCTTCTACCCAAGCCGGCTACGCGCAAGATCAAACGCGCCGAGGTCCGCCGCATTCTGGAACGGTTGCTCACCGCCTCCAGACCTCCTCGTGCTGAGCTGCGCAACAAAGACGGCGCCTTGGCTATGGTGCAACATGCGGTTGCCACCATCGCCTCAACCAAGCCCGCCGACGTGCATCCAGGTCTCAGTCTCGCTGCCGATCTGGGTTTTGATTCACTCATGAGCATGGAGCTGACCGTGGCGCTGGAGGCCCAGCTCGGCCGGTCACTACCTCCTGAACAGCTCAACCGCGTAGAGACCGTCGCAGACGTGGTTTCCATGTGTGAGGGTGCTGGTCGCAGAGTGGCGGCCATCGCGCCCATCGAGGAAGAACCAGGCGACGCATTCTCATTGCCAGCACCGGTGGCCGCGACAGCAAAGCGTCTGTTGACGAAGGCCCAGATGGGTTTTTACGGCAAGGTCATGAAGCCGACCATATATGGTCGCGCTTTCATTCCACACAACCGTAACGTCATCGTCGCCAGCAATCACGCTAGCCACCTCGACATGGGCTTCGTCAAATATGCCCTCGGCAGCTTCGGTCAAGACATGGTGGCATTGGCGGCGCAGGACTATTTCTTCGCCGGTACGGTCAAACGCACCTACTTCAAGCAGCTCACCAATCTGCAAGCCTTCGACCGACGGACCAATCTGCGCCAAGCACTGCGCGAGGCAGGCGACACCATTCGCGCCGGTAAGAATGTTCTGATATTCCCAGAGGGCACACGCAGCAGAGACGGAGTGGTGCAGGAGTTCAAAGCGACGCTCGGGCACTTGGCTTTGGTCTGTGGCGTCGACATCCTCCCCGTATGCTTGTCGGGCACACACGAGTCGTGGGCCAAGGGGACGCGCGTACCCACGAGGCGTGACATCAGTGCGCGTATCGGCCCGCCGTTGTGTGTCGCCGATCTGCGTCGCTTGACGCAGGAATTGAAGTTGCCCGCGGCGAGCCGAACAGTTGCCCAGCTTGCCCGTGCAGCCATCGTGGCACTGCAGCGCGGTAGCGTGCTCGACCTCAGTGAGCATGCCCATCTCGACGAGGCCCTCGGCGAGCGTCGCGAGCACCCTTTGGTGGGGTTGTTTCGCAACCTCGAAACACGATACGTCGAAGGTAAGATCGACAAGCCCCTGACCTTCTATTTCTCCCTTGGTAACGAGGCCAGCTGCAAATGGACGGCACGGCTCGAGCCCGAGGGCTGCACCATCGAGCCCGGAAAACCCGCAGGCAACTCCGCGGACTGCGTCCTCAAAACGAGCGCGGAGCTCTTCACCCGCATTGTGCAAGATGGCTATGTGCCCACCCCCGTCGAGGTCATGAGCGGGCAGGTCAAGTCGAATGACATTGCCTTGTTGACCACGTTTCAGGAGGTCTTTGATCTGCGATGAGCCGCTATTTCCTCACAGGAGCAACTGGGTTCTTGGGTCGCCAATTGGCGCAACAGCTGCTTGCACGAGAGCATGAGGTCGTCGCGCTTTGCCGCAACGCTGCCATTGAATCAGCTTCCGGTGGGCTCGCCTCCCTTGGGGTGACCGTGAAGCAGGGGGATGTGCTCGATCGCAAGTCAGTTTGCGAGGCAGCAACCGGTTGTGAAGCCGCGTTTCATTGTGCGGGAAAAGTGTCTCGTGAAAGCAAGGACGCCGAGGCCATGTATCGGGTTCACGTCGATGGCACCAAGGTCACGCTCGATGCACTCAAAGAGGTTGGCGTGCGGCGCGTGGTCATTGCCAGCACCAGCGGCACGATCGCGGTCTCTGATGACCCGGAGCAGATTGCTGACGAGGGTTGCGACGCGCCCATGGAAGCGATCGCGCGCTGGCCCTACTATCGCTCCAAGCTCTACGCCGAGCGAGCGGCCCTCGATCGCAACGACGCCAGCTTCGAAGTGGTGAGCATCAACCCTTCGCTCCTTTTGGGGCCGGGTGACATGCGTGGCTCCTCGACTGAGGACGTGCGCAAAGTGCTCGAGGGCAAGATCCCCTTCAGTCCCGCTGGCGGTGCTGCCTTCGTAGATGTGCGAGACGCAGCGGAAGCGATGATTCTGGCGCTCGACAAAGGGCGCGGTGGGCAGCGCTATCTCGTCAACGCGGCCAACATGAGCTTGGAAGATTTCATGGGGCGCATCGCGCGAATTGGGGGAGTCAAGGCGCCGGGCCTGCGGTTGCCGCGCACCAACGTAGCCTTTGCCGGCTTGAGCGCCGAGCTTCTGGGCCGCGCCGCGAAGGCGCTCAACTTGGATTCACCGCTCGATCGTATCAGTGCCGAAATGGCCCAGTACTATTGGTATTGTGATCCGACGCTTGCCAAAGAACAGCTCGGTTGGAGTCATCGTGATCCCAACGAAACGCTAGCCGACACAGTGGACGACTTGCGCAGCCGCGGCGTGGTGTGGCCAACATGAAGCCTCTCATCATTCTGAATCCGAAGTCCCAAGGTGGAAAGACCGGCGCACACGCCGAGCAACTCGAGCGTGTCATCACAAATCACATCGGTGATGTGGACCGGCAGGACACCACCGAGCCACGGCACGCGGAGACGCTGGCGGAGAACGCGGCGGAGGATGGGCGTGACGTGATCATCGCCGTTGGTGGCGACGGCACGGTCCACGAGGTGGCCAATGGATTGATGCGTGCGCGGGAGCGCGGTTTGGCTCTGCCCAAGCTCGGCATCGTGGGCCAAGGCACGGGCGGCGATTTTCGCAAGACCCTGGGCCTCGAACACCGGCTCGACCGTTACTGCGAAGCCATCGCTTCTGGAAAAGTGCGCGCCATCGACATCGGCAAGTTTCGGTTTCGCAACCGTGCCGAAAAAGAAGATCAGGCCTACTTCGTCAACATCCTCTCGGTAGGAATGGGCGGTCTGGTTGACGAGTACGTGGCCAAATCGAGTCGCGCCCTCGGCGGAACCTTCGCTTACTTCGGTGCTAGTGCCAAGGCGTTGTTGCGTAGCGAAGTGGGCATCCTCGATTGCGTCGCCCACGAGGGTGATTCACGTCGTGAGGTCGAAATTCACACGCGCAGCATGGCCATTTGCAATGGCCGCTTTTTCGGTGGAGGCATGGAAGTTGCCCCCATGGCGCTTCCCGATGATGGCTTGCTGCACGTCGTATCGTTGGGGGCAGCCCCCAAGCTCAAGTTCGTGCTCTCCTCCTTGTCGATCTACTCGGGCAAGCATGTAGACAATCCGGACGTGGAAGTGTTCAGCTGCGACAAGCTCGACATCACCTTGCGCAACACCAGCATTCGGGACGACTTCCCGCTGGACGTGGACGGCGAGCCGCTGGGCACTTTGCCGCTGAGCATCGAGTTGGTTCCAGGTGCCATCGAGGTGTTTGTCGGCGGATGAAGCGCCGTCGGATCTGGTCGGAGCTCGTGCCCTATGACGAGCTCTGCTCGAAGAAGGTGCTCGAGCTGCTGCGGGACCGCGGCATTGGCATGTTGGTCGCTGTTACACCTGACATTGCCGACGGCGCGCCGAAGGTGGTGCGGGCTTGTCGGGCCTATGGTGTCTCAGTCGGACTTTGGCCGATGCTCCACCAAGCCCAAGGCCGCTGGCCGAGCTCGTTCAACGCCAAAGCTTTCGTTGCGTTCGTGGACGAGCTGTTGGCTGAGCTGACTGCCGAGGAGCTGCCCGACGAGCTCGCAATCGACTTGGAGCCGCCCATTGCGGATTTGAGGGGACTGATGCGGCTCCAACACGGGGCCGCCTACCGACTGGCGATGCGACAGCGGCCAGCAGACTCAATCGAGTGTTATCGTGATTTGCTTCTCAGACTTCGCGGTCGCTCCATCAGCACGCTGGCTGCAGCATTTCCTCTGGTGCTCGCTGACGACCAAGAAGGGCGCGGCTGGCAACACCTACTTGGCACCCCGGTTGATGCCATTGGCGTCGACTGTGTGAGCACCATGGCCTATAGCTCGCTGCTCGAGGGTTACTCGGCGGGTCTGTTGCGTCGTCAGGATGCGTTGGCCTTGGTCGGCGCCTGCGCTGTCGCGACACGACGGCGCTATGGCACGCGTGCATGTGTGTCGTTGGGTGCCACCGGCAGCGGCGCGCTGGGCGACGAGCCGACCTACCGCAGCGAGCGGGAGCTGGCCGAGGATGTTGCCGCGACCCGGGCGGCCGGCATCGACGACATCGTGTTGTTTTCGCTCGGCGGGGTGCTGTCGCGTCCGCCGGTCGAGCGCTGGCTGGACGTGTTGGTCAACACTGCGCCCGCGCCGAATGCTCCGGCCGCCACGTTGCGCTCAGCGACCCTCACTGGTTTGATGTTCGCTGCTTCGCGTTCGGCCGGAGCGGCGCAACGCGTCAGCCGCTCGCGGCTCACCAGCTCACTTCGGGAAAAGCTGGCCCGGGCCTGGCGAAAAAGAAACCCTGCATGATGTCGCAGCCCAAGTTCTGCAAGGTGTCGCGCTGTTTGGCAGTCTCGACCCCTTCACCAACGACATCAATCCCCATGTCCTCGCAGAGGCGAATCATCGAGCGGATGAGGCGTCTACGCATTGGGTCGGCAGGTGCTTGCTGGACCAATGCCATGTCGAGCTTCACGAAGTCGGGCTGAAGTTGGGCGAAGCTGTTGAGGCTGGCGTAGCCGGCGCCAAGATCATCTACAGCAATGCGATAACCGAGCGCGCGCAGCCTTGTGATGCGGTCGGCGAGGCGGCTGACGTTATCCAAGGAGGCGTGCTCGGTGACCTCCAATACGACCCGAGATGCATGCGCCGCGAGAGGTGAATTCGGATCGGCAAGCTCGTCGTCAGCCAGCTCTTGGGGGTGGACGTTCACGAAAAGCGTGTGGCCGCTCCTGGGCGGTGGGACCGAATCCGTCACCGCGCGTCGCACCGCTCGACCGAGCTCGTGTAGACACCCCAGCTGCTCGGCGATCTCGAGCATCGCAGGTGGTTTCGCCAGCTCGCTGATGTTGCTGCGCATCAGCGCTTCATAGCCAAACACCTGTTGAAGCGTGACGTCGACGAGTGGCTGATAAGCCACCTGCATGCCTTCGAGCACGCGTTCAAAGCGGTTCTGCAGCTCAGTACGTTCGTCGAAACTCGCGCCCACACCCGTCAGCCAGGCGGCTTGCCGGCGCATGCGGGCCAAGCGACTGATACGAAAAGCGCGTTCTACGATGTTGATCAGGGTTTCAGTCTTGAACGGCTTGGTGAGGTAGTGGAATGCGCCCAGCTCGACCGCCTGGATGGCCGAGTCGAGCTCCGGCGCTCCTGTCACGAGAATCACGGGCAAATCGGGGTCGATCTCTTTGGCAGCCTTGAGCAACGCGACGCCATCCATGTTGGGCATGCGTATGTCGCTCACGACAACGTCCAGCTGCTCTTCGTTGAGCAGCGTACAAGCTTGAACGCCGTCGGGTGCTGAAAGCACTTCGAAGTCGTAACGCTCGAGGATGGAGGTCAACACCCGGCGCATCTCATCGGCATCGTCCACGACAAGCACGCGCCCACCAGTGACCAACTCGCCTGGTTGAGACGATGCGGGCCGATCCGAATCAAAGGGGTGTTTGCTCATGGTTGCCTTGCGGACAAACGCTCCACCCCCTTGCCTTGCCTGGCCTACGAGGATAGCAGGGACTGACGCGGGCTTCGAAGTGTTTGTATGACGGGTTACCATGGTCGCAATGGATGATGCCGAGCAGCTGCGTATGGAATTCGCGTCGCCCTCCCTGCTGCGTGAGGAATTCAGCAAGAACTTGAGCACGGGCGGTTGCTTCGTCGCTGGCGTCAGCGGCCTGAGTCAAACGCAGCTCTGCTGTTTGGCCCTCGTGCACCCGGAAAGTGGCGCGCAGCTCGAGCTCATGGCGCGCGTGGTATGGGTAACCGGCGACGGTGTTGGCCTAGCGTTCGAGAAATTTGGCCCCGTCTTGCGAGAGCGTATTCGTGACTTCGTCGAGGCCCCAGCCGCCGCGGAGCCGGTCGCAGAGCCAGCCCCCCCCAAACCAGCCTCGACTGAGCCAGCCTCGACTGAGCCAGCCTCGACTGAGCCAGCCTCGACAGAGCCAGCACCAGCCGACAAACAGCCCCAGGATCCTGCTCCCCGTAGCGGACGTAGCGTGCATGAGCGCATGCGTGGCTTGAGCGCAACCGAGCAGCTACGGGTGGCGCGTGAGGGCGAACCCAGCGAGCGAACAGTTCTCGAGCGAATTTATGGCAATGCTGTTTGGCCCGCGCTGCTCAGCAATCCTCGGCTCACCGTTCCAGAGGTGGCGCGGTTGGCGCGGATGGGCAACATGCCAAGGCCACAGCTCGAGATGATTGCCGGCAACGCCAGCTGGCTGTCGAGCGCGCAGGTTCGTCGCGCGCTGCTGTGCAACCCGCGAACCACCTCCGACATGGTACGCAAGATCCTCAAGCTCACCCCCAAGTCGGAGCTCAAAGTGATGCCCAAGCAAACCGCTTACCCGCAGTCGGTTCGGGCCCAAGCCAAGAAACTGCTGACCACCGGCCGCTGACCGAATCGTCGTAGGGAGGGGTCATCCCCTCCCGCATTGTCGCTATCGACGTGGCGGCCAGGCCATGTCGAGCTTGCTGAAAGCACTCGAGGGCTCGACTGCGTATGGGGCGAAGGGGCTGTGACTGGTAGCGTTCGCTCCGTCGGCCGCGTTCGCAGCACCTTCATAATCACCACTGGTCCACCACTGCAGACTCAGGTGAATGTGATGGTGGTGGAAGGGCCAGCCGTCGCCGTAGGCCATCTTGGACTTGAGCGTCGAGGCCAGCGCCTTGCTGATGTGCTTCGGGTCGCTCTCGGGCAGCTCGCTCAAAGCCGTGGCGGTATCTTCGATCAGCGGCCCGAGAATCTTGTCGACGCCGATCACCCGCACGCGCGAGGACTTGTACATCTGCGCCATGAAGAACGCTTGCCGTTCCAGATCGACGGTGTGCTTGTCGACCGCTGCCGGCGAGCAGAACCCGTCGGCGTGCTTGGAGCCATCGCCGCAGACGATCTTGGCGCTGTTGTTGGGGCCGACCTGGTAGTAGGCGAGGTCCATGTTGCCGCCCTGGTCGTGGGTGGTCTCGGGGTGACGCGGACTGCCGATGTCGTAGCCTGGCGTGATTCCGTCGATCTGGCACGTGTCGATCAGCCCCAAGGGGTTGGTGTCGGGGAATGCTTTGGCCGTCTCGGTGATCGCGTGGCGAACCAGCATGATGAGCTCACGCCGGGCAAAACGATAGTTGGAGACCGTGTCCCACATGAACAACTCTCCGACCACCGAATCGGCAGGATCGGGGAAGGGGAAAGGCAGCAGACCGGAGCCATTGGGGCCGTGTCCGGCGCACTCGTCAAAGGTGAAGCCAGCCAGTGTGCAGCTCTCGCCGTCGACGTAATCGAAGGCATCGACATTGAGCGTGTAACCATTCTCGGCGGCCGCTCCTGCTGCCGGGCCATAGCCCACCACGCGCACGTAATAGGTGCCGCCGTTCTGTGAGTAGAAGCCGTAGTATTCAGTGTCGGTCTCGAAGTCGCGGTCCTTGTAGGGATAGCCTTTGCCGTAACGCGAGCCGAGGATCTTGTTGTTGGCGTCGTAGGCGATCAGATCGAGGTCGCCGGCTGCGTGCATGAAGTTGATGCCGACGCGGACGAGCTTGCCGGCGGCGACCGAAATCTTGAACCAGTCTTCGTTGCCCGCGCAGCTGCGCAAGCCCTGGGTCTGGCCCACCGGTGCTTCTTTGGCGTCATCGAAGCTGTCGTTGGGCTCGAGTGCGTCGTCGGTGCCGTCGCAAGCGAAGGGCTGGTCGTTGCACACACCCTCGTCACACCAAGAGCCTTCGGGGCACCAACCATAGAGGTTCATCGTGCCGCAAGCCCTCTTCTCGTCCACACAGATCTTGCCCATACAAGCAAAGCCCGCCGGACAGGTCGCCGCCGCGTCGCAACCGGCGAAGCAAGCGTTGCCAACGGGCATCTCGTTGTCGTCGGTGATGGTGCTGCATACGTAGCCAGCGCGGCAGTCGAGATCCATGCCGCAACGGTTCATGCATACGCCTGAGCCGTCAGATGCCGCTGGCATGCAGCCCTTGTCTGCTCCGCCGCACTCTGCGTCCGACTTGCAGCCGAAGGCCAGGCAATAGCCTTCCACCCAGCCGTTGGGCTCGCCCACACCGCTGTCGGAATAGCACGCTCCGTCAGCGTGGAAGGTGCACTGTGAATCAGCCACACATGCAGCCCCTGGCGTGTTCTCGAAGGTCACGTCGGGAACGCAAGTCGCGCCGCAGGCTGCGTCGCAGCTCACCCCCCGCACGGGCGAGCACACCCCGCGGCGGTTTTCGACGAGATCACAGCTGGCGGCATCGTAGAGCGGGAAGCAAACGCCGCTGTCGAGCAAGATGTCGGTGTTGAAACACAAGAAGCCCGGCTCGCAGCCCGTCTCCTCACCGGTCACGGGGCACATCCCATTGGCGCGTTTGGCGCACATGCCGAGCAGGCACAGCGCCCCTTCGCCCTCACAATCTGCATCACAGTTGCAAGCTGATCCAGGCAGCCCTGGCGAACCGGTGTCCGTCGTAGTGGTTGTGGTCTTCTTGGTCGAGTTGGTGTTGTCCTCCACCACGCAGCCCTGTGCGATAGCGACGGATGCGGGCAACAAACCTATGAGCAAACCAATACGCAAGTTCATGGGATCCCCCAATAAAATATGACTCTATTATTATTATATGAGCAAATTGCT